>NZ_CP196822.1:906750-1209000 GCF_051912485.1 Nitrobacter sp. JJSN | reverse complement strand
TGGGGCATGATGACATCGTCGATGTAGCCGCGCTCGGCGGCGATGAACGGCGACAGAAAACGGTCCTCGTATTCCTTGGTGCGCGCGGCGATCTTCTCCGCATCGCCGATGTCGCTGCGGAAGATGATCTCCACCGCGCCCTTTGCGCCCATCACCGCGATCTGCGCAGTCGGCCAGGCGTAGTTCATGTCTGCGCCGATTTCCTTTGACGCCATCACATCGAACGCGCCGCCATAGGCCTTTCGCGTGATGACAGTGACGAGTGGCACCGTGCATTGCGAATAGGCAAACAGGAGCTTCGCGCCATGTTTGATAAGGCCGCCGTACTCCTGCGCCGTTCCCGGCAGAAAGCCCGGCACGTCGACGAAAGTCACGATCGGAATGTTGAAGGCATCGCAAAACCGGACGAAGCGCGCGGCCTTGCGTGACGCATCGGAGTCCAGCACGCCCGCCAGCACCATCGGCTGGTTGGCGACGAAGCCGACCGATCGTCCGGCGATGCGGCCGAAACCGGTGACGATGTTTTTCGCGAAAGTATCTCCAATCTCGAAGAAGTCGCCCTCGTCCACGACTTTGAGGATCAGCTCCTTGATGTCGTAGGGCTTGTTGGGATTGTCGGGCACCAGCGTGTCCAGCGATTGGTCGGTGCGCTCGATGTCGTCGAAACTCGGCCATTCCGGGACGCCATTGGTATTGTTGCTCGGCAGGAAGTCAATCAGCCGCCGCATCTGCAGCAGCGCCTCGACATCGTTTTCGAACGCGCCGTCGGCGATGGACGACTTGGTGGCGTGCACGCTGGCGCCGCCGAGTTCTTCCGCGGTCACGACCTCGTTGGTGACGGTCTTCACCACGTCGGGGCCGGTGACGAACATGTAGCTCGTGTTCTTCACCATGAAGATGAAGTCGGTCATCGCCGGCGAATAAACGTCTCCGCCGGCGCACGGCCCCATGATGACGCTAATCTGCGGAATGACGCCGGAAGCCTGCACGTTGCGGCGAAACACATAGGAATAGCCGGCCAGCGCGGCAACACCCTCCTGGATGCGCGCGCCGCCGGCATCATAGAGACCGATGATCGGCGCCCGCGCCTTCATCGCCATATCCTGGATTTTCGTGATCTTCAGCGCGTGGGTCTCCGACAGCGAGCCGCCGAACACGGTGAAGTCCTTGGCGAACATGAAAATCTTGCGGCCGTTGACGGTGCCCCAGCCGGTGACCACGCCGTCGCCCGGCACCTTCGACTTGTCCATACCGAATTCGACCGAGCGATGCTCGACGAACATGTCGAACTCCTCGAACGAGCCCCTGTCGAGCAGGAGCTCGATGCGTTCGCGCGCTGTCAACTTGCCGCGCGCGTGCTGCGCCTCGATGCGCTTCTCGCCGCCGCCGAGCTTTGCGGCGGCGCGGCGGGCGTCGAGGGTCTCGAGGATATCCTTCATGATCCGCCGCCCGTCCCGACCTGCGGCTCGGCCACCTGGGTCCGCCGCACCATAGCCCGGTTTTAGCACGCCGTTTTTGAAGCTGTCACCAACAGGACGGGCACTCCCTTACGGGGCTCGCCCCGACAGCCGCAGCACGAACACCAGCACCTCGGCTACGGCCTTGTAGAGTTCGGCCGGGATTTCGTCGCCGATTTCGACACGTGACAGCGCGCCGGCCAGCACCTCGTTTTCCTCGATCGGTATGTCGTTCTCTTTGGCGACCTCGATGATCTTCGCACCGAGCGATCCCCTGCCCTTGGCGACCACGCGCGGCGCGCCGCTGCCCTTGTCATAGTGAAGGGCGACCGCGACTTGATCCTTGGTCTCCATGCTCATAAGGCGCGATCCAGAAAATGGCCGGCCGGCGCGGGCTTCGGCGGCGGCGGCGCGCCCTCGCGGATGACGATATCGCCCGGCTGCAATTCGGCGTGGCTCAATGCCTGACTCAACTGCGAGGCACCGGCGCGCAACCGGCTCACTGTTGCAGGACGCTCGGCCCAGAGCCGAACCGACGTGTTATCGCCGGTCAACGACACCAGCGCATGAACCGGCCCGGCAGGTTCGACGTCGAGCGAAAATCGCGCGCGCCAGACCCGCCTCGCTGTCTCGACATCGTGGCCGGCGGCATCGCGCGAAATCTCGAACTGCGCCATGGCCGTCCCCATCGGCGTCGCAAACGGAATCTCGAAATTCCAGCGCGGCGCGTTCTGGTCGAGCCTGGGTCCTGCCGTGTCGACGCGATCCGGGAGCGAGGCAACCTGTAACAGCGTCAGACGCGAGATCGCAGCGTCGGTATCGTCAAGCAGATGCCGTGCAATTTCGCTCGCCGGTGCAGCCGATGACAGCGCCGGAAACGCTACGGGTTGCGTACTCGGCAACGCGCCGGAAAAGGGCGGCGACGGCGTGCTGGTGCGTACGATAAAGACGTTGTTCTCAGTAGGTCCGTTCGCCGGCGCGGTCCTGAGCGGCGACGATCCGGCCGTGGTATCGCCGTCGAGTCCGAGACCCGCACCGAGGCCGGCTCTGCTGCCTCCGTTCTGAAGCACCTCTTGCAGAAGATTCAAGGCAGCACCGGTGGCGGCGGCGCGAACGCCTGCATCGGATACGCGGGAAAACAATGTCTGGTTCGCAGCCGTCGAGGTGTCGGCTTCATCGGTGACCGGCAGCCGCGCCTGCGGCAGGTAGACTTCCTGCGGCTCGAAGTCTGGTGACAGCGGAGGCGCGCCTGCCATCGGCGCGGGTTGTGCAGCCGGTTGCTGCGCTTGTTGCGAACCCGGCGCAGCACTCGCAGGCGCACCCTGCGTGACCGGCGCGCCGGCGGAGATCGAAAGCGCCTCGCGAAGCACAAGCAGCGCGGCCTTGAGATCGGGAATTTGCGTGGGCGCTGATGGCGCAATCTTCAATCCTGCCGCCAGTGAAGCCTCGAGAAAAAGCCCGGAATTCCTGAACGCGGTCTTAATGTCGCCCCCGGTCAGGTTCGGGCCGAGATCGGGACGCAAAGCCAGCAACCGGTCCACGACCTGTTGCGCTTGTGGCGGCAGCTTGCCCGATCCGGCGGCCACCAGCAGATTGGCGTAGAGCGGCGACAGGCTGCCCTGGCGCGTCGCGGCGACCTGCGCTGCGGCCGATACGGAAAGGGCTTCCAGCGCCGTCAGCGCGGGTATTGAGGGCGAGGCCGGCGTATCCATTTTGGCCGTCATGCTGGCCGCGACATCAGGCGTCAGCGTTACGGAATCTTGTGGCTCCGCCGTCGCGGTCGCGGCGGTCGCCAGATTGGGCGACCCGCCCTGCCCGACCACCGCGAGCCTCAATCCTTGCGCGGTCTGCGACACCGAAAGCTGCAGGCTCTGGCCGACCTCGAGCGGAATTTCCGAGAGCACCTCGATCGTCAGATTGGCGATCGCGATGCGAACGAGATCATTGGCAAGGATCTTCTGGACCTGCGCGTCGACCACCGTACCCGGTTGAAGCGCGGCTTCGGGTGCGGCGCCTTGCGCCGCGATGACCGGAAAGATCGGATTGATCGAGATCGCCATGAAAGCCTCGTTTGACCCGCGAGGCTAACTTCGGTGTCTAAACCTCTCGTTAACCGAATGGTTTAGTCTGCGCTGCCAGGACGGCCGCAGCAGCCCTAAAATCGGCCAAGCGAGCCACCCGCCGGACGGCGGTCTCCTCGTCGACGCCCCATTGCTCGCTATTCCAATCCTCATTGACATGAGCGGCGGCCCAGACCTCGTCCGTATCAAGCCGCCCGCGCATCAGGGCGAGCGCGAGCAACGCCGAGCCGGTCAATGTCGTGACGACATGCAAGGCTCCAACCGCCCAGGGGTCGGACGGCAGCGCCGCGCGGGCCGCGGCGATCGCCTGATCCGGCTGGCGGACATGCACGATGCCCTCAGTCAGTATGAAATGCGCTCCCAGCGTTTCGGCCGCCCAGAACAGCACCGGATCCCAATGCGCGGCTTCGCGCGCGACCAGCGCATCGGGATGGCCGGCGCGATAGAACAGAAGGTCCGTTTCAAAATATTTGGCGATATCCTCGACCACGGCATCGACGCGCCCGACCACGCCATCGATGACGCTGTTGGCGAGTCGCGTCGTCGGCATGGTCATGGGATTGATGGCGTCCTGCTGTGCCTCCCATTCAGATGCGATAGTTGCGGCAATCTCGCGGGCCGGCGCCGCCAGCAGGTTGCGCGATGGCGTGCGCACCGGCTTGTCGTCGAGCAGGATGGCGAACCCTTCCGGCGTCTCCCTCACGCTCGCGGAGGTATAGAAACGCTTGCGCTGCCCAGTTCGCGTGGACTGGCGTACCGCTTCTTCCGGATCCAGCGGCGACGGGCCGAGACTTTCTTCGAACAATTCACGCATGGCATATTCTCACATCGCCCTGATGTCGGTCCCGCCGCAACGGCAAGGACCTACTCCTCCGGCGCGTTCTCGATCGGGTCGAACCGATCCGCCTCAAGACCGAGCAAATTCCAGGATTGCAACATGTGCGGCGGCAACGGCGCCGTGACATCGATAACGCCGCCGCGCGGATGCGGGATCACGATGCGGCGTGCCAGGAGATGAAGCCGCTTCTGAAGACCTCCCGGCAATTGCCAGTTTTCCTTGTTGAAATACTTGGGATCGCCGACGATGGCATGATCGATATGCGCCATGTGCGCGCGGAGTTGATGAGTACGGCCGGTGACGGGTTTCAGCGACACCCAGGCGAGCTTCTGCGCCGAGGTTTCCACCACCGCGTAGTAAGTCACCGCATGGCTCGCGCCCTCGTCGCCATGCGCGGCGATCCGCATGATTGAATCCTCCTCGCTTTCTTCCTTGGCGAGATAGGTCGAGATGCGGCCCTGCTTTGGCTTCGGCACGCCCGCAACCAGCGCCCAGTAAATCTTGCGCGCCGAACGATGCCGGAACGACCCCGTCAGCGCCGTCGCCGCAAAACGCGTCTTGGCCACCAGCAGGCAACCAGCCGTCTCGCGATCGAGCCGATGCACGAGGCGCGGGCGCTGACCTTTCGCGTCGCACATCACCTCAAGCATGCCGTCGATGTGCCGCGACAGGCCGGAGCCGCCCTGCACCGCAAGCCCGGCCGGCTTGTTCAGCACCATGACGTCGGCGTCTTCGAACAGCACCATCTTCTGCAATTCGTCGCGGGTCTTTGCCTCGGCCTCGGACAGATGAGCCGTGGCCTTCGGTGTGTCGAGTTTGAGCGGAGGGATGCGGACCTTATCGCCTTCGCCCAGGCGATCCTTGCTGTCGGCACGCTTGCCGTTTACGCGCAGCTCGCCTTTGCGGACGATGCGTTGAATGTGGGAAAACGACAGGCCGGGAAAGCGCGCTTCAAGAAAGCGATCGACGCGCATGTTGGCTTCGTCGGCTGTCACGGCGACAGTCTGCACTTTCGTCGGCAGCGGCGCTTCCTTTCCCTCCCCCTGCCTATCGGTAGGGAGGGTCGGCGTCGCAGATGCCGGGGTGGGGGAAGGATTCGAGGTCGAACGCCTCCCGACCCCTCCCCGCAGCTTCGCTTCGCTTCGCGGAGGGAGGGGAGCAGGCTTGCGCTCGCTACGCACTCGCTCGACATGTTTGCCGGCGCGCTTGTCATCGCGCACGGACTTCTTCGCGAGAGGTCGTTTGACGCGGCGGCTCATATGCTCCTCTAACTTGTCAAATAAACCGTGTGGGTAGCGCATGAGCCGGGCAGCGTCACGGTGTATTCACGCCGCGCGGCCGGCACTCGACCGTTACGGGCAGGCCGCTTGTCTCTTTAGCATAACGAGGTCGGATACAACCTTACCCGAGAGCTTGAGCTTCATGGCCTCGCTCGCGGCCGCACATGCGCCTGCAGCGTCCCCGGTCTGCAACCGCGCAAGTCCGAGACTGGCCCACGCATCCGCGAATTCCGGTGCATCACGCACGCCCTCCTCCAAAACCGTTTTCGCCTCATCTGGCCGCTTGGACTTCAATAGAAGGCGCCCGTAATCGGCCTTCAGCGTTCGCCGCGGGTCCGGCTGGCGAAGCGCAATCTTGAAAAGCTCCTCGGCGTATTCGAGATCCCCGAAGCGCGCCGCGGCGATCACGGCGAAACCTTGATAGATCGGGCTTCGTTCCGGGACGAGCAGCCACGCTTGATTGAATCGCTTGGCCGCCTCCGGAAAATCGCCGCGATCCAAATTCGCCCAGCCGCGCTCGATGGCTGCATGAAAAACCGCGTCGCGCGGGCCGAGCTTATCCGCGCTTGCGAGAAAAGCGGCATCGGCTTGACTCTGCTCGGGAGTCTTTTGGGCGAACCCGAAGAACGGCTGCTCGTCAATCGGCGCCGCGAATGTCTTCTTCGTCACCGTGACGCCGGGGGCGGTCTCGACCATCTCCGCGTGCGAGGGCACCACCCACGCGAGAGCGCCGATGGCTATGATGCAGGCACGGATAAACTTCATGGTCATTTGCTGCCGCTCTCCTTCTCTCGTCGCAGCTTGGCCCAATAGTCCAGCCGCTTCCTGATCTCGCGCTCGAAGCCGCGGTCGGGCGGATCGTAGAACGTCCGCCGTCCGAGCGCCTCCGGAAAATAGTCCTGCCCGGAAAAGCCGTCCGGCGTATCATGATCGTACTCGTAGCCGCCGCCATAGCCCTCTTCCTGCATCAGCCTGGTCGGCGAATTCAGGATATGCTTCGGCGGCAGCAGCGATCCGTTCTCCTTTGCGACCCGCTTCGCCGCACCGAACGCCTTGTAGGCGGCGTTCGATTTCGGCGCGGTCGCGACATAGATCACGGCCTGCGCGATGGCCAGCTCGCCCTCCGGCGAGCCGAGAAAATCATAGGCGTCCTTCGCTGCGTTGGCGACGACCAGCGCTTGCGGATCGGCAAGGCCGATATCCTCCACCGCCATCCGCACCACACGGCGCGCCAGAAACAGCGGATCCTCTCCGGCCTCGAGCATCCGCGCCAGATAATACAACGCCGCATCCGGATCGGAGCCACGCACCGCTTTGTGCAGGGCAGAGATCAGGTTGTAATGGCCGTCGGCGGATTTGTCGTAGATCGGCGCGCGGCGCTGCAGCACGCCCTGCAACTGCTCGGCATTGAAGACTTCGCCGTCACGAGCTGATCGCCAGACTTCCTCGACCAGCGTCAACGCCGCGCGGCCGTCGCCATCGGCCATGCGCACCAGCGCGGAGCGCGCCTCGGAATTGAGCGGCAGCGGCTTGCCCTCGACCTGTTCGGCGCGTGCGAACAGTTTTTCGATCGCCGCAGCATCGAGCGAATGGAACACCAGCACGCGTGCCCGCGACAACAGCGCCGCGTTCAGTTCGAAGGACGGGTTCTCAGTGGTGGCGCCGACGAGGACTACGGTGCCGTCCTCCATGACAGGCAGAAACGAATCCTGCTGCGCGCGATTGAAGCGATGCACCTCGTCGACGAACAGCAGCGTTCCCATCCCCGATTCGCGGCGCGCGCGGGCGGCGTCGAACGCCTTCTTCAGGTCGGCGACGCCGGAGAACACCGCCGACAATTGCTCGAAGTGCAGCGCGGTCGCGTCCGCCAGCAGCCGCGCCACCGTGGTCTTGCCGGTCCCCGGCGGCCCCCAGAAGACGAGCGAGCCGAGCGTGCGGGTCTCCAGCATCCGGGTCAGCGCGCCGTCCGGTCCAAGAATGTGATCCTGCCCGACTACATCCGACAGCGCCTGCGGTCGCAGCCTGTCCGGCAGCGGATGCAGCGCATCGCGTTCCAGACCGGCTGCAGCGAACAGGCTTTTGGACTCGCGCTGGCGCTTCGGGCTCATCCGCCGAGCATGACTTGAATCTGTTGGCCACCGCGCATCAGCGTGATCCGCCAGACTCGCCTGGCTTCGCTAACGGCCCGTTCGAGATCGGCTGTCTTGACGATCTTCTTGTTGTTGACCGCCAGGATGATGTCGCCTTTCCTGAAGCCGACATTCGAGGCCATTCCGTCGCCGGCCAGTGCGGTGACCACAACGCCTTCGGCGCCGGAATCGAGATGAAGCTCGTCGGCGAGCGCTGGCGAAATATTCGCAACCGTCGCGCCCTGGAATGGCGACTGCGCGGTGATCGCGATCTCATCGCGGCCTGTGTCCGGCGCTGTCTCCAGCGGAACAGCGAGCTTCATCAGCTTGCCGTTGCGTTGAACTTCCACTTGCGACGTGCCGCCGAGCGGGCGCGTCGCGAAGCGATAGTCGAACGCATTGGGATCCTCGACGGGCTGGCCATCGATCGACACGATCAGGTCGGACAGCTTGAGGCCCGCCCGCGCCGCCGGACTTCCCGGCGCAACGCTGGCGACCAGCGCGCCGGCGGGCGCCTTGAGACCGATGGTCTCGGCAATTTCCGGCGTCACCGTCTGCAGCCGCGCGCCGAGCCAGGGCCGCTTCACGGCCGTGCCGCCGCTCTTGGCCGACGCCACGACGACCCGCACCATGTTGGCCGGAATCGCAAAGCCGATGCCCTGCGATCCTCCGGAGCGCGAGAAGATCGCTGTGTTGATCCCTGCAAGATGGCCGGTCATATCGACCAGCGCGCCGCCGGAGTTGCCCGGATTGATCGCCGCATCGGTCTGGATGAAGAACTGATAGTCGGTGATACCGACCTGTGTGCGCGCCAACGCCGAAACGATGCCGTGCGTCACCGTCTGTCCGACGCCGAAGGGGTTTCCGATCGCGATGACGACGTCTCCGACCAGCAACTCATCCGAATTCGCAAAATCGAGCGTCGGAAACTTCTCATGCGCATCCTTCAGCCGCAGAACCGCAAGATCGGTCCGCGTGTCCTTGAGCACGATCTCGGCTTCGAACTCGCGCTTGTCCGACAAGGCGACCTTGACCTGATCGGCGCCCTCGATCACATGATTATTGGTCACAACAAGGCCGGACGGATCGACCATCACCCCCGAGCCGAGCGAACGCTGCATCTGTTCCGGCTGCTGGCCCGGAACGCCGAAGAAGCGGCGAAAGATCGGGTCGTCGAGAAGCGGATTACGGTTCTGGATCACCTTGGCGGCATAGACGTTGACCACGGCCGGCGCCACCCGCTGCACGATCGGCGCATAGGACAACCGAAGTTCGGCCTGAGAGGCCGGCACGCGGCGGTCCTGGGCGTGGACGGGCGTCAACATCATCAAGGCGAGGAATAGCAGGGTGAACAGGCGAAACGGCATGAAGCGATTCCCAGGGCGAAGACCGCAGATATAGGCGCCTCAGCCGTTCAAGAGAAGCAAAAGGCGGCATTTTCGTGCTCGTTCCGTCGGATTTTCCGCCCCTGCACCGCAATTCTCCGCGATATACAGGCCCGCTCCCTTGGCACGCGTCCTTGCTGAGATCGACAGTCCAGATTGACGATTGTGCGGATGCGCCTGGACGGTCTGATGTCGATGAAAGGCAACAAGGCGTGCGAGTGACGCAGTCATCGCAACAAAACTATATGATGCTTTGTACCAGCCCACCCTCGGCCCGCAATGCTGCGCCGTTGGTGACCGAAGCCTCGCGTGAAGCGACATAGACGACCATGTTGGCAATCTCGTCGACGCTGGCGAAACGCTGAATCAGCGATGTCGGCCGGTGCTGCTTGATGAAGTTTGCGGCGGCAGTCTCGACCGATTCACCGTTCTGTTTGGCAAGATCTTTCACGAAAGTTTCGACACCCTCCGACATGGTCGGCCCTGGCAGCACGGCATTCACCGTTACGGCAGTCCCACGTGTCAGTTCGGCAAGGCCACGCGACACCGAAAGCTGCGCCGTTTTCGTCATGCCGTAGTGGATCATTTCCTTCGGAATCATGATCGCGGATTCGGAGGCGATGAAGACGATGCGTCCCCAATTGCGCTGGAGCATCCCAGGCAAATACGCACGCGCCAGCCGTATGCCAGACATCACGTTCACATTGAAGAAGCGTTGCCAGTCCTCATCGGGAATGTCGAAAAATTCTTTCGGCTCGAATATGCCGGCGTTGTTGATGAGGATATCGACATCACGCACCGCTTTGACCAATGCCGCGCAGCCATCAACCGTCGAGACGTCGGCCGCGACAGCCTCGATGGCCGCCCCGCTCACTACCGTCTTGAGCGCGGCCACTGCCGCATCCACCTTGGCCTGCGTGCGCCCGTTGACAATGATTTTCGCACCCGCTGCCGCGAGCCCTTTGGCGATCGCATGACCGATGCCCGAGGTTGAACCGGTGACGAGAGCTGTGGTGCCGGACAGATCAATGTTCACGGAGCAATTCCTGATGAGAGGCGGTCGCGTGGGCGCCGCAGGACACGGTGTAATTCACGATGTGGCGATCGACATCCGCGCTCGCCAGCGCTCAGTGGAGGATTGCGCCTCAACACGCCGTGAACCGTAATGCCGCGAGGCCACGCGTCGCGACAGCCATCGCATTACGACGACACAAACTGAAGACACACAAACAAAAAGCGGCGCTCAAAGCGCCGCTTTTGATGTCCCGGATACCGCAGGATTTCAGGCCTCCTCGGTGGCCTTCTCCTGCACCGGGCCGGAGTCCTGGCCCTTGGCATCGAAGTCGCGGTCGACGAATTCAATCACCGCCATCGGCGCGTTGTCGCCATAACGGAAGCCGGCCTTGATGATGCGGGTGTAGCCGCCGTGACGGTCCTTGTAGCGAGGCGCCAGCACGCCGAACAGCTTCTTCACCTGATCGACATCGCGCATCTCGCTGATCGCCTGACGGCGCTTGTCGAGACCGCCCTTCTTGCCGAGCGTCACGAGCTTTTCGACGATCGGGCGCAGTTCCTTCGCCTTCGGCAGCGTGGTGACGATCTGCTCGTGCTTGATGAGCGCCGCCGCCATGTTGGCAAACATCGCCTTGCGATGCTCCGCGGTGCGGTTGAGCTTCCGGTGAACCTTGCCGTGACGCATATCTCTTTCCTCAATCCCTGTCGCGACCGCGGGTCGGACATTCAATGCAGGTGGGCATCCTGCGTTCGCCCTGCTCTTGTCCCTCTCCGGTGGGGAGAGGTAAAAAGCTCAGTAATGATCCTCGAAGCGCTTGGCCAGTTCGTCGATATTCTCCGGCGGCCAGCCGGGCACTTCCATGCCGAGATGCAGACCCATCTGGGCCAGCACTTCCTTGATCTCGTTCAACGACTTGCGACCGAAGTTCGGCGTGCGCAGCATCTCCGCTTCCGACTTCTGCACCAGATCGCCGATGTAGACGATGTTGTCGTTCTTCAGGCAGTTTGCCGAACGCACCGACAGTTCCAATTCGTCCACCTTCTTGAGGAAGGCCGGGTTGAACGCCAGATCCGGAATGATCTCGGTGGTAACTTCCTTGCGCGGTTCCTCGAAGTTGACGAAGACGTTGAGCTGATCCTGCAGAATGCGCGCGGCGAAGGCCACGGCATCCTCCGGCGTCACGCCGCCATTGGTCTCGATCGTCATCGTTAGCTTGTCGTAGTCGAGAATCTGGCCCTCGCGGGTGTTCTCGACCTTGTAGGACACCTTGCGCACGGGCGAATACAGGCTGTCGACCGGGATTAGGCCGATCGGCGCGTCCTCGGGCCGGTTACGCTCGGCGGCAACATAGCCCTTGCCGTTGGCAACGGTGAATTCCATGCGGATTTCGGCGCCGTCGTCGAGGGTGCAAATTGGAAGGTCGGGGTTGAGCACCACGATGTCGCCGACGGTCTGGATGTCGCCCGCAGTGACGGAGCCGGGACCCTGCTTCTTCACGACCATACGCTTCGGGCCTTCGCCCTGCATCTTGATCGAGATGTCCTTGATGTTCAGCACGATGTCGGTGACGTCCTCGCGAACGCCCGCGATCGAGGAGAACTCGTGCAGCACGCCGTCGATATGCACCGACTGCACTGCAGCGCCTTGCAGCGACGACAGCAGGATGCGGCGCAGCGCGTTACCGAGCGTCTGCCCGAAACCGCGCTCGAGCGGCTCGGCGATCAGGGTCGCGAAGCGCGAGGGATCGCTGCCGGGAACGACCTGCAGCTTGTTCGGCCGAATAAGTTCTTGCCAATTTTTCTGGATCGTCACTGTGTCACCCATGCCATCAATATCTCTGGCGTTGGAGTGCGCGGATCAACCCGCGCGATAAAGGTTTCGAACCTGCGCGGACAACAAACCGCCCGCGGTCGAAATATCAAACGCGCCGGCGCTTGCGTGGACGGCAACCGTTATGCGGGATCGTGGTCACGTCACGGATCGAGGTGACGGTGAAACCAGCGGCCTGCAGCGCGCGCAGCGCCGATTCGCGGCCTGAACCCGGCCCCGCTACCTCGACCTCGAGGGTACGCATGCCGTGTTCCTGCGCCTTCTTGGAAACGTCTTCCGCCGCGACCTGCGCCGCATACGGCGTCGATTTGCGCGATCCCTTGAAACCCATCGTTCCGGCCGACGACCATGCGATCGTATTGCCCTGCGCGTCGGTGATGGTGATGGTCGTGTTGTTGAACGACGAATTCACATGCGCGATGCCGGACGCGATGTTCTTGCGTTCGCGACGGCGGACGCGTGTCGCAGCTTCCTTACCCATTATCAGCCTTTCCTGTGATCTCAACGCCGCCGTAATGCCAGCGGCTCCACCAGATAAGCGAGCAGCGAACGGTCAAGCAGGATAGAAAACGACTATCCGCAGTTGACCGCTCCCTTTATCGCTTTCGTTACTTCTTCTTGCCGGCGATCGACTTTGCCGGCCCTTTGCGGGTGCGCGCGTTGGTGTGCGTACGCTGGCCACGCACCGGCAATCCGCGGCGATGACGCAGGCCGCGATAGCAGCCGAGATCCATCAGCCGCTTGATGTTGATGCCAACCTCGCGGCGAAGATCGCCTTCGACGAGGTAGTCGCGATCAATGACTTCGCGAATCTGAAGCACTTCCTGATCGGTCAGTTGCGCGACCCGGCGATCAGCCGGAATCTTGACCTTCTCGACGATCTCAGCGGCATTCTTCTGACCGATGCCATGAATGTACTGAAGCGCAATGACGACGCGCTTGTTGGTTGGGATATTCACGCCGGCAATACGGGCCACAGACTTCTCTCCTGTCGCCGACCCTCAGTGGGCCGGTCTTTTGTCTTCGATATTTCAGGCGGGTATCCACAAACACAAACACGACGCCCGACCCTCTGAAATCTTGGGGTCCGGGCATCGTCCTAAACGATCCGACTGGATGCCCGTTTATTAGGGATTTAGTATCGCTTCGTCAACCGCTTCGCGTCTTTTGCTCGCCTTTTCGTGACTTTTTTGACCGCTTTTTCGGCCTGCTTCACTTGCCGGTTCCCCGCCCGCCGCGGGAGACATTGCTCGGGCGATCATTTGTCGGCTCATACACGCGTTTTCAGGCCGCCTTTCCGGCAGGCCTTACCACCTGCGGACGCCGAATTTGGACATCGGAACCCCCGACCGCCTCAGGACACGGCGGATATCCCGCGTGACGTCCTCGATGGCCATCATGCCGTCAACGGTCAACAGCTTGCGGCGCTCCGAATAATAGCGAATGAGCGGCTCGGTCAGCGCACGATAGCTGGCCAACCGCTTCGAGAGTACCTCGGGCGTATCATCGGCCCGAACCTGCTCGCCCCGCGCCGTCATTTCCGCGACGCGATTTTCGACGCGCTGCAGCAGCGCATTCTCATCGACGCGGAGCTCGACCACCGCATCAAGCGCGATATTTTTGGATTGGAGCAGGTGATCCAGCGCCTCGGCCTGCGGCACGGTGCGCGGAAAGCCGTCCAGGATGAAACCGTTGGCTGCGTCCGGCTGGTCCAGCCGGTCGGAAATGATACCGATGACGACGTCGTCGGGGACCAGCCCCCCGCTCGCCATGATGTCCTTGGCCTTGAGGCCGACCGGCGTGCCGGCAGCAACGGCCGCACGCAGCATGTCGCCGGTGGAGAGCTGGACGAGTCCGTAGTGATGGAGCAGACGTTGCGCCTGCGTTCCTTTTCCCGCCCCCGGCGGTCCGAGAAGAATCAATCTCATGAAGATTTGCCCCCTCGCCGGGTCAGCGACGGCGGCCCCTCAGCTTGGACTTTTTGATCAGGCCTTCATATTGATGGGCTAGCAGATACCCCTGCACCTGCGACACCGTATCCATCGTCACGCTGACGACGATCAGCAGCGACGTGCCGCCGAAGTAGAACGGCACGGCCGCGTAGGAAATCAGAATCTCAGGAATCAGACAGACAACCGCGAGATAGACCGCCCCGGGCACGGTGATGCGCGAGAGCACATAGTCGATATATTCGGCCGTGCGCTCGCCCGGTCTGATGCCGGGAATGAAACCGCCGTGCTTTTTCAGGTTGTCGGCAGTCTCGGTCGGATTGAACACAATCGCGGTGTAGAAAAACGTGAAGAACACGATCAGCGCGAGGTAGAGGACCAGAAACAGCGGCCGGCCGTGGCCGAGTTGCGTGGTCACCCATTGGAACCATTCCGGTCCCTTGCCTGCGTTGAAATTCGCAACCGTCGTCGGCAGCAGCAGCAGCGACGACGCGAAGATCGGCGGAATCACGCCCGAGGTATTGAGCTTCAGTGGCAGATGGGAGGACTGCCCCTCGAACATCTTGTTGCCGACCTGACGCTTCGGATACTGGATCAGCAGCCTGCGCTGGGCGCGCTCCATGAACACGATGAAGGCGATCACGCCGACGACCATGATGAGAACGATCAGGATAATCCCGGTCGACAGCGCACCCTGACGGCCGAGTTCCAGCATGTTGGCCAGCGCAGATGGCAACTCGGCGACGATGCCCGCCATGATGATGAGCGAAATGCCGTTGCCGATGCCGCGCGAGGTGATCTGCTCGCCAAGCCACATCAGGAACATGGTGCCGCCGGTCAGCGTAATCGCGGTGGAGACCAGGAAGAACATGCCAGGATTGCTCACGACATTGCCGGCGCCCTGAAGGCCGACGGCGATGCCATAGGACTGGAAGAACGCCAGCACCACGGTGAGATAGCGGGTGTATTGGTTGATCAGCTTGCGGCCGGCTTCACCCTCCTTCTTGAGGGCCTCGAGCTTCGGCGACACGGTCGTCAACAGTTGCAGGATGATCGATGCCGAAATGTACGGCATGATGTTCAAGGCGAAGATCGCCATGCGGTCGATACCACCGCCGGAGAACATGTTGAACATCCCGAGGATGCCGCCGGCCTGGGAGTTGAAAACCTTCTGCCAAACCGTGGGGTCGATGCCCGGCAGCGGAATGTAGGTGCCGAGCCGGTAAACGAGCAACGCACCCAGCGTGAACCAGATGCGCTTCTTCAGTTCGTCGGCTTTTGCGAACGCCGAGAAGTTAAGGTTTGCCGCCAGTTGTTCCGCTGCTGAGACCATATTCAGCTTTCTCCCGCGCCAACCTCGCCGTCATGCTCCGCCATGGTGGGGCACTCGACAGACATCGGACTTCTTGTGGTGCTCGGCTTTCGATAAATTACCATCCGCAAGTCAACTGTCGTGCGCCAAAGCGGGCGATGACACAGATGTTACGCTGCCTCACCTTCGTCCTTCTTCGGCGCAAGGATTTTCACCGAGCCACCAGCCTTCTCGACCGCCGCGATCGCGGCCTTCGAAGCGCCATGAACCTCGATAGTCAGCTTTGCCTTGATCTCGCCGCGACCGAGCAGGCGGATCCCGTCCCTGGCGCGCCGCACCGCGCCGGACTTCACCAGCGACTCGGCGTTGATGGTGGCCTTTGCATCGATCGAACCGGCGTCGATCGCGGCTTGAAGACGGTCGAGGTTGATCTCGGCGAACTCCAGCCGGAAAATATTGTTGAAGCCGCGCTTCGGCAGACGCCGATGTAGCGGCATCTGGCCGCCCTCAAAGCCCTTGATGCGCACGCCCGAGCGCGCGGTCTGGCCCTTGCCGCCACGGCCGCCGGTCTTGCCCTTGCCGGAGCCGATACCCCGGCCGATCCGCATACGCTTCTTCCGCGAGCCTGCGTTGTCGGCGATATCGCTGAGTTTCATTGTCGCGTCCTCGTCCTGTTCGCCGTTCCGCTCATTCCAGCTACCCACGTCTCTTGCCGAATGCGGCGCTTGGAAGACGTGAAGTCCCGGCACCAGGCCGGGCGTGACGGCAAATTGTTACTTCTCGTCGATCACCCTGACGATGTGCTGAACCTTTGCGATCATGCCGCGAACCGCAGGGGTGTCCTGCAACTCGGAGACCCGACCGATCTTGTTGAGCTTGAGCCCGACCAGCGTCTCACGCTGCGAATGTTCGCGGCGGATCGCGCTGCCGGTCTGCTCGACCTTGATTGTCTTTGCGGCCTTCGCCATCGTCCTCACTCCAAAGTGCTGTCCAGCGGGGTTGATCGGACCGGCGGTCGCCGCTCCGATTCAGCCTCATTTATTCGGCAACCGCTTCGACGTCGCCGCCGACACGGCGCGCTTGCAGCGTGGAAACCTTGATGTTGCGACGGGCAGCAACCGAGCGCGGCGAATCCACATGCTTCAGCGCGTCGAAGGTTGCGCGAACCATGTTGTAGGGATTGGATGAGCCGACCGACTTCGCAACTACGTCCTGAATGCCAAGCGTCTCGAACACGGCGCGCATCGGACCGCCGGCGATGATCCCGGTACCGGCCGGAGCAGCGCGCAGGTAAACGCGGCCAGCGCCGTGACGCCCTGCGATGTCGTGATGCAGCGTCCGGCCCTCACGCAGCGCCACGCGCGTCAGATTGCGCTTGGCCGACTCTGTCGCCTTGCGGATTGCCTCCGGAACTTCGCGCGCCTTGCCGTGACCGAAGCCGACCCGGCCCTTCTGGTCGCCGATCACGACCAGCGCCGCGAAACCGAAGCGCTTGCCGCCCTTGACGACCTTCGCCACACGATTGATGTGGACGAGCTTGTCGACGAACTCGCTGTCGCGCTCTTCGCGATCTCTGCCCCGTTCGCGTCCGCCGCGTTCGCGTTCACCTGCCATGGTGTTTTTCCGATCCTTGTGAGGCTTCCGCCCCGGTCCTGTCCGTTCCTATACCAATCTCGAGACGCATATTCTTATCGCAAAACCCGCTTCCACTTTTGCGGAATACGCATTTAGAAGCTCAATCCGCTCTCGCGAGCAGCGTCGGCCAGCGCCTTGACGCGACCGTGATAGAGATAGCCGCCGCGATCGAAGACCACTTCCTTGACGCCGTTCTTCACCGCCCGCTCCGCCAACAGCTTGCCGACCGCCTTGGCGGCCTCGATGTTGGCACCGGTGTTGCCTGCATCACGCATCGCCTTCTCGAGCGAAGACGCCGACGCCAGCGTCTCGCCTTTCAGGTCGTCGATGACCTGGGCATAGATGTGCTTCGACGAACGGAACACCGACAGCCGAGGGCGACCGTTCGCGGTGCGGCGCAACGACAGCCGCACGCGTTGCTTGCGCCGGGCATTCGTAATCTTCAATTTCGACATGACCGGCTCCGTTACTTCTTCTTGCCTTCCTTGCGGAAGATCGATTCATCGGCGTACTTCACGCCCTTGCCCTTGTAGGGCTCTGGCGGACGATAGCCGCGGATCTCGGCCGCGACCTGACCGACGCGCTGCGCATCATTACCCGTGATCGTGATTTCGGTCGGCTTCGGCACAACGATCGTGATCCCCTCCGGGATCGAGTAATTGACGTCGTGGCTGTAGCCGAGCGCGAGTTGCAAGGTCTTGCCCTGCAACGCGGCGCGATAGCCGACGCCGATGATCTCGAGCTTCTTCTCGAAACCCTTGGTGACGCCCTCAACGAGATTCGCGACCTGAGCGCGCGCGGTGCCATACAGCGCCCGCGCCCGGTTGGTCTCGTGCCGCGGCGCGACCTTCACCGCGCCGTTCTCGAACTTCACCTCGACATCGTCATGGACGACGAACTGAAGCTGGCCTTTCGGCCCCTTCATCTTGACGGTCTGCCCTTCGACGGTCGCGGTCACACCGGACGGCACCGTGACTGGCCTCTTGCCAATGCGCGACATGGCTTAATTCCTTCCCTAGAACACCGTGAAGAGGACTTCGCCGCCCACGTTCGCGTCACGCGCGTCGTGGTCGGCCATGATCCCCTTCGGCGTCGACAGCACCGAAATTCCCAGCCCGTTGTTGACGCGCGGCAGATTCCTCACCGAGGCATAAACGCGCCGCCCCGGCTTGGAGACGCGCTCGATCTCGCGGATCACGGGCTCGCCGTCGAAATACTTCAGCTCGATCTCGAGCTCGCTGCGGCCCGAGGAATGCTCGACGCTGGCGTAGCCGCGGATATAGCCCTCGCTCTTGAGGACCTCGAGCACATTGGCGCGCATCCTCGAGCCCGGAGTCGAAACCTTGGGCTTGTTGCGCATCTGCGCATTGCGGATGCGGGTGATGAGATCGCTGATCGGATCGTGCGTGGACATTTGGCGATCCTCCTTACCAGCTCGACTTCACGAGGCCGGGAACCAAGCCTCTGGAACCGAGATCGCGCAGCGCGATGCGGCTCAGCTTGTTCTTGCGGTAAATCGAACGCGGACGTCCGGTCAGTTCGCAGCGATTGCGAATACGCGTCGCCGACGAGTTGCGCGGCATTTCGGCGAGCTTCAGAGTGGCGGCGAACCGCTCCTCCATCGGCTTGGTCTTGTCGGCGATGACCGCCTTCAGCCGCGCACGCTTCGCAGCCGCGTTCTTGGTCATCCGCCTACGCCGGTTGTTCTTCTCGATCGAACTCTTCTTTGCCATGCTTGGCTCCTTGCCTTTCCGCGTCTGAGCGCTTCTCAGCGTCTCACTGCCGGAACGGAAAATTGAATGCGGTCAGCAGCGCTCGGGCTTCGTCGTCAGTCTGCGCAGTCGTGCAGACCGTGACGTCCATGCCCCAGCTCTCCCCGGCCTTGTCGAAGTCGATTTCGGGGAAAATAATGTGTTCTTTGATGCCGAGCGAGTAATTGCCGCGCCCGTCGAAGCTCTTCGGATTGAGCCCGCGGAAGTCGCGCACGCGCGGCAGCGCGACGTTTACCAGGCGGTCGATGAACTCGTACATCTTCGCCTTGCGCAGCGTCACCTTGCAGCCGATCGGCTGGTTTTCACGCAGCTTGTAGGTCGCAATCGCGACACGCGAATAGGTCACGATCGCCTTCTGACCGGCGATCAGCGCCAAGTCGCCAGCCGCCGTCTCAGCCTTTTTGCGGTCGTTCACGGCCTCGCCGATTCCCATGTTGAGAACCACCTTGTCGAGGCGCGGCACCTGCATGACATTGACGTAGCCGAACTGCTCGGTCAGTTTGGCGCGGATGCTCTTGTCATACTCCGCGCGCAGGCGCGGCACGTAAGCAGTCTCAGCCATCGATCTCCGCTCCCGAACGCTTGGCGACACGCACCTTGGTGCCGTCGGCCTGAATCTTGAAACCGACGCGGGTCGGCTTGCCGTCCTTGCCGACGATCGCGATTTTAGACAGGTGGACCGGCGCCTCCTTCGAGATGATGCCGCCCTCCTGGTTCTGGCTCTGCTTCTGGTGGCGCTTCACCATGTTGACACCGCGCACCAGCGCCCTGCTTTCCGCGGGGCGTACCTCGAACACCTCGCCGGTGCGACCCTTGTCGCGGCCCGACAAAACAATAACCTTGTCGCCCTTGCGAATCTTGGCAGCCATCACAGCACCTCCGGCGCCAGCGATATGATCTTCATGTGGTTCTTGGCGCGCAACTCGCGCGGCACCGGCCCGAAAATACGGGTACCGACCGGTTCGGACTGATTGTTGATCAGCACCGCCGCATTGCGGTCGAAACGGATCACCGAACCGTCAGCGCGGCGGATGTCCTTGCGGACGCGCACCACCACCGCCTTCATGACGTCACCCTTCTTCACCTTCCCGCGCGGGATGGCTTCCTTGATCGACACGACGATGATGTCGCCCACCGTTGCATAGCGGCGCTTGGAGCCTCCAAGCACCTTGATGCACATGACACGGCGTGCGCCTGAATTATCGGCGACGTCGAGGTTGGTCTGCATCTGAATCATTGATGCACCTTGTCCTCTTTCTGATGCGCAAAATCGCGCTTAAGCGGTTTTCTTCTGCTCGCCCCGGACCACGGTCCAGCGCTTCAACTTCGAGATCGGCTTGCTTTCCTCGATCCACACCATGTCGCCCGGCTTGAACTCGTTGTTCTCGTCGTGCGCGTGATAGTTTTTCGAGCGGCGAATGGTCTTCTTGTAGATCGGATGGGTAAAGCGGCGATCGACGCGCACCACAACCGTCTTGGCTTGCTTGTCGCTGACGACCACGCCCTGCAGCGTACGTTTCGGCATCTCGGGCCCCTTATTTCTTCGCGTCGCGCTTCTGCGCGGCGATGGTCTTGATCCGTGCGATATCGCGGCGGGCTTCACGCATCCGCGAGGTGTTCTCCAGCTGCCCGGTGGCACGCTGGAAGCGTAGATTGAAGCGCTCCTTCTTCAGATTGGCGACAGCGTCGTCCATCTGGTCGGGGGTCATCGCGCGGATGTCGGCGGTCTTCATCTCGGCCATGTCGGTTACTCCGCGATGCGCGCGACGAAGCGCGTCTTGATCGGCAGCTTCGCGGCGGCGAGCGTCAGCGCTTCCTTCGCGGTCTGCGCGGCCACGCCGTCGATCTCGAAAAGAACCCGGCCCGGCTTGACCCGAACCACCCACAATTCCGGCGCGCCCTTGCCGGAGCCCATGCGAACCTCGGCCGGCTTCTTCGAGACGGGCACATCGGGGAACACGCGGATCCAGACGCGGCCGGCGCGCTTCATATGGCGCGTAAGCGCACGCCGCGCGGCTTCGATCTGGCGCGCCGTGATGCGCTCAGGCGCCATCGCCTTCAGGCCGAACTGGCCGAACGCCAGCGTCGCGCCCGACGACGCGGTGCCGTGGATGCGGCCCTTGTGCGCCTTCCGGAACTTGGTCTTCTTCGGTTGCATCATGGCTTACGCCCTCAAACCTTCTCTCGTTCAAGCCGCGTCGCGGCGCGGACGGTTGTCGTCGCCGGCCAGGCGCTTGTCCTGAGCCATCGGATCGTGCTCGAGGATTTCGCCCTTGAAGATCCAGACCTTGACGCCGCAGGTGCCGAACGTCGTGAACGCGGTGGCGACGCCGTAATCGACATCGGCGCGCAGCGTGTGCAGCGGCACACGGCCTTCGCGATACCACTCCATGCGAGCGATTTCAGCGCCGCCGAGACGACCCGAGCAGTTGATACGAATGCCTTCGGCGCCGAGACGCATCGCGGATTGCACGGCGCGTTTCATCGCGCGGCGGAACGCGACGCGGCGCTCAAGCTGCTGCGCGATCGATTCGGCGACCAGCGTGGCATCAAGCTCCGGCTTGCGAATCTCGACGATGTTGATGACGACGTCGGACGAGGTGATGTCCGCAACCCTCTTGCGAAGCTTGTCGATATCGGCGCCCTTCTTGCCGATCACGACACCGGGCCGCGCCGAATGGATCGTCACGCGGCACTTCTTGTGCGGACGTTCGATCACGATGCGCGCGACGGCCGCCTGCTTAAGCTCCTTGTGAAGGAGCTCGCGGATCCTGACGTCCTCGTGCAGCAGCTTGCCGTACTCGTTCTTGCCGGCATACCAACGGGAGTCCCAGGTCCGGTTGATGCCCAGACGCAGCCCGATTGGATTGATCTTTTGACCCATCGTTTTCTCCTGCGCCTCTTTAAGCGCTCGCCTCGGCCTCGACCTGACGCACTATGATCGTCAGTTGCGAGAACGGTTTATAGATACGGCCCGAGCGGCCACGGCCGCGCGGTGCGAAACGCTTCATCACCATGCCGTTGCCGACAAACGCTTGCGACACGACCAATTCGTCGACGTCGAGGTCGTGGTTGTTCTCGGCGTTGGCGATCGCCGATTCCAGGCACTTCTTCACGTCGCCCGCGATTCGCTTACGCGAGAACTGCAGGTCGGCAAGCGCCGCCGCCGCCTTGCGGCCGCGGATCAGTTGCGCAACCAGGTTGAGCTTCTGCGGGCTCACCCGAAGCATCCGGGCGACCGCCTTGGCCTCGTTTTCCGGGAGGCTCCGTTCGCGCTTTGGTTTGCTCATGACTTAAACCTCAAGCCTTCTTGGCTTTCTTGTCGCCCGAGTGGCCATGGAACGTCCGCGTCGGCGAAAACTCGCCGAACTTGTGACCGACCATCTCCTCGTTGACCGACACCGGTACGTGCTTCTGGCCGTTATAGACGCCGAACACCAGGCCGACGAACTGCGGCAGGATGGTCGAGCGCCGGCTCCAGATCTTGATGACATCGTGACGGCCGCTCGCCCGCGCGGCGTCTGCTTTCTTAAGCAGCGAGCCTTCGACGAACGGGCCTTTCCAGACTGAACGAACCATGTCCGGCTTTCCTTACTGCTTCTTCCGCTTGTGGCGGCTGATGAGAATGAACTTGTTGGTCGACTTGTTGGAACGGGTCTTCTTGCCCTTGGTCGGCTTGCCCCACGGCGTCACCGGGTGACGGCCGCCCGAGGTGCGGCCTTCGCCGCCGCCATGCGGATGGTCGATCGGGTTCATGACCACACCGCGGTTGTGCGGGCGCCAGCCCAACCAACGGGTGCGGCCGGCCTTGCCGATTGAAATGTTCATGTGGTCCGGGTTCGACACCGCGCCGATCGAGCCGCGGCAACGGCCGTGCACCAGGCGCTGCTCGCCCGAATTCAGGCGCAGAATGACGTAGTCCTGATCGCGGCCGACGATCTGGGCATAAGTGCCGGCCGAACGCGCGAGCTGGCCGCCCTTGCCGATCTTCATCTCGACGTTGTGGACGATGGTGCCGACGGGCATGTTGCCGAGCGGCATCACATTGCCCGGCTTCACGTCGACATAATTGCCGGCAACGACGGTATCGCCGACGGCCAAACGCTGCGGCGCGAGAATATAGGCCTGCTCACCGTCCTGATACTTGATCAGCGCAATGAACGCGGTGCGGTTCGGATCGTATTCGAGCCGCTCGACGGTCGCCGGCACGTCCGCCTTCTCACGCTTGAAATCGACGTTGCGGTAGGCCTTCTTGTGGCCGCCGCCGCGAAAACGCACGGTGATGCGCCCGGTGTTGTTGCGGCCGCCCTTGCCGCGCTTGCCTTCGGTAAGCGTCTTGACCGGCTTGCCCTTGTAGAGGGCCGAACGATCGACCATCACCAGCTGGCGCTGGCCCGGCGTCGTGGGATTGTATGTTTTAAGTGCCATAATCTATCGCCTTAAGCCGTTTCCGCCTCAGAGTCCGGTGGTGACGTCGATACGGTGGCCCTCTTCGAGGGTCACAACCGCACGCTTGCTATCCGACTGCGAACCCAGGTTGCCGCGGAAGATCTTCGTCTTGCCCTTGCGCAGCAGCGTGTTCACGCTCTTGACCTTGACGTCGAACAGTTTCTCGACCGCTTCCTTGATCTGCGGCTTGGTCGCCTTGCGCGTCACCTTGAACACAACCTTGTTGTGCTCGGAGGCCATCGTCGCCTTTTCGGTAATGACCGGAGCGACGATCACGTCGTAATGCTTCGCATCGATTGTCATTTGAAGCGCGCCTCCAGCGCATCAACCGCCGCCTTGGTCAGCACGAGCTTCTGACGGCGCAGAATGTCATAGACGTTGATGCCCTGGATCGGCAGCACGTCGATGTTCGGAATGTTGCGCGCGGCGGTTTCGAACCCGGCATGAACCTGCGCCCCGTCGACGATCAGCGCGCTGGTCAGGCCGAGGCCGGAAAAGTGACCGAGCAGCGCCTTGGTTTTGGCATCCTTCAGCTCGGCGCTGTCGATGACGATCAGACCGCCGTCCTTTGCCTTCGCCGACAGCGCGTGGCGCAGCGCCAGCGCGCGCACCTTCTTCGGCAGATCGTGCGCATGGCTGCGTACGACCGGGCCGAAAGCGCGACCACCGCCACGGAACTGCGACACGCGGGCCGAACCGTGACGGGCATTGCCGGTGCCCTTCTGCTTGAACATTTTCTTGCCGGTGCGCCAGATTTCCGCACGGCCCTTGGCTTTGTGAGTACCGGCCTGACGCTTGGCGAGCTGCCAGTTGACGCAGCGCTGGATCAAATCCTTGCGCGGCTCAAGACCGAAAATCCCGTCCGAGAGCTGAACCGAGCCCGCAGCCTTGCCTTCGAGGGTGGTGACGTTCAGTTCCATGTTATGCACCCTCCTTCTCGGTCGGGGCGTCCGCCGTGACCTTGTCATCGCCCGCAGCCTGCGCACTGCCGCCCGCAACCTTGAACTTGCCGGGTTTCGGCGCTTCCTTCGGCAACGGCTTCTTCACCGCGTCACGCACCGAGATCCAGCCGCCCTTGGAGCCGGGAACGGCACCCTCGACCAGGATCAGGCCGCGCTCCACGTCGGTCTGCACGACGCGCAGATTGAGCGTGGTGATGCGATCGACACCCATGTGGCCGGGCATCTTCTTGTTCTTGAAGGTCTTGCCGGGATCCTGACGACCGCCGGTCGAACCGATCGAACGATGGGAGATCGAAACGCCGTGCGTGGCGCGCAGACCGCCGAAGTTCCAGCGCTTCATGCCGCCGGCAAACCCCTTGCCGACCGAGGTGCCGGTGACATCGACGAACTGGCCGACCACGAAATGGTCCGCCTGAATTTCAGCGCCGACCGGAATCAGCGCATCTTCGGACACGCGAAATTCCGCCAACTTGCGCTTTGGCTCAACCTTGGCGACCGCGAACTGTCCGCGCTCCGCCTTCGGCATGTAGACCGTCTTGCGCGCGCCCGAGCCGAGCTGCAACGCAACGTAGCCGTTCTTCTCGCTGGTCCGGTGACCCAACACCTGACAATTGCTCAACTTCAGCACGGTCACAGGGACATGCTCGCCGGTCTCCGTGAAGACCCGCGTCATCCCGACCTTTTGTGCGATCACTCCGGAGCGCATCGGCGTGCTTCCTGTTCTTTCTGTCCGCTAACGTTCGGACTGTTCCTAAACTTCATTTCGACTTCCGCGCGCCCTGCCGAAAACGGCGGGCTGCCGCGTCAGAGCTTGATCTCGACGTCGACGCCTGCGGCCAGATCGAGCTTCATCAAGGCATCGACTGTCTGCGGAGTCGGATCCACGATATCGAGAAGGCGCTTGTGCGTGCGCATCTCGAACTGCTCGCGACTCTTCTTATCGACGTGCGGCGAACGGTTGACCGTAAATTTCTCGATCCGCGTCGGCAGCGGAATCGGTCCGCGGACCTGCGCGCCGGTGCGTTTCGCGGTATTCACGATCTCGCGGGTCGACGTATCGAGAATCCGATGGTCGAACGCCTTGAGACGGATGCGAATATTTTGGCCGTTCATTGCCTTTGTCTTTCTTGTCCGTCACGACCGGAGCGTCCGGTCATCCACGCCGATAAAGAAGGTTGCGGATGTCCGGTCTTGCGGCCGGACATCCGACGGATCATCACTCAATAATACTCGCCACCACGCCTGCGCCGACGGTGCGTCCGCCCTCGCGGATGGCGAAGCGCAGCTTCTCCTCCATCGCGATCGGCACGATCAGGTGCACTTCCATCGCGATGTTGTCGCCCGGCATCACCATCTCGGTGCCGGCCGGAAGATGCACCACACCGGTCACGTCGGTGGTGCGGAAATAGAACTGCGGACGATAGTTGGTGAAGAACGGCGTGTGGCGACCGCCCTCCTCCTTGGTCAGAATGTAGGCTTCGGCTTTGAACTTTGTGTGCGGCTTCACAGAACCCGGCTTGCACAGAACCTGACCGCGCTCGACGTCCTCGCGCTTGGTGCCGCGAAGCAGCGCGCCGATGTTGTCGCCCGCCTGACCCTGATCCAGAAGCTTGCGGAACATCTCAACGCCCGTCACCGTCGTCTTCTGGGTCGCCTTGATGCCGACGATCTCGATTTCCTCGCCGACCTTGACGATGCCGCGCTCGACGCGGCCCGTGCACACCGTGCCGCGGCCCGAGATCGAGAACACGTCCTCAACCGGCATCAGGAACGGCTGGTCGATCGGACGCTCCGGCTGCGGAATGTAGGCGTCGACCTCCTTCATCAGCTCCAGGATCGCGTCATGGCCGAGCTTCTGGTCCGAGTTCTCCAGCGCCGCCAGCGCCGAGCCCTTCACGATCGGAATCTTGTCGCCCGGGAAATCGTACTTCGACAACAGCTCGCGCACCTCGAGCTCGACCAGTTCCAGAAGTTCCGGATCGTCAACCATGTCGCACTTGTTCAGGAATACGACGAGAGCGGGCACGCCGACCTGGCGCGCCAGAAGGATGTGCTCGCGGGTCTGCGGCATCGGGCCGTCCGCCGCCGACACCACCAAAATCGCGCCGTCCATCTGCGCAGCACCCGTGATCATGTTCTTCACGTAGTCGGCATGGCCAGGGCAGTCGACATGCGCGTAGTGACGGTTCGCCGTCTCGTACTCCACATGCGCCGTCGAGATCGTGATGCCGCGCGCCTTCTCTTCCGGCGCCTTGTCAATCTGATCATACGCCGTGAACGTCGCCCCGCCCGTCTCCGCCAGAACCTTCGTGATCGCAGCCGTCAATGACGTCTTGCCATGGTCAACATGACCAATCGTCCCAATGTTGCAATGCGGCTTGTTACGTTCAAACTTCGCTTTGGCCATTTGACTCTCCGTTCAGTCGTTGACTGTCGTCCAGCGACAATCAGGCAAATTTCTTCTGGACTTCCGCCGACACGTTCGCCGGCGCTTCAGCGTAATGATCGAACTGCATGGTGAAGGTCGCGCGCCCCTGACTCATCGAGCGCAGGTTGTTCACGTAACCGAACATGTTCATGAGCGGCACCATCGCGTTAATGACGTTGGCGTTGCCGCGCATGTCCTGACCCTGGATCTGGCCGCGCCGCGAATTGAGATCGCCGATGACCGATCCGGTATAGTCTTCCGGCGTCACCACCTCGACCTTCATGATCGGCTCGAGCAGCACCGACTTGCCCCTTTGCAGCGCTTCGCGGAAGCAGGCGCGGGTCGCGATTTCGAACGCCAGCGCCGACGAATCGACATCATGGTACTTGCCGTCGATGAGTTGCACCTTGACGTCGACCACCGGGAAGCCCGCGACTACGCCGGAGCCGAGCACGCTCTCGATGCCCTTCTCAACGCCGGGAATGTATTCCTTGGGCACCGCGCCGCCGACGATCTTCGACTCGAATTCGTAGCCTTTGCCAGGCTCGCTCGGCTCGACGATCAGCGTGACCGCTGCGAACTGACCGGTACCGCCGGTCTGCTTCTTGTGAGTGTAGCTGTGCTCGACACGCTTGGTGACACGCTCGCGGAACGCCACCTGCGGCGCGCCAATGTTGGCGTCGACCTTGTAGGTGCGCTTGAGGATATCGACCTTAATGTCGAGATGGAGCTCGCCCATGCCCTTGAGGATGGTCTGGCCGGACTCCTGATCGGTGGAGACGCGGAATGACGGATCTTCCGCCGCAAGCTTCGCCAGCGCGACACCGAGCTTTTCCTGGTCGGCCTTGGACTTCGGCTCGATCGCGATCTCGATGACCGGATCGGGGAATTCCATCTTTTCAAGGATCACCGGATGGGCGGAATCGCACAGCGTGTCGCCGGTGCGCGCTTCCTTCAAGCCGGCCAGTGCGACGATGTCGCCGGCATAGGCTTCCTTGATGTCCTCGCGATTGTTCGCATGCATCAGCAGCATCCGGCCGATGCGCTCCTTCTTCTCGCGCGTCGAGTTGATGACACCAGTGCCGCTCTGGAGAACGCCGGAATAGATGCGGCAGAAGGTGATGGTGCCGACGAACGGATCGTCCATGATCTTGAACGCCAGCAGCGCCATCGGCTCTTTATCATCAGCGTGACGAACGACCTCGTTGCCCCTGTCGTCGATGCCCTTGATGGCAGGCACGTCGAGCGGCGACGGCAGATAGGCCACGACGGCGTCGAGCAGCGGCTGCACACCCTTGTTCTTGAACGCCGTGCCGCATAGGACGGGATAAAAAGCGCCGGTGATGACGGCCTTACGGATCAGCCCCTTCAAGGTGGCTTCATCCGGCTCGGTGCCGTCGAGATAGGCGGCCATGGCGACATCATCGAGTTCGACGGCGGCTTCCACCAGCTTCTCGCGATATTCCTTGGCCTTGTCTGCGAGGTCGGCGGGGATCTCAGCGATGTCATACATCGCGCCCAGCGCTTCGTTATTCCAGACCAGCGCCTTCATGCGGACGAGGTCGATCATGCCCTTGAAGTTGTTCTCCGCACCGATCGGGAGCTGCAACGCCACCGGGCGCGCGCCGAGCCGATCGACGATGTCGGCCAGACACTTGTAGAAGTCGGCGCCGGTCTTATCCATCTTGTTGCAGAAGACGATACGCGGCACCTTGTACTTGTCGCCCTGGCGCCAGACCGTTTCGGTCTGCGGTTCGACACCCTGGTTGCTGTCGAGCACGCATACGGCGCCATCGAGCACGCGCAGCGAACGCTCGACCTCAATGGTGAAGTCGACGTGGCCGGGGGTATCGATGATGTTCAGGCGCTTGCCGTCCCAGAACGCGGTGGTCGCGGCGGAGGTGATGGTGATGCCGCGTTCTTGCTCCTGCGCCATCCAGTCCATCGTCGCGGCACCTTCGTGCACTTCGCCGATCTTGTGGCTCTTGCCGGTGTAATAAAGGATGCGCTCGGTCGTGGTGGTCTTGCCGGCGTCGATATGCGCCATGATACCGAAATTGCGGTAATCCTCGATGGCATGTTGGCGGGGCATGGAGCTGTCCTTAAATTCCTGTTGCGTCGCTGTTACCAGCGATAGTGCGAGAACGCACGGTTGGCTTCCGCCATCTTGTGCACGTCTTCCCGCTTCTTGACCGCGCTGCCCCGGTTGTTCGACGCGTCGAGCAGTTCGGCCGAGAGCCGCTCCGTCATCGTCTTTTCATTGCGCCCCCGCGCAGCCGTAATCAGCCAGCGAATACCGAGCGCCTGACGGCGGACCGTCCGAACTTCCACCGGCACCTGATAGGTGGCGCCGCCGACGCGACGCGAGCGCACTTCGATGGTCGGCATGACGTTTTCGAGCGCCTGCTCGAACACCCCGAGCGGACCCTGCTTGGTCTTGTTCTCGATCATCTCGAGCGCACCGTAGACGATGCTTTCGGCAACCGACTTCTTCCCGGCATACATGACCGAGTTCATGAACTTCGTAATGACGATGTTTCCGAACTTCGGGTCGGGGAGCACTTCACGCTTTTCGGCAGAATGGCGACGCGACATCGTATCTGTTCCCGCTTATTTCGGACGTTTCGCGCCGTACTTCGAACGACGCTGCTTGCGGTTCTTGACGCCCTGAGTGTCGAGGACGCCGCGGAGAATGTGGTAGCGCACGCCCGGCAAGTCCTTGACGCGGCCGCCGCGGATCATGACCACGGAATGTTCCTGAAGGTTATGCCCTTCACCCGGGATGTAACCGATGACCTCGAAGCCATTGGTAAGACGCACCTTGGCAACCTTACGCAGCGCCGAATTCGGCTTCTTCGGAGTCGTGGTGTAAACACGCGTGCACACGCCGCGCTTTTGCGGCGACTGCTGCAACGCAGGCACCTTCTTGCGCGACTTCTGTATGACGCGCGGACTTGCGATCAGCTGGTTGATCGTCGGCATCGTTCGCCTTCACCCTTAATTTGACGCGAAACCCTAATCGGTTCCGCAGATTCATCCGGGGCTACCGCCCACCCGCTCGCGATGCATGAAACGATTCACGCAAAACGAAATCGCGCCAACCGTTCATTGCTGAACGGGAAGCGCTTCGACGCCACAGAGGACCGCGATCAACGCCAACCGGAATGAACCAGCCAGCTTCCACCGAGGTCATGCATCCGAAATCAAACTCGAGAGATCTCGCTCAAGAGAACGACTATCGTCCTGGCATTGCCTAGCTATTATCAGCAGCGTCTGAGCAGCATTCGTCGAGGTTGGTGCCCATCTCTATCCATTAAATCAGATAGAAAGGGTGTTCCGTTCCGACGTTGGCGTAGCTCACCGCCTGCCGTTAAGTGGCCGGGTTTTATCCACCGCGAGTCGTCAAGTCAAGGCTAAACCGCCGTGGCAGAAGCACTTCTGGCCGTTCATACCCAGCATCCACACAAACTCCGCATCGCGGGGAATCGGCGGCAAGCCTGCTTCGCCGGCTGGCCAGATACCCCTCAAAACAATGGTCTTTCTGCGACATCGGCCGCCCTCACACGCCGCGTCCGTTCCGCCAGCGCACGGCCCAACCGCAAGACAAGCGAACCGTCGCACCACCGAATCCCGGGGCCCTGGGTCCGATCTGTGCCCCGACCACCTCCGGGACGCCGAATCGGCCACCCGCGGCCCTGCCCAGGCGAAGGCTCCAGCCGATACTGAAGGGATTGGAAGGCCTGAGCCGGGACGCTGATGCGTTTCGCGCTCGGAGGGAGACCCATCCGATTTTCGTCATCGCGAGGAACGAAGATGGATGGGGAATTGGAAAGGACGCCATCCTCGAACGCCTACGCCCGCGCATGATGACAGAGCAAGGATTGAATCCTGCGTAGTTCGGAGAACCGCTCCGGTCCGCAATAAGTTGCGGGAGCCTCATCATCGTCGACCGCGCGTCGATGGCGCAACATCATGCGCAGGCACATTCACCACGCGCCAAAGCGCCGCCGTCGATCACCTCGACGGTGACGACAAGCAGCGCTTCAAGGTCAGATAAACCTAGCTTATGGCACACCTATCCGAGCGGATCGGCTCACCTCGCCGCCCGGGATAGTCAACGCAATTCGAAAGGTGCAGGATTCGGAGAGCGTCGGCTGCAACGCGCGAAACCAAGGAGCAGGTCTTGAAACCTTCGCCGCCCAAGCAGCGGGACCAATTCAATGGTCTCCGCAACAAACAGCGATGACGGCGCTTGATAGAGAGCCTAGCGGCTCACACCGTCCATTTCTTTAAGCTTAATGACCGTGACCGTGGCCATTCTTCGCTTCAACATGCGCCAGTTCGCTCAACAGCTTCTGCGCAAGCAGATCCTGTCCGACCTGATCGACCGGAAACGTGCTGGCGTTGCCAAGATGGCCAATGGTAGCGCTTTTTGCACCAAGCGTTCCCGAGCCGGCATGGATCACCTTGCCATCCGAAGTGTATGAACCGTCGATCTGCTTACCCAGAGATTCATCGTAAAAAGAGACGTGTCTCGGCATCGGTGCACTCCTCCATTATTGGATTTCTTTGTGTACCGATGGAAACAGCGACCGTATAGCCAACTAGTTTACATAGTCGGATTTTTATTTGGTCGGCGTTTTATTTGGTGAAGGAGCCTGGCAGCAGCCTGTCGTATTCGCGCCGAACCGCGCGATAGCACTCGCAGGATGTGCGCTCCAACAGCTTTCGGTCCAATATCGTGATGATGCCGCGGCTGTATGTGAGAACCTGCAGTTGCTGAAATTTCTTTAGCTCGGCGTTAACCGCCACGCGACTGACGACCAGCATCTCGGCCAAGAACTGTTGCGTGAGTCGAAGCTCGTCACCGTCGACGCGATCGTGAGACTTCAACAGCCATCGTGCGCAGCGCTGGAGCAGCGTATGGCTGGCATTGCATGCAACGGACTGCATGACCTGCGCGAGAAATGCTCGTGAGTAGGCGTTGAGCTTGCGTCGGAATATCGGCAGACGTGCTTGCAGCTCCTGAAACTCGCGAAAAGAAATGCGGATGCCATCACCTGACACCTGGACGACGGCGCGGTGCATCGATTGCTCGTCGCCCATGATGGCTCCGACGTTGATCATTCCCTCCCGTCCGGTGGTCGACGTTTCGGCCGTCTTGTCGTCCTTGAGCGGGGCGACGTTGGAGATAATCGCCGTTTCCGGAAAGTACACGTAATCGAATGCGCCGCGTGGCTCGTACAGCACGCGGCCAAGCGGCAGCTTGACGGGCTCACACCGATTCTGAACTTCGATCCATTCCGAGTCTGGTATTGTCGCCAGGAGGGCGTTTTTAGGTCTCTGTGCCATTGGTTCCGATCACCGGTTCATTCAGGAGATTCGAACCAGCGGCCGCAGTTTCGGTCTTTGCAAGGCCGAAGACAAGTCGCGCTGGGTAGTGCTCCGACTCGCCGCGTCCTTATGCGCTACCAGTTCGGCCAATCCTTTATTGCTTGACTTGTTTGTCGAACATATTCGGACACTTTTGCTTCGAACGCCAATGCAGAGCAAAGCGCGACGATATGTCGAACGGAAGAGACGATAGCTGACGCCAGTCGATATATTTAATATTATATAACGTGATCCACAAGTCAACTTTGTCCCGTCGGCCGCCCGGTCGCACGCAGCGACATCCCTAGCGATGCGCGGCAAAACTCACCTTCTTGCTTTTGGGTACGGCCGGCACCGACCAGGCCCGGATTCGGTCGCGAAGCCGACGGAGATAGTCATAGCCTCGCTGGCGGACCACCTCCAGCGAAAACGCCAGCGATTTACCCGGTCCTACATCGACGAGCAAATCGGCCATTTTCCGGCGTCCGGCCCAGAGCTGAGCCATGAAGCTTCCTTCGTACGAACAGGAATCGATCGCCGCAATGCCGGCGGAGGAAAACAGGTCGTCCGTGATCCTGTCGATCAGCAGCGCGCCTGGCGAGTATTTTGCGTAGTCCGGGCTAAATGCAGTTTTCCAGGTGTAGGCCGTGGAGCCGCAATACATCAGCACTTGCGCGGCGATGGCACACCCATCGACGCGAAGCAATGCCACCGAGGCGTTGCCACCTTCGGCGAGCGCGGCAACCATCTGTCGGGCGAAGGCCGCATCCGCGGCATCGCACAGCAATGCCGTCCCGCGCGCGCCTTTCCAGCCGGCTGCTTCCAGCTTCAGGAACGTTTCGAACGCCTCTCGGGTATCGGGCGCGCGGTGATTGACGATATCGACCACGCCGACAGCGGAAAGCCTGTTCCAGTCCTGCCGCAGCTTCTTTCGGGTCGAGCCGGACCGTTTCACGCCAACCTCAGGAGTCGCAAAAGGCCGCGTGCTCTCGGATAATTTGAGCTGCGCCCTGCCCTGCTCCGTCAGCGCGTTTAGAAGCATTTCGAAGCTCGGAGCCTCGGCATCGAGCGACTTCAGATTGATCAACTTGGGCAGGACGGGACTGTTCCGGATCGCCGACAGGAAGGCCGGGATGACATCACGGACGAAAGCAGGATCCACGACCGGGTTTGAAAGAAAGGCGTAATTGTAGGGCAATGCCTCAAGCTGCGCGGGCCACAATCGCGAAATCCTGCGGACCTGAAAGGCCCAGATGCCGACCAGCCTCCTGGGTTCGGTGCTGTCGTCCCACGCCAACAGAACCTGAATGCGCGCGAACCCGGTCTCGTTCGCGACAGTCAGGGCAACGGGATTCATGAACACATTGGAAGATGCCCGCCGGACGAGATCGTCCCATGGCACCGCAAGGTCCAGTGTTGGTGAACAAATGTTTACCGAAATCATCAGACGCCTTGGATCATTCTTGGGGCGATCCTGCTTGGGCGGCATAATGTCGCCCCGGCATTGCTTTTCAGTTAAGTTGTATCGGTCTTATCCAGCCTCGCGCGCTTGGTGTGTTTCAAGGTTTATTTGCTTTTTGCGGCGCAATGATAGCGCTGCGGAACAAAGGCAAATCCATGCGCTATACCGACATCGCAATCATTGGCGGCGGTCTGGCCGGCTCCACCGCTGCCGCAATGCTGGGCCGCGCAGGCATTCCCGCGATCCTGATCGATCCGCACACGACATACCCACCTGACCTGCGTTGTGAAAAGTTGGGCGGCACCCAGCTCGAAACCTTGCGCAAGACAGGTCTCGCCGACGAGACGCTACGCGCGACGACTATCGACGGTGAAGTCTGGGAAGCACGTTTCGGTTACGTGGTGACCAAAAAACCAAGCGACCAGCACGGTGTGATGTACGACACGCTCGTCAACACCATGCGCGCGCAAATCCCGTCCAGCGTGGAGACCCTTTACACCAAGGTCGTCGAGGTCGCCACGAGCGACGAACGCCAGCGCGTAGTACTGGCGGATGGTGAGACGATTTCCGCGCGCCTGATCGTGCTCGCGAACGGTCTCAGTATCAGCCTGCGTCACCTGCTCGGCCTCGGGCGGCGCATCATCAGCGAATGTCATTCCGTGACGCTCGGCTTCGACGTCGTGCCGGTCGATCGCCCGACGTTACCCTTCCCGGCCCTGACCTACTGGCCGAAGCGATCGACCGATCGCATGGCCTATCTGACGCTGTTTCCGATCGGCAACACCATGCGGGCCAACATGATGGTCTATCGACCGATGGACGACATCTGGTTTCGCGAATTTCGTGAAAACCCCGAAGCGACGATGCGCGCAATGATGCCCGGCCTCGACCGCATGACCGGCGGCTTCAAGGTTAGCGGGCCGATCAAAATCCGGCCGGCGGATTTGTACGTCACGGAAAATTATCGGCAGGCCGGCGTCGTTCTCGTCGGCGACGCTTTCGCGACATCGTGCCCGGCCGCGGGCACCGGCACCGACAAGGTATTCACCGACGTCGAGCGACTTTGCAACGTCCACATCCCGAACTGGCTTGCGACCGAAGGCATGGATCGCATCAAGATCGACATGTTCTACGACGATCCGGTGAAGACAGAATGTGATGCATGGTCGACCGCGAAAGCCTGGCATCTTCGCTCGCTGTCGATCGACAACGGCCCGACGTGGCGCGCACGCCGCTGGGCACGCTTCATCGGACGGCTGGCTCAGGGCATGATGGGACTAAAAAACAAGCCGGAAACGCGGATACCCGCGTCGCTGCCGCGTCAGGAATCGCACGAAGGCAGAATTGCCTAGAGCATGATCCAGACCCGAAGGGTCGCGCGAGCGCAAAGTTGAAACCGGTTTCGGATAAGATCAATCAAAGGGATAAGGCTAGACTAGAGCCTTAATTCAACGCAGCTGAACGAGACTCCGGGCCGAATTGATCCGCCCGCCAGGAAAACGGAAGCCTAGCGAATGAACCTGACGCCCATCGTTTTTCCGCTGCGCCAGATCACCGTGCATTGACGCCCCGCCCTCACGTCGCGCGCGAATGCCAGCCGGAAACCGGCCGACGCTACGCCGGGATCGTCGACCGTAATCTTGGCGCCTCTGGTTGACAGGTCGAGGACGACGCACGGCCTTGCGGCAAAGCCGCCGTCCAGAGTGATCCAGGCCGATTGCTGGACCGACTTGCGGGTCTCGCGCTTCTTCTGTGCAGCAATCATGATTCCTGACTCCCACGCCTGCGCGCGATCCGTTCTTTGCGATCCACGACTTTTCGCGACTGGAGCGGATGGCAGGAATCGAACCTACGCCTTCAGTCTGGAAAACTGCCGCTCGACCATCGAGCTGCATCCGCATGGCGGACAATAGCATCCCGTCCACCCGAAACGAATAACGCCGCGGTGAAGAAGCAAATTGAATAAACTCGATGTTAATTTTTCCTCACTTCGATCGCATAATTTCGCGTGAGGAGAAGCGCCTATTCATCGTCACGATCGCTGTGGTCATGCCCATGACCCTGGTCATCCCAGAGCGTGCGGTAGAGGCCGTTGGCCTTCATCAGTTCTGCGTGGGAACCCCGCTCAACGGCCTGACCGCTGCTGATGACGATGATCTCGTCCATATCGACCACCGAGGTGAGCCGATGCGTCGAAAAGATCATGGTTCGGCCCTTGGCCACCTTCAGCAGCGTGCGATTGATCGCCGCTTCGGTGGTCTGGTCGAGCGCGGACGTCGCCTCATCAAGCAACAGAATCGACGGGTCGCGAACGATCGCGCGGGCAATCGCCATGCGCTGGCGCTGCCCACCGGACAACGTATCGCCGCGCTCGCCGACGATGGTATCGTAGCGTCGCGGCAGGCTCATGATAAAGCGATGGATCTCGGCCTTTTTCGCCGCGACTTCGACCTCCTCGTCACTGGCGTCTTCCTTGCCGAGACGGATGTTTTCGCGGATCGACATGTTGAAAAGCATGTTCTCCTGAAACACCACTGCCATGCCGGATCGAAGCGACTCGCGCGTCACCTTGCGGGTATCGACGCCGTCGATGGTGACGCGCCCCTGGTTCGGCACATAGAGACGCAGGATCAGATTGAGCAGCGTGCTCTTGCCGGAGCCGCTCGGCCCAACAATCGCTATCCGCTTTCCGACATCGAGCTTCAGAGAGAGGTTGTTGAGGACGGGCGTCTCGACGCCCTCATATCGAAACGTCACACGATCGAAGGTGATGTCGTGGGTGATGCGGGGCAGATCGGGCGCGCCGGGGCGGTCGGCACCGCGCGTCGGTTCGTCGAGCAATTCATGCATGTGGCGCACAGCGGCCGCGGCCTGAATCGAAATCGGCACGTAGGACATCAGATGCGCGATATTGTATGAAATTTCCCAGAACGCGCTTTCAAAAGTCACGAATGTTCCGATCGTGATCTGCCCGCTGGTCGCGAGATAGGCGCCGATGCCGAGAACGACGAGATGCAGCAGCAGCACGGCGATCGTGACCGACCGTTCGACCATGCTCGATAGGAACGTGGAGGTTGCGATCTTCTTTCTGGTATCCTCATTGCGGACGGTGAACCAGCCGCGGGCGCGACGCTGCAGACTGAAAGCCTTCACGAGGGCCTGCGCGGCGATGTTTTCCTGAACCAGACCGAGGATCGCGGATTCGTTGACCTTCTGTTCGTAGTTCGCCTGCACCGCCTTCGGCGTCAGAAAGCGCGGCCCGATCAACGTGATCGGAAAGATCAGCAGCGCAACAACCGCCAAGGGCCAACTCAAGAACAGCATCAGAACAATGCCTGCCACCAGTTCCATCGCCGGAAGCAGCGCCGTGCTGACGAGCGTCTTCGTCGCGCCTTCGAATGCCGCGAGATCAACGGAGAAGCGCGACAGGATTTCCCCTCGCCGGATACGCCCAAAAAATGCCGATGGCAGATCCTGCACATGGTTGAACAGCCGCTGCCGCACCTCTGAGACAATCGAAGACGACAGCCAGGCGTCCCAGCGTTCGTACCAGATGGAGATCAGCGACGTGATAATGCCGGCGACCGCAAGTACCGACAGGATCCGAACCAGGACGACGAAATCCTCTTCGCCGAGCGCATCGTCGATCAGAAACTTGAGGCTGAGCGGCATGATGACGTTGAACAGCGTCTCGACCAAAAGGCCGAGGCCGACGAAGCTCAACGCCTTCCGATAATTCCGGAGCGAGGGACGGATGAATGCATAGATCGTCGCGAGCGCACCGGCGGCCTCGCGCGCCGTATAGACGACGAGATCCTCATCGTCGTCATTGTCGAGGTCGAGTTCACTGTCCTCGTCCTCATCATCATCCTCGTCATCCTCGACACGCTGATGCGGCGGGGACTCGAGAGCAGGTTTGCTTGGCGCTGACGACGCGGGCGCCGGCCCGGTCTCGGCAGGCAGATTCTTCGGAACCCTTACCGCATCATCGGGGCCAGATGGATCGTCGGGCGGCGGCACCTTGGGCACGATTGGATTTTACCGTTGCGAACGGCCAGACCGGCCGCCGTATGAAATATGAAAGTGCTTCATGGCCAGCTGAACTGACGGAGCACCCCGATCAAGCCGGGTGCAGTTTCCGGGTTCGCCTGACAGCGACTCAGGCGTCGTCTTCGACCTTGTCGAACAGCGAGTAGCGCAGGCTTTCGGCATCGGCGTACCACCGATCCGGTCCCCTGTCCGCTGCGATAGCCGCCGCCCATAATTCGTCGGTGCGGTCGTTGCGGTTCATGGCGAGGTCAAAACCGTTATTGAAAAAGATTTCCGACCATTCCCACCAGGTACCGAGCTTCTTCACGCCGCGCAGCAAATCGTAACGGTCGATCAACGCCGGCTTCATGTCGCTGGTGACGGAGCCGAAGATCAGTCCGATCTTGACGACGCGGTTCAACTCGCGAACCGCCCGCCGGGTCCGGGATTCCGGGACGTGGCAGAGGCTCGTTTCATAGACGAAATCGAACTGCCCGTCCTCGAACGGCATGTCGACGATCGAGCCGAACCGGTTAAACGTCTGCAGCGCTGCCGGAGTCGACGCATGAATCGCGCGGTTGTTCTCAATGCCCCAGGCATCGATGCCGCGGGCGCGCAACGCGCCAACCAGTTCGCCGCTCGCGGATCCCGCTACCAGCAATTTGTAGTTCGTCGTCTTGTTCCAACCGATCCGGATCAGATTCATCAGAAAGTCCGGATCGCTGAACTGCTGCCAGACGTCGCGATAAGGACCGAGACCGCGATAGTTCCTGAAGTAATCGCGATCGATCTGATTGAAGGCGGTCGCGCGACTTTCGCCCCGCGCGCGGCGCAACTTCATCATCTCGGTGACGACGATGTCGGTCGCCGCATCCGACGAATCCAGGAGCCCGTTGAGGGTCGAATCGAACAGATAGTCACCGACAACGACCAGGCCCGGATGCTCCTTCGGTTCGGGCCGATGGTTGGTCATGACATCGCGCGCCGGAAGACCTCCGGGTATCGCGTTGACCGACGACATCCAGCGATGGATCTTGCCTTCGAGGAAATGCGCGCGCGCGTTGCCGAGCGACGCCGGCAGCGACTTCAGCGCCGCGTCGATCAACTCCCTGTCGCTGAGGTTCGCAAACGCCAGTGCGTCGGAGCCGGCGATCAGCCAGTTCAGCACGCCGTGACGGCCGACGTCGTGCCGCGCGCCCTCGTTGTAGACGCAGCAGCCGCCGAAGGCTTCGGACATGAACCATGCGCCCGAAATCTTCTCGCCCCAGAACGGCTCGTCGAACAGGACAGAAACACGGAGATAATGCGCCGGCCGGTCGAAGTAAGCGACGTGCTTGACCATCGACTTGCGCAACTGCTCGCCGTCCCATCCCACGGTGGCGAGCCAGCTATGGGGCAGGCACATGATGACAAGATCGAAATCGCGGGTCTCCGGTCCCTTGCCGTTCATCATGTTGAGCTGATAGCGGCCGGCCGGCGTCTTGCCGACCTTGAGGACGCGGTGATTGAGCTGGATGTCGGCATCGACCTCAGCCCTCAGGCAATCGATCAGCTGCTCGTTGCCGTTCTGGATCGAATACAGGCCGATATAACCGTCCACATCCATCACGAAGTTCTTGAGCGCGTTCAGTCCGTTGGTGTTGTGGTTCTCGGTGGCGATATCGGAGCGCGCCATCACCTTGAAGAAACGCCTGGCGACCGGGTCCGCGACCTCCTTGTCGAGCAACTCCTCCGCCGTCAGGAACGCCCAGGGGTGGTCGTTGTCGCACGCGCCTTCGTAATAATCGATCGGCGACATCATCTCGGCGCAGCGCTTGCGGAAGGCCACGATGGCATCGGCGGTCTCCGCGCCGTATTTGCGGCGCATGCCGGGGACGTCGTCGAGCAGCTCGCCGTCGAACTGCACCTGCCCCGCGTCCATCGGAATCGTCTGCAATCCGAAATGCTGGATCAGTTCGCGGAGGGGATCTGGTCCCGTCATCGAGTAGTCGTAGATTTCCGCAACTCCCGCCTCGTACATCGCCGGCGCGGTCTCGAACTTGCGGGTCAGCAGCTTGCCGCCGAGGCGGTCGGAAGCTTCAAAGATGGTGACGCGACAAAGTTCTCCGAGTTTTTTCCTGAGGTGCCAGGCGCTCATCAGTCCGCCGGGGCCACCACCAACAATTGCGAGATCAAGCATAGTTTTCTTTCGACATCCGTGCCTGGCGCTGTCGCAGCCCCGACCCGGCCTTTCCTAAATTCCGGCGCACCGAGGCCGGTGAAGTTCCGCCGATGAAGGAAACGCCAGCCTCCTCCATCCCTCATTTCTTACCTGCAGCCGCGTTTCTGAGACTGGAGGCATCCTAGGAGAAGCCCTTTCTACATGAAGGGAAGATGAACAAACCGGACGTCGCCGAAAAAAGCCCGCCGGACGCCGCGCAACGAAAAAAAGGGCCGGTTGCACCGGCCCTTTTTGCTTAAATTCAGGTGATTCCTACTCCGCCGGCGGAAGGGCCAGCGGTTCCGCCTCCGGAGCGGATGGCACGATCGCCGCCTGCTTCTCGCGCTCGTCGAGAATCAGCTTGTCGCGTTTGACCGCAACTTCGCGGATCTTGGCCATCGACGCACCCGTTCCTGCCGGGATCAGCCGGCCGACGATAACGTTTTCCTTGAGGCCTTCGAGCGGATCCACCTTGCCGTTGACGGCGGCTTCGGTGAGCACACGCGTGGTCTCCTGGAATGACGCCGCCGAGAAGAACGAACGGGTCTGCAAGCTGGCCTTGGTGATGCCGAGCAGGACCGGCGCTCCCGTCGCGACCTTCTTGCCCTCTTCCTTGGCCTTGACGTTGAGCCGGTCGAACTCGATCTTGTCGATCTGCTCGCCCGAGATCATGTCAGTCTCGCCCTGGTCGGTGATCTCGACCTTCTGCAGCATCTGACGAACAATCACCTCGATGTGCTTGTCGTTGATGAGCACGCCCTGTAACCGGTAGACCTCCTGGATTTCGTTGACCAGATAGGCAGCGAGTTCCTCGATGCCCTTGATCGCCAGGATGTCGTGCGGCGCCGGATTGCCCTCGACGATGAAGTCACCCTTCTCGACGATGTCGCCATCCTGCAGATGGATGTGCTTGCCCTTCGGAATGAGGTACTCGCGGGCCTCCTCCTCCTTGTCGACCGGCTCGATCGAGATGCGGCGCTTGTTCTTGTAGTCGCGGCCGAACCGGATGGTGCCGGCGATTTCCGCGATGATGGCCGCGTCCTTCGGCCTGCGGGCCTCGAACAGTTCGGCCACCCGCGGCAGACCGCCGGTGATGTCGCGAGTCTTGGCGCTCTCGGTCGAGATACGCGCAAGAATGTCGCCGGGCTTCACCTTGGCGCCGACGTCGACCGACAGAATGGCGTCGACCGACAGCATGTAGCGAGCGTCGCCGCCACGCGCGAGCTTCAGCACCTTGCCGTCCTTGCCCTTGATAACGATGGCCGGGCGCAGATCGGCACCGCCACGCGTCGACCGCCAGTCGATGACGATGCGCTTGGCGATACCGGTAGATTCGTCGAGCGTTTCGGAGATCGACTGACCTTCGATCAGGTCTTCGAATCCGATGATACCCTCCACCTCGGTGAGAACCGGGCGGGTGTAGGGATCCCACTCGGCGATACGCTGGCCGCGCTTGACCATGTCGCCCTCATCGACGTGCATACGCGCGCCGTACTGAATACGATGCGTCGCACGCTCGGTGCCATCCGGGTCGGTAACCGCGACCACCATGTTGCGCACCATCGCAACCAGTTGGCCTTCGCCGTTTCTTGCGATCGCCTTGTTCCTGATCGTGACCTTGCCGTCGAAGTTCGACTCGATCACCGACTGCTCGTTGATCTGCGCCGCGCCGCCAATGTGGAACGTACGCATCGTGAGCTGCGTGCCGGGCTCGCCGATAGACTGCGCCGCGATGACGCCGACCGCCTCACCGTGATTGACCGGTGTGCCGCGGGCCAGATCGCGACCATAGCACTTGCCGCAGATGCCGTTGATCAGTTCACAGGTCAGCGCAGATCGAATCTTGACCTCTTGGATGCTGGCTCGTGAAATCTGATCGACATGGCTTTCCTCCATCAAGGTGTTGCGCTTGACCACCACCTTGTTGTTCACAGGATCACGAATGTCCTCGCATGCCGTGCGACCCAGGATACGCGATCCCAGCGACGCCACGACCGTACCGGCATCAATGATGGCGCGCATCTTGATGCCGAGCTTGGTGCCGCAGTCGTCCTGCGTGATGATGCAGTCCTGAGCGACATCGACCAGACGGCGGGTCAGGTAACCCGAGTTCGCGGTCTTCAACGCGGTATCCGCGAGGCCCTTGCGGGCGCCGTGGGTCGAGTTGAAGTATTCGAGAACCGACAGCCCCTCCTTGAAGTTGGAGATGATCGGCGTCTCGATGATCTCGCCCGACGGCTTCGCCATCAGACCGCGCATGCCGGCGAGCTGACGCATCTGGGCCGGCGAACCGCGCGCACCTGAATGCGCCATCATGTAGATCGAGTTGATCTGAGCTTCGACGCCCTTGGAACTCTTCTTGACGGCCGAGATTTCCTTCATCATCTCCTTGGCGATTTCTTCCGTCGCCTTGGACCATGCGTCGACAACCTTGTTGTATTTCTCTCCATGCGTGATCAGGCCGTCGTTGTACTGCTGCTCGAAATCCTTCGCCAGCGTACGCGTGGTGTCGACGATCTTCCACTTTCCATGCGGAACGACCATGTCGTCCTTGCCGAAGGAGATGCCGGCCTTGAACGCGTTGTAGAAGCCGAGCGCCATGATCCGATCGCAGAAGATCACGGTCTCCTTCTGACCGCAGTGACGGTAGACCTGATCGATGACGCCGGAAATTTCGCGCTTGGTCATCAGCTTGTTGATGACGTCGAACGAGATCTTCGGCGACTTCGGCAGCACCTGACCGAGCATGACGCGGCCCGCGGTGGTTTCGATCAGGCGCTTGAACGTCTGGCCATCTTCGCCGATCACATCCCAACGATACTTGATCCTGGTGTGGAGGTGGATGACCTTGGAATACAGCGCATGCTCCAGCTCGGCCATGTCGCCGAACACCTTGCCTTCACCGGGCAAACCCTCTCGCATGATCGAGAGGTAGTAGAGACCGAGCACGATGTCCTGGCTGGGCACGATGATCGGCTGGCCGTTCGCTGGGTGCAGGATGTTATTGGTCGACATCATCAGCACGCGCGCTTCGAGTTGCGCCTCGAGCGACAGCGGAACGTGCACGGCCATCTGGTCGCCGTCGAAGTCGGCGTTGAAGGCGGCGCAGACCAGCGGGTGAAGCTGGATCGCCTTGCCTTCGATCAGCACCGGCTCGAACGCCTGGATGCCGAGACGATGCAAGGTCGGCGCGCGGTTCAGCAGCACCGGGTGCTCGCGAATGACCTCGTCGAGAATATCCCAGACCTCGGGACGCTCTTTTTCAACGAGCTTCTTCGCCTGCTTCACCGTGGTGGACAGACCCTTGGCGTCGAGCCGCGAATAGATGAACGGCTTGAACAGCTCCAGCGCCATCTTCTTCGGCAGACCGCACTGATGCAGTTTCAGTTCGGGACCGACGACGATGACCGAGCGGCCAGAATAATCGACACGCTTGCCGAGCAGGTTCTGCCGGAAGCGTCCCTGCTTGCCCTTCAACATGTCGGCGAGCGACTTCAGCGGACGCTTGTTGGCGCCGGTGATGACGCGGCCGCGGCGGCCGTTGTCGAACAGCGCATCGACCGCTTCCTGAAGCATGCGCTTCTCGTTGCGGATGATGATGTCGGGTGCACGCAGCTCCATCAACCGCTTCAGGCGGTTGTTGCGGTTGATGACGCGGCGATACAGATCGTTGAGGTCTGACGTGGCGAAGCGGCCGCCGTCGAGCGGAACCAGCGGACGCAGGTCCGGCGGAATCACTGGCACTACGGTTAGGATCATCCACTCTGGCTTGTTGCCGGAGAAGCGGAACGCCTCGACGATCTTCAACCGCTTGGCGAGCTTCTTGTGCTTGATGTCGGACTCTGTCGCCTGCATCTCGGCGCGCAGTTCCGCCTCGAGCCTCTCGAGCTCAAGTCCCTTCAGCAGTTCGCGGATCGCTTCGGCGCCGATCATGGCGGTAAAGCTGTCCTGGCCATACTCGTCCTGCGCGCGAAGATATTCCTCTTCCGACAGCAACTGCCGGTCCTTGAGCGCGGTGAGACCCGGCTCGAGAACGACGTAGTATTCGAAGTAGAGAATCCGCTCGAGATCCTTCAGCGTCATGTCGAGCAAAAGGCCGATACGGGACGGCAGCGACTTCAGGAACCAGATGTGGGCGACCGGCGCGGCCAGCTCGATATGGCCCATGCGCTCGCGCCGCACGCGCGACAGCGTCACCTCGACCGAGCACTTTTCGCAGATGATGCCTTTGTACTTCATGCGCTTGTACTTGCCGCACAGGCATTCGTAATCCTTGATCGGCCCGAAGATGCGGGCGCAGAACAGGCCATCCCGCTCCGGCTTGAACGTGCGGTAGTTGATGGTCTCCGGCTTCTTGATCTCGCCGTAGGACCACGACAGAATTTTCTCCGGCGACGCGATCGAAATCCGGATCTGGTCGAAGACCTGAGCCGGAGTCGTCGGATTGAATAAGTTCATTACTTCTTGGTTCATGGTCTTCTCCTCGACCGCTCAAGCGGTCGTCAGAAAATCGAATTCCGTTTTCGTCATGCCCGGAGCCGGCTCCGGACCTCCGTGTCGTCAAACTGTCGCAGCAAAGGCGCGGATGGCCGGGATGATCCCGACCATGACGCCGCGAGGCCTCACTCGGCCGCTTCGGACGTCGGCGTCGCCCCGCCGATCTTGGAATTGTGCAGATCGACATTCAGACCCAGCGAGCGCATTTCCTTGACCAGCACGTTGAACGATTCCGGAATGCCCGCCTCGAAGGTGTCGTCACCGCGCACGATGGCCTCGTAAACCTTGGTTCGGCCAGCGACGTCGTCCGACTTCACGGTCAGCATTTCCTGAAGCGTATACGCTGCGCCGTAAGCCTCGAGCGCCCACACCTCCATTTCGCCGAAACGCTGGCCGCCGAACTGCGCCTTGCCGCCCAGCGGTTGCTGGGTGACGAGCGAGTAAGGTCCGATCGAGCGCGCGTGGATCTTGTCGTCCACAAGGTGGTGCAGCTTGAGCATGTAGATATAGCCCACCGTTACCTTGCGATCGAACGTGTCGCCGGTCCGCCCGTCGTAGACGGTCGACTGACCCGACTTGTCCATGCCCGCCAGTTCGAGCATCTGCTCGATGTCGGCTTCCTTGGCGCCGTCGAACACAGGCGTCGCGATCGGCACGCCGCGACTGAGATTGCGACCGAGTTCGACGAGTTCATGATCGTTGAGCGACTTGATGGTCTCGTTATCGCCGTAGACCTTCTTGAGCGTCTCCTTCAGCGCCTTGGTTTCCTGCTTCGCGCTCGCGAGATAAGCATCGACGGCCTGCCCGATCCGCTTGCCGAGGCCGGCACAGGCCCAGCCGAGATGCGTTTCGAGAATCTGGCCGACGTTCATGCGCGAAGGCACGCCGAGCGGATTGAGCACGATGTCGGCGTGGGTGCCGTCCTCGAGAAACGGCATGTCCTCGATCGGAACGATCTTCGACACCACGCCCTTGTTGCCGTGACGGCCGGCCATCTTGTCGCCGGGCTGAATCTTGCGCTTCACCGCGACGAAGACCTTGACCATCTTCATCACGCCAGGTGGCAACTCGTCGCCACGCTGCAGCTTCTCGACCTTGTCAAGGAACCGCTGTTCGAGACCCTTCTTCGACTCGTCGTACTGCTTCCGCATGGCCTCGATCTCGGCCATCAGCTTGTCGTTCGGCGATGCGAACAGCCACCACTGCGACTTCGGATATTCCTCAAGCACCGACTTGGTGATCTTGGTATCCTTCTTGAAGCCCTTCGGACCGGCAATGCCCTGACGGTTCTCGAGCAGATCGGCGAGGCGCCCGTACACGTTGCGGTCGAGAATCGCCTGCTCGTCGTCGCGGTCCTTGGCGAGGCGCTCGATCTCTTCCCGCTCGATCGCCAGCGCACGCTCGTCCTTGTCGACGCCATGGCGGTTGAATACGCGGACTTCGACGATCGTGCCCTGCACACCCGGAGGCACGCGCAAGGAGGTATCGCGGACGTCGGAAGCCTTCTCGCCGAAGATGGCGCGCAACAGCTTTTCTTCCGGCGTCATCGGGCTTTCGCCCTTCGGGGTGATCTTGCCGACCAGGATGTCGCCGGCGCGAACCTCTGCGCCGATGTAAACGATGCCGGCTTCGTCGAGGTTCTTCAACGCCTCTTCCGAAACGTTCGGAATGTCGCGGGTGATTTCCTCAGGACCCAGCTTAGTGTCGCGGGCCATCACCTCGAATTCCTCGATATGGATCGAGGTGAAGACGTCTTCCTTGACGATCCGCTCGGAGAGCAGGATCGAGTCCTCAAAGTTGTAGCCGTTCCACGGCATGAACGCGACCAGCACGTTGCGGCCGAGCGCGAGTTCGCCCAGATCGGTCGACGGACCATCGGCGATGATGTCGCCTTTCCTGACGACGTCGCCGACCTTCACCAGCGGACGCTGGTTGATGCAGGTCGACTGGTTCGAGCGCTGGTACTTCATGAGACGATAGATATCGACGCCCGACTTGGTCGGATCGAGATCCTCGGTGGCGCGGATGACGACGCGGGTGGCGTCGATCTGGTCGATGACGCCCGAACGGCGCGCCGCAATCGCAGCGCCCGAGTCGCGGGCGACCACGCCTTCCATGCCAGTACCGACGAACGGCGCCTCGGCGCGTACCAGCGGCACGGCCTGACGTTGCATGTTCGAGCCCATCAGCGCGCGGTTGGCGTCGTCGTTCTCCAGGAACGGAATCAGCGCTGCGGCGACCGAGACGAGCTGCTTCGGCGACACGTCCATGAAGTCGACCTTGTCCGGCGCCACCGGCAGCACCTCGCCGGCATGACGACAGACCACGAGGTCTTCGGTAAAACGGCCCCGGTTATCGAGCGGCAGGTTGGCCTGCGCGACGTGATAGCGGCCCTCTTCCATCGCGGAGAGATAGACCACCTCGTCGGTAACGCGGCCGTCCTTCACCTTGCGATACGGCGTCTCGACGAAGCCATACTTGTTGACGCGCGCAAACGTCGCGAGCGAGTTGATCAGGCCGATGTTTGGACCTTCCGGCGTTTCGATCGGGCAGATACGACCGTAGTGCGTCGGATGCACGTCGCGCACCTCGAAGCCAGCGCGCTCGCGGGTCAGACCGCCCGGTCCAAGCGCCGAGAGACGGCGCTTGTGGGTGATCTCCGACAGCGGATTGGTCTGGTCCATGAACTGCGAGAGCTGCGACGAACCAAAGAACTCGCGCACTGCGGCGGCCGCGGGCTTGGCGTTGATCAGGTCCTGCGGCATCACGGTGTCGATATCGACCGAGGACATGCGCTCCTTGATGGCGCGCTCCATGCGCAAGAGGCCGATGCGGTACTGATTTTCCATCAGTTCGCCGACCGAGCGCACGCGGCGGTTGCCGAGATGGTCGATATCGTCGATCTCGCCCTTGCCGTCGCGCAGGTCGACCAGCGTCTTGATGACAGCCAGGATGTCTTCCTTGCGCAGCGTGCGATAGGTGTCCGGCGCATCGAGCTCGAGACGCATGTTCATCTTGACGCGACCGACGGCGGACAGGTCGTAGCGCTCGCTATCGAAGAACAGCGACTGGAACATGTTCTGCGCCGAATCCAGCGTCGGCGGCTCGCCCGGACGCATCACGCGGTAGATATCGAACAGCGCGTCCTCGCGCGTCATGTTCTTGTCGGCGTTCAACGTGTTGCGAATGTAGGGGCCGACATTAACGTGGTCGATGTCGAGGATCGGCAATTCCTTGTAGCCGATCTCGTTCAGCGCCTTGAGGCTCTTCTCGGTGATCTCCTCGCCCGCCTCGGCGTGGATTTCGCCAGTTTTTGGGTTGACCAGATCCTCGGCAAGATACGAGCCGACCAGTTCCTCATCGCTCAAACGCAGCGCTTTCAGCCCCTTCTCCTGGAACTGGCGGGCGGCGCGGACCGTGAGCTTCTTGCCGGCCTCGAGCACGACTTTGCCGGAGTCGGCATCGATCAGGTCGTTCAACGTGGAATAGCCACGAAAGCGCACCGGATCGTAGGGCACGCGCCAGCCGTCCGAATTGCTTCCGGACTTGGCGCGCTTGTACATGATCTTCTTATAGAAGGTGCTCAGGATCTCCTCGCCGTCCAGGCCGAGGGCGAACATCAGCGACGTTACCGGAATCTTGCGGCGGCGATCGATACGCGCGAACACGATATCCTTGGCGTCGAACTCGATGTCGAGCCACGAGCCGCGATAGGGAATGACGCGCGCGGCGAACAGAAGCTTGCCGGACGAATGGGTCTTGCCCTTGTCGTGATCGAAGAACACGCCGGGCGAACGATGCATCTGCGAGACAATGACGCGCTCGGTGCCGTTGACGACGAAGGTGCCATTCATGGTCATGAGCGGAATGTCGCCCATGTAGACGTCCTGCTCCTTGATGTCCTTGACCGACTTCGCGCCGGTTTCTTCGTCGATATCGAACACGATGAGGCGCAGCGTCACCTTCAGCGGGGCGGCATAGGTCATGCCGCGCTGGCGGCACTCGTCGACGTCGTATTTCGGCGCCTCGAATTCGTAACGCACAAATTCGAGCTGCGAGGTGCCCGAGAAGTCGTTGATCGGAAACACCGACTTGAAAACCGCCTGCAGGCCCTCGTCGAGCCGGCCGCCCTCCGGTTCGTCGACCATCAGGAACTGGTCGTAGGACGCCTTCTGAACCTCGATGAGGTTCGGCATCTCGGCGACTTCCCGGATGTGACCGAAGAACTTGCGAACCCGCTTGCGACCGGTGAACGTCTGCTGCACCATCGTGGCCTCTCATGTCGTCGCCCGTGGGGGCAAACCTTCCGAAGGGCGATTGGCATCGCCCCCGGGGTGAATCTTGGAACGCTCTCAAGAGCGGAACGCAAATGTCAGGACTTCAATCCTGAGCTGGAACGCCAGGCTCGCAGAACGCAAAACGACGTGCGGGGTGCATGGGTGCACCCAGCCCGTCAAAACTATCTCCAAACGGACCGAAAAAGCCCGAAATCGCTAATCTCCCAACAGCTTATGAAGGAACGCCGCCGCTCCCGCCATCCGCTGTGCTTTCGTGCTGCCGCCCCGATATGGGATGGCAACCGTGGAAATTCGAGGGGAGGATCCCCTGAGTACCCACACTTTTCTGTGTATAATCGACCGAACCTGAGCCCGGCGGTTATGCCCGGCGAGCGCAATTCTGATCGCGCCCGTCCGGGGAATCCCATTCACCTCACCTTGTCGTAGCCGCGACCATCGAGGTCCTTGGTGAAGCAATCCCCGGAACAAAGCTTCCGCCAGCCCGGGGATTTCGCTCAAACAATTACTTGAGTTCAACCTTGGCGCCGGCCTTCTCGAGTTGGGCCTTGATCTTCTCGGCTTCGTCCTTGTTCACGCCTTCCTTGACAGGCTTGGGCGCGCCCTCGACGAGGTCCTTGGCTTCCTTGAGGCCGAGCCCGGTGATGGCGCGAACCTCCTTGATGACCTCGATCTTCTTGTCACCGGCGGCCGCCAGCACGACGGTGAACTCGGTCTTCTCTTCAGCCGGAGCAGCGGCGGCAGCAGCCGGTCCTGCAACCGCAACTGCGGCAGCAGCCGACACGCCCCACTTCTCTTCGAGCAGCTTCGCGAGTTCCGCGGCCTCGAGCACGGTGAGGCCCGAGAGGTCATCAACAATCTTCTGCAGATCAGCCATCGATATGTTCCTTTAGCGTATTCGGTTCGAACCAAATTGGACTTGCGAAGGGCCTCACGCCGCTTCGCTCTTTGAGGCATAGGCCTGGACAACGCGCGCGAGCTTGGCCGCGGGCGCCGTGGAGAGCTGAGCGATCTTGGTTGCCGGCGCGACCAGGAGGCCGACCAGCTTGGCGCGCAGTTCATCCAGTGACGGCAACGAGGCGAGCGCCTTGACGCTGTCGATATTCAGGACGGTTTTACCCATCGAGCCGCCGAGAATGACGAAGTTTTCGTTCGTCTTGGCGAATTCGACGGCAACCTTCGGCGCCGCCACCGGATCGCTGGAAGTTGCGATCACGGTCGGACCCTTCAAAAGGGCGCCGATGGCAACGACGTCTGTGCCTTCAAGAGCAATTTTAGCGAGACGGTTCTTCGAGACCTTCACCGACGCACCCGCCTGCTTCATCTGCATGCGCAGCTTCTGCATCTGGGCCACGGTAAGGCCGGAATAATGAGCGACGACCGCAACGCCCGTGGTCTTGAAGACCTCGTTCAGCGCCTCGACCGCCTCTTTTTTTGCCGCTCGTTCCACAGCAAGCTCTTTCCGTTTGGCGGCCTTTGCCTCAAGGCTGGGACCACCGGGTTACACCCATCATCCCGCCCGAAACCTGATCCCAAGACACTGGTCTCAAGACACGCCGGGCGTGACGACATTCAGTAGCCTGCCCTCCCGGGTCCGACGGCCTGGTGGCCAAAGGGCACGGGGTGTCGAGGTTCGAACCCAATCTGCTGCCTTCCGCTTATGACAGCGAAAAGCGAAATCCGGTCTTCACCCGTCTATGCAGGCTATACGATTAAGCCGTTGGACAAACTTGCATTTGCCGCAGGCACCTGCAGTCTCGGACAGGACGGGATCAACACCACCCAAAGGATGAACCCCAAAGGTAGCCGAAAGACCCCTGTTCGCACTGACCCGACCAAATTGGCATCCCATCCTCCCGAACCATCCGAATGGACATGCGGGAAGGAAGGTCTCCAATCTCGTTGGGTTTTTGGAAAGCGAACACAGACGCGCCAGCGAAAGCCAGCACGTCCGGAGCGTGGTGTTTAACGAATCTTTGATACGTTGCCAAGCCCTAAATCATGCAATTTTCCGGCCAGCTTCGATTTCGGACAAACATCAAATTGCATGTCCGCTTGTCGACACCGGCAGCCAACCGCGGCGGCCAAGCCCGAGCTCGTCAGGCATAGCGGCTTTCGCGAACAAAAAAGGCGGGCTCGGACGTTCCGACCCCGCCTCGGATTATCGCAGCGATCCCGGCCTTAGCCGAGCACGGTTCCCGGCTCGACCTTCACGCCCGGTCCCATGGTTGAGGACACCGCAATGCGCTGGATGTAGGTACCTTTGGCGCCGGCGGGTTTCGCCTTCGCAACCGCGTCCGCCAATGCCTTGACGTTCTCGACGAGTTTCTCCTCCGAGAACGAGGCCTTGCCGATGCCGGCCTGAACGATACCGGCCTTCTCGACGCGGAATTCCACCGAACCGCCCTTGGCACCCTTCACGGCGCCGACGACATCCATGGTCACCGTGCCGATTTTCGGGTTCGGCATCATGCCGCGCGGACCGAGAACCTTGCCGAGGCGGCCGACCAGCGGCATCATGTCCGGCGTGGCGATGCAGCGATCGAAGTCGATCGTGCCGCCCTGCACCTTCTCGACCAGATCTTCCGCGCCGACGACGTCTGCGCCCGCAGCCTTGGCTTCCTCGGCCTTGGCACCGCGCGCAAACACGCCGACACGCAGCGTGCGGCCGGTGCCGTTCGGCAGACTGACGACGCCGCGCACCATCTGGTCGGCATGACGCGGATCGACGCCGAGATTCATCGCAATCTCGATGGTCTCATCGAATTTCGATTTGGCGCGTTCCTTGATCAGCTTGATTGCTTCGGCGATCGGGTAAAGTTTTTCCCGATCAATGCCTTCGCGAGCCTTCTTCAAACGTTTTCCGGTTGCCATGGTTCGTTACTCCGCCACCTGAAGGCCCATCGAGCGGGCGGACCCTTCGACCATGCTCATGGCCGATTCGACGGTGTCGCAATTGAGGTCCTTCATCTTCTTCTCGGCGATCTCGCGCACCTGCGCCTTGGTCACCTTGCCGGCGGAATCGCGGCCCGGTGCCTTTGATCCGGACTGGATTTTCGCCGCCTGCTTGAGGAAGTAGGACATCGGCGGGGTCTTCATCTCGAAGGTGAAAGACCGATCCGCATAGATCGTGATCACCACCGGGATTGGCGTATTCTTTTCTTCCTTTTGGGTCTGCGCGTTAAAATTCTTGCAGAATTCCATGATGTTGAGACCGCGCTGACCAAGCGCGGGACCGATCGGTGGCGACGGGTTCGCCGCACCGGCCGGCACCTGCAATTTCAGGTATCCGGTCACTTTCTTTGCCATGCGTTACTCCTGTTGTGCCGGCTGGGCCGGCGGTTTCAGGTTTCGTGGTTCGGATCAAGAACGGCTGGCAACCGCCCTCTTCCTCCCACGGCCTCTCAAAAGCGAAGGCAAACTTCGCCTCTTCGTCCAATCAGACCTTCTCGACCTGACCGAATTCCAGTTCGACCGGCGTTGCACGGCCGAAGATCGACACCGCGACCTTCACGCGCGAGCGCGCCTCGTCGATTTCCTCCACCACGCCGGAGAATGACGCAAACGGGCCGTCGGCCACGCGAACGTTCTCACCGATCTCGAACGACACCGATGCCTTGGGCCGCTCCACGCCTTCCTGCACCTGGTGCATGATGCGCATAGCCTCGGCTTCCGAAATCGGCATCGGCTTGTTCTCGGCGCCGAGGAAGCCCGTGACTTTCGGGGTGTTCTTGATGAGATGGAACGCCTCGTCGGTGAGGTTCATCTTCACCAGCACGTAACCCGGGAAGAACTTGCGCTCGGTATCGACCTTGCGGCCGCGCCGGACTTCAGTGACCTTCTCGGTCGGCACCAACACCTGCTCGAAGAGATCCTCAAGCCCCCGCTGCTTGGCTTGCTCGCGGATCGATTCCGAGACCTTCTTTTCGAAGTTCGAATAGGCGTGGACGATGTACCAGCGCATGCTCATGGTTCAGTTCCGTTGCGCAAGTCGTTCGCGTCTTCAATGAAGGCTAAGGACGAACGTGATGAAAAAACGGATTAACTGATCCGCGAAGAAGAAGAAGATCGACGCCAGTGCCACCATCAGGAACACCATGATCGTCGTGACCGTGGTCTCCCGACGCGACGGCCAGGTGACCTTCGCGGTCTCGGTGCGCACTTCCTGCAGGAATTTGAACGGGCTGAAAGCCATCGTCGATGATCCGCGTTCGTTTGCCGGTCTGGTTTTCGAAGATCCGGGCAGCCTCTCTCGCGCGCCCACCCCTCCTTTGAGGGTAGTCGCCCAGCGGGCTCGACTGTCCGGGAAATTCAATGCCGCGTCGGATATCCGTCAAATCGGGCCGACAGCAGGTGCCGCTATCTACTGCCCTCGGCCGGAAAGGTCAAGGGCATGGTTAGCGACGCGCCGCTCCGCAACGTGCTGCGATAACGGCCGCAAGGCACGGATATGTCAACGGATTAGCTGGCAGGAGTGGCAGGGCTCGAACCTGCGACCCCCGGTTTTGGAGAACGGGTTTGGCCGTCCCCGTGGATGTCGCTTGGTTGCTACTTATCCATGTTTGCGGTGTTTCCAGCGTTGCGCCCTCCCCGCTTGTACCGATCAGTTCGCGGCGGTCTGAGCAAGTTTGGGTCCAAGGTTGGGTCCAAAACCAATGCCACCACCCCTAGCAGACGCGGAGAGCCCGTCGGCGTGGGTCGGCGGTCGCATGCCGTACCATCGCTCGGTAGCCGTGCAAGCAAGGTGCGCGGGAACGCCCCCGTCCGCTCATCCCGTATTCACATTGAACTTCCTACTCTATGCGACGATACGGAATGACACAGGAGGAGACCATGAAGCTTAAATTTGCACTTGTGGGACTGGCGGCACTCTGCAGCCTTGCCGCGGCAGGAAGCGCATCGGCAATGCCGCTCGCCCCACCTTCTACCGCTCCAAACGTCGAAAACGTTGCCGTGGTCTGCGGCCCGAACGGTTGTGTCCGCACGGCGCCCGTCTACCGACGATACGGTTACGGGTACGGCTATCGCGGCGGCTACGGTGTCCGCCGCTATGGTTACGCGCATAGAGGTTACCGATACCGCGGCGGTTATCGCCGCTGGTAGAGAGATGCTGCGACGAGCGACGCCCGCCGGAGTGAACCGGCGGGCTCGGCACGCCGTTATCAGACGCGCAGGTTCTCTGCAGATTCCTTGCCGCGGTTCGCGACGACTTCATAGCTGACCTTCTGCCCTTCGTTCAGATTGGAAAGTCCAGCCTTCTCGACGGCTGAAATATGAACGAAGACGTCCTTGCCGCCGCTGTCGGGCTGGATGAAACCGAAGCCCTTCTGTCCGTTGAACCACTTTACAGTACCTGTCGCCACGTCCGCACTCCCTTTTGCAACGATCGCTAACCATGAGCACAATCTTGGGTTGCGGCAAGTAAAAACCGCCGGCTCCTCACCGGCGGGCCGGGCTTCCTCCGGTTATGCGCCCTGCTCTGCGGAACCGGTCACGGTCTGGATCGTTTCGAACGCCTCCAATTGTGGATGACCGAGATAGAGGGGCTTTTTGCTGCCCGCGTTCGCGTGAGCAGCTCGGAAAGCCTCCGATTTGGTCCACGCGTCGAAGAAGCCGCGGTTCTTCCAGATCGTGTGCGAGGCATACAGCGTGTAATCTTCAGCCTCGGGTCCACGCAAAAGGTGAAACTCAACGAATCCCGGCACACTCTCAAGATGGCTATCGCGCGAGAGCCAGACCTGTTCAAAATCCTTTTCATTTCCCTTGATGATGCGGAAGCGATTCATGGCGATGAACATCTGAAAGTCTCCTGGGGACTTGCGCTGGCCTAGTGCCTTCGGAGAGACGAAACGCGTTCCTCCGACGAAAATCAACCCGCCGGCGTGACCGGCGGGGTCTCTCTTGCCCGGCCGGTCAGGCGGCGCCGTGCTGCCGGTTGACCTCATCTCGCACCGGCAGCAGCTTTAGGATCGCCTCGTTCAGCACCGTCGCAAGATTGCCAAGTATTTCATCTTCGATCAGTTGGGGCTCGTTCATTGCGACGTGAACGGTTCGCAGGGCTGCGATGGCCTCGTCAATGAGGTCAATGGCGGCAACACGGCGCTGTGGGATTATGATTATCGTCATGACGCCACCTCGATCTTCGCAAGGCCGCGCTTGCAGCGACGATCGAAGCCCTTATCCACCCAGGTCTGCATGTCGAGAAGAAAGTTCGGATGATCGTCCCCGACGGAGGCATAGGTACTCACAATACCCGAGACTTCGGCATATTGGTCTTCACCCATAGCGTCGTGAACGGCGTCACTGGCGGATCGCAGCAAACGGCCAATCTCTTAATTGCGACTTCACGGGCGGAATCACAGTCGGAATTCTCGATCCCAGCGTCGAAATCGTTCATCGCGTCTCGCATGAGAGCGAGCTGGATCAGGGCACCTCGCAGACTATTGGCGACGAGGAAACTGATTTCGGCTTCCACCAAATCTTTCCAATCAAGGATTTGGCGGGCCTGCTCGTCACGCTCTACCCCAGCGAGTGGTCGTCATTTCTCCTCGCCGCAAAAGCCTCGGACTCAACTGCATCATGAGCGTCCCATAGATCGCGCAGGACGCGCCCGCGCTCGACAACTGGATCAACGCTAGCGTTTGCGGAAACCGCTACGTGCACGGATCTCTGGCGTTCTGCGGAGGATTTTGTGGTATGGGCTCGGGTAGCCTTCGGAATGGGTCAATCCTTGCTGTTGGTTAGGCCCGTCGCAGGTGCTTCGAACACCTCGGCGGGCTGCTTGTTTTTTAGCAAGCGTTTGTGTATTACCCATTTATGGCGAAGTCAACAAAAAAAGTAATACCTAAACGGCCTGGGCGTCCGGCAACGGGAAAAGACCCCGTGCGTACCTTTCGCTTGTCCGACGAGTTCATGACGCAGGTCGACGCCTGGGCGGCCCGTCAGGACGACCAACCCGGCCGCTCGGAAGCCATCCGGCGCCTGGTCGAGATCGGGCTGAAAGCGAGGAGGGATAGATGAGCGAACCTACGGATTCTGAGCTAACCACGATCTTCCTCGTTCTGAACGAGGGTAGCCCGGATGAGCATGGTGTGCGCGTAGGCACCGTAAACTTATCGTCGGAAGACGAGCGTATGCAGGAATTGATCGGGACCCCAAAAGTGTATGGCCTGGTCCAGGAGGCGCTAACGGCAGCGGGCGAAACAGTGGGCGCTGAGAGTTGCTTTGCATTCATCCCGGCTACCGACGAGGAGCGTAAGGCTTGGGAACAGGAGCGCCTGGGCACTCGCGAGGGTGTGTACTTTCTGCCCTATGAAGCGAGGAAGTAATGGCAAGGTGCCGCCTACAGACTAAGCCGGGACGAATACAAGGCAGGCCCGCCGGTTGGTGTCGGGAAGCATCCGTCGCGCCCCTCTGAAGCTATCCACCGCCTGGTCGAGATCGGGCTGAAGGCGAAGAGCAAATAATGCCGAGCCGACCGAGCCACATCCCTACTCATCAAGAGCGGAGTATCTTGCAGATGCTTCACGAACGAGGTGGCGAACTTCATAAAGGCAGCTCCAACCCGCGGCGGTAACGATCAATCACTGATTTGCTAAATTTCCCCCTCCGGGGGAAACCGCGGCCGGTTTGGGGCGTTATTTTTGACGACGCCGCGATGAGGGCGAAGTCTGAGCGAGAACAGGACATCAACCATGTCGACGAAAAATAGAGCCCCCCGGCCGACCGAAACAACCAACAACAGCAGGACCAGAACAACCGGTAAGACCCGAACAAAAAGCAGGCCAAGAGAAGAGGACGTAGGACCACCGACGGAAGACATTCGGCCCGAAGGATCGCAGATGCACGTGCCGGCGCCGCTCTCTCAGCAGGCTCAGCCAGTAATCAGCATCGTCGCCGTCGAACAGCTTCTGCGGGCTTACGGCTGCGCGGCCAATGTGCGCGGCGACGAGCGCGGGCAAGTAGTTGCCACGGCCGCCAACCCGAGAATGCAGGCGGAGGTGGATAGGCGATTACAAGAGGTGCTAAGAATGAAGGTCAATACCGAGAACCCTCGAAGGGGTTGGCGCTGACTACATATATGCTGGCGCCATCACCGAGACATCAAGCTTGCTTCCCGAAATCGATCGATTTCTGCATGATTATCCGTCTCCATAATGAGACCGACATGCCCAGACGCGAAATAGAAAACCCCGGCGGAGCGGGGTTGAGCTTGCAAGCAAGCGCGCTGCCGATGAAGTAGAATCTTATGGCGACGTGCGAGTCTCCAGATAGAATGTAAAGATGCAAAGCAACACCGACACAATCAAATGTCCCGAATGCGGCATCGAGGCTCATGTTGAGGGCAGCGGATCGGAAAAATCCTTCTCGTTTTCACAAGAGGAGATGGCGCGAAGATGCAAACACAGCGGCGGCGGTATCTGCCCTAACATTCGGCAAGTGCTGGATCGGCTTAGACTCCATATTGCGTTAGATGCTAGTCCTTCTCGCCCATAGCGGCGCGTTCTTCAACTTGTTCGGTAGCGGTCGCGACCTGCTGACGGTTAACTTCGGGTGGCCGCTCACCCGAAGTTATGATGTCGTTACGCTTGCCTTGCTGTGTCTCAACCTGTTCGAGCAATTCGCCAGCGCGACGGATGGCTCGATCGCGAATGCGCGTCGCCATCTTCATCATGAATATGATGAGATCGTCGGTACCAACCCACACCCCGCGCATTGATCGGCTTAGACGGCACCTTAGTCGGTATCGTCCACCCTTCAGCCCGCCTCGTCGCCACGGGCTTTTCTTTGAACAGAGGAACACCTTACCGTTCCGGGCATTGATTCAACCGGAACCGGTGGACCCACACTCCATGATCCCGGACCCCGATTAGGCCCGCTGTTGATCCCTTCCGGCGGGCCTTTTTGGTCGTTGCCCCATCGCCTCGGAACGCACCGTCCGCTCGCGGCGTTGCCATTGCGGACAGGTCCGCAGCCCCACTCCAAGCATTAGGGTTCCTGGATGGGTTGCGGTTTCCCGGCCGGACCCGCCGGTGACGTCCAGACCAGCGCCGGCGGGTTCTGCGTCAGCCCGGCCGGGTTATTGTTGGGCCAGATCGCGGCAAGCTGCGGGGCTTCCTGTTGAACGCGGGAAGGATCATCCCTGCCTCGAGTCGCCCAGCAGATGTTTTAGCATCTCATCGCAGGCGACTTCGGCCTCGTCGAAAGACTTAAATGGCGATCCGATGATCTTGATTGCGCCACCGCCTCCGTAAAGCGGACGCCATGACGCCACATAGCCTGGCCTTTCATGAAAGCCGGGACCTGCAAAACGTTCGAAAAAACTGATTGCGAAGGAATAACCGTCGCTATCTGCGCTCCATATTTCCATGCCCTCGATGATACGGTTGAATTGGAGCGCTGCCATCCGATATGGCAGATCTCTCAAGGTACTGGGCATCGCGATACTCCACATGCGATGCAGAAAATGTAATGCTGGCGCCGGCGATTGGGAGTCCAGCATCGAGTGGGCTTTTCTTTGTCGGCGTTATTCCGGAACCGATTAGGCCCTAACCGGTTCCCTCCCGCGTGATGGGAGTGTGATGATGGGGAGCGCGGGATTGACGATGTTGAGCTGGATCAGGGACCGGTTGGCAAACTCCAACTTTGGGACTGATCAGCTGGACCATGATTTATTCTGCATCGCAGAAGATCAGCAATTGCCGCTAGATTACGGAAACGACTGGCACCTGGCTGAGCTCCTGGGCAACCAGCCGACCAAGCTGGGAAACGACCCCAAGCTGTAGCGGCTGGTCTCGAACCGACCTGTTCCTACATTCAAGCGGTGGATCTCACCCTCCGCAAAACCCTCATAGGCGGCGACACCCTTCACGACGATTATTACGTGATCCACGACGGCCGATCTATCGGCAGGATCCACAAGACGCACGGATTGAACGGGTCAACAGTATGGAGCTGGCACGTCAACCCGCCGCTCCCGATCCCGTCATGGTGTAACGGATCAGCTGACAGCCTTGAACTTGCCAAGGATCAATTCAAGGCCGCATGGGAGCGGTTCTATGCGAGCCTGACGACCGAGAGGATCAGGCGCTGGCACCTCATTGAGGATCTAGGCACGTCGAATTCTTGGTGGCTGGAATGAATTGGTCGCGCCGCTTCGACGTCTCTCCGCCGGCGACTCTGGGCCCCTCAGCGCCGGCAGGTTTTCGTTGGGGCAGGCCCGCAGCGCGCGAGAGGTTACTAGTACCGGCAGCTACGCGCGTCAGTGTCCTAGCACTACTTTGGCAGATTTATTCACGCCGTTGCATTTCGCCGACTTGTCTTCTGCAGTATGGGCATCGCTGATTTGGTGGTCGAAGAATGAGTTCGATGATGGCGTGGCGCACGGCCGGCAAACTCGGCTGTGGCGGTGGGCCGTTGATTCTTTTTTTTCCGGGCCACTGTGGCGATGCGGCGGTGCTGTAAAAAGGCGTAAGCGATCATGGTCATGAGAGCATGACGGTGAAGGCCGTGCCAGGACCGGCCCTCGAAGTGATCAAGTCCGAGCTCCTCTTTCAACTGCTGATGCGCTTGCTCGCAGATCCATCGCGCTTTGACGGCTGCAGCCAACTGTCGCAAATTCGTCCGGGCTGGCAAGTTGGCCAGATAGTACTTCTTCTCCCCCGAGCTGCGATGCTCACCGATCAGCCACGCCTCCTCGCCGGGAAGATGTTGTTGACCCTTGTCCTTGATCCGTTGTGGCGGCCCATCGGCGATCCGCACGCGAACAGCGGCAAACCGCGCTTTCAGTCTGCCCTTGGTTCCCAGCCGCCAACTCACATTCTTCCACCTAGTATCAGCAAGCATGTTTTCCGCCGGCATCGACAACAGATCCGGGATGTGCCGCTGACGGGGGCGACCTCGACCGGCGATCGGAAAGATCAGCTTGACCGCCGCCGGATAAACTTTCTGACGCCCCGGGATGCCGACTGCCCAGGCCAGGCCACGGGCCGTGAGACCCTGACGGAACGGCGCGCTGAGCCCGTAACCGGCATCCGCCAGCACACAGCCGAAGCGAACACCGGCTGCGAGCACGCGATCAATTTCAGCCAGCGCGATCTCCGGCTTGGTTCGCCCGGCGCGATGCTCGACGGGAACGCCCGCACGCTTCAATCGCGCCGGATCGCTCGTCCAACTCTCGGGCAGGAAGAGCCGCAGTGCCACCATTACCGGCACTTCACCGCACGCAAGTGTCAGCGATACCAACGTTTGGCAATTGGCCGTCTTGCCGAGCGATGAGGCATATTGCGGAGCGACACCAACCGAACGATCGCCCTTCTTCGGCATCGCCGTGTCGTCGATGACCAGCACCGCATCCTTGCCGCCGACAAGGCGATCGGCCTGAGCCAGCAATTCCGATTCCAATGGCGCCGCATCCCAGACACCATCAGCGATGAAATGGTGCAACTGGTCATAGTCGCCCGGTGCCAGCCGTGCAGCCATCGGCTGGACGCTCTTGCGATCGCCCGGTCCGATCAGTCCGGAAACATATAGTGGACACATCCGCCGCCGCGCCTTGTGACCCAAACAATCCAGGAACGGCTTCAGCCAGCGTCCAAGCTCATCTCCCCACTTCGATCTCATGTCCGCCATGGTCGGCCCTCCAAAAGCCGACCACCCATGAATCATCGAAAATCTGATTCGGGAATCCAGTTACCCAGATCAAGCGCAAAAATCTGCCAAAGTAGTGCTAGGGTCCGGACTCATAACCAGTAACTGACAGCCGCAGCGATGCAGACGGCTGCGAGGAAATTGATTGCGAGACGATCGTATCTGGTGGCGATGCGACGGAAGTCCTTCAGGCGACAGAACATGCGCTCGATGGCGTTGCGGCTTCGATAGAGGACGGGCGAGAAGCAATTCTTCCAGCCTCGGTTCGCCTTGGGCGGGATGTTCGGCATCGCACCCTTTCCCTCGACCTGTCGGCGGATGGCATCGCTGTCATAACCCTTATCGCCGTGCAGGATCGCGGAACGTGGCATTTCTTCGAGCAGAACCGCTCCAGCGGTGCAATCGGCTATCTGACCCCCGGTCAGCAAGAACGCGACGGGACGACACTCGGCGTCGGTCAGAGCATGGATCTTCGTGGTCCGCCCGCCGCGCGATCGGCCGATGGCCTGCTGATGTTCCCCCCTTTGCCGCCAGATGCGCATCGATGCGCCTTCACGGCCGAGCTATCGATCAGGACCTGCGCAGGAGGTCCGCCGGCCGTTGCGAGTGCCTGGAATATGTCTGCCCATACACCCTTCGCTGCCCAGCGGACGAAGCGATTGTAGAGTGTTTTGCGCGGACCATAGACCTCCGGCGCATCGATCCAGCGCCCACCGGACTTCAGCACCTGGATGATGCCGCTGATGATCCGCCGATCATCGACCCGTGGCTTGCCGCGCGTATCGTTAGGCAGAAGCGGCTTGAGCCGAGCGAACTGATCCTTCGTTAGCCAAAAGTAATCGCGACTCATGAGGGGCCTCCTGTCGGAGACCGTAAATCATAAACTCAGCGCGGAAGGAATAATTTTATGGGTCCCGACCCTAGTAGGTGCAATGCGTGCGGCGCAAATGCCCCGATCGCTGTGATCCCGACTCCGACGAGCGCCAGCAGTCCCGATGTCCACGCCAGCACGATCATCCCGGTGATGATGGCGGCCGACGCCAGCACGATTGCGATCTGGAACGCGGCGGACGCCAGCTCGAAGTGATGATATTTCGCCATCGCGAGATCACGCGCGTCCTCGGCGTGTTTGGCGCTCTCAGCGAGTTGATCCTGTCCCTCGCCGGTACTTGGGTCGGAACGATAGCGCGCCGCGGTCTCCTGCCACTCGTCGATCTGTTTTTGCAGCGCAGCCCTGGTCGCCTCGTCCTTCGCCAGCATGAGGCTGAGCTTGGCCTGATCAGCCTGGATTTGGACCGTGGTGCGACGGATGCTCTTGGCCTGGAAGAAGGCCCAGAGGTTGGAGGACTCCACATTCTTGCTGATCGATTCGGTCTGGGCGCCCTTCCCCAGCGTCTCGGACAGCGCGAGGCAGAGCGCGATGACGGCGATCAGAAGCGCGATCTTCTTGTTCTCTTCCGATGCATGATGCGTTTGCTCGGCTTGTTCCATGCTTCCGTGCGCGCTCATGGTCCTCTCCCGCGGCGGTTTGACGGCCCACGATTGACCGGCGGCTTTTCCCTTGCAAGGGGCGACGTTGCTATTGGTAGCGGATAGCGGCTCTCGTCTGGCGCCTCGATTTGAACAAGTCACGCCGCCATTCGCCTTTCAGCGTTGGCGCGTGACTCTTTTCGTTCACGGCGCCGCGCATTCCCCGGTCGGTGTCACAGGCCTTCGCCCGCCGGGCGGAGAGCATCGGTCTCGATCGAATCCGATTTCACGACCTGCGGGGCATCCATGCCACGGCGCTGCTCGATCCGACATCCCGGTGCACACCGTGGCGCAGAGGATCGGTGACGACCCGGCCACCCTGCTCCGAAATTACACCAAGCGGAAAAGGTCGAAGACGGCAGACGCGAAGCTATCTGATGCGATTGCGGGGTTGGCGACCGGGTTTTTGGGGTCTTAGCCCCGCCTTGGGTCCAACTTGGGTCCGAGTTCCCAATGCGTCCGACCGGAGTTGCGGCTAAGTTATTGATTTATCTGGCAGGAGTGGCAGGGCTCGAACCTGCGACCCCCGGTTTTGGAGACCGGTGCTCTACCAATTGAGCTACACTCCTAGCGGGTGCCTCTATAGCGAACGCAAAACGCCCCGTCAGCCCTAAAATGCATCGAAAGGGCTTTTGAGTGGTGAGTAGCGAATTGTCTTCTATCGCCACTCACAATCCGCCTCTCGCGCGTGAGGGCTGGCGAAACGCGTCTATGCCGACCGCAAGTGCGACGTTTCGCACTTGCGCGATATTAAATACCGTCGGGCACTAACGGTGCGCCGCTTCGATCACTCGATGATGCTGGCCACGACGCCTGCGCCGGCCGCAAGTGCGACGTTTCGCACTTGCGCGATATTAAATACCGTCGGGCACTAACGGTGCGCCGCTTCGATCACTCGATGATGCTGGCCACGACGCCTGCGCCGGCCGCAAGTGCGACGTTTCGCACTTGCGCGATATTAAATACCGTCGGGCACTAACGGTGCGCCGCTTCGATCACTCGATGATGCTGGCGACGACGCCTGCGCCGGGCGCAAGTGCGATGTTTCGCACTTGCGCGATATTAAATGCCGTCGGGCGCTAACGGCGCGTCGCTTCGATTACTCAATAATGCTGGCGACGACGCCTGCGCCGACGGTGCGTCCGCCCTCGCGGATGGCGAAGCGCAGCTTCTCCTCCATCGCGATCGGCACGATCAGGTGCACTTCCATCGCGATGTTGTCGCCCGGCATCACCATCTCGGTGCCGGCCGGAAGATGCACCACACCGGTCACGTCGGTGGTGCGGAAATAGAACTGCGGACGATAGTTGGTGAAGAACGGCGTGTGGCGACCGCCCTCCTCCTTGGTCAGAATGTAGGCTTCGGCTTTGAACTTTGTGTGCGGCTTCACAGAACCCGGCTTGCACAGAACCTGACCGCGCTCGACGTCCTCGCGCTTGGTGCCGCGAAGCAGCGCGCCGATGTTGTCGCCCGCCTGACCCTGATCCAGAAGCTTGCGGAACATCTCAACGCCCGTCACCGTCGTCTTCTGGGTCGCCTTGATGCCGACGATCTCGATTTCCTCGCCGACCTTGACGATGCCGCGCTCGACGCGGCCCGTGCACACCGTGCCGCGGCCCGAGATCGAGAACACGTCCTCAACCGGCATCAGGAACGGCTGGTCGATCGGACGCTCCGGCTGCGGAATGTAGGCGTCGACCTCCTTCATCAGCTCCAGGATCGCGTCATGGCCGAGCTTCTGGTCCGAGTTCTCCAGCGCCGCCAGCGCCGAGCCCTTCACGATCGGAATCTTGTCGCCCGGGAAATCGTACTTCGACAACAGCTCGCGCACCTCGAGCTCGACCAGTTCCAGAAGTTCCGGATCGTCAACCATGTCGCACTTGTTCAGGAATACGACGAGAGCGGGCACGCCGACCTGGCGCGCCAGAAGGATGTGCTCGCGGGTCTGCGGCATCGGGCCGTCCGCCGCCGACACCACCAAAACGCCGTGAACGTCGCCCCGCCCGTCTCCGCCAGAACCTTCGTGATCGCAGCCGTCAATGACGTCTTGCCATGGTCAACATGACCAATCGTCCCAATGTTGCAATGCGGCTTGTTACGTTCAAACTTCGCTTTGGCCATTCCATCATCCCTCACGGCCAGCGCATCGGCGCGGCTTCAAACCGCGGGTGGTTACTGCGGAAAACGCCCCCGTTCAAGCCAAAATTCCGGACCGGTCTCCCCCCGCGCACCCCGGGGGAGGACACCTATCCGGTGTCGCACTGAGCGCGAGGCCATTGCGGAGCTTTTCGCCGCGCCAGCGAGCGTTATCATCATCTCCACCGGCTCTGCGTCAGCCACGGCCGCAACAGCACACCACACCCTTCGCAAAAAAACGGAGGCTCGGATTTACGCTTGCTTCATGGGAGCGAATATAGACTTCGTCCAAACAAAACCGGCAGCGGCAAATTACGTTCAAGGATAATTCGACCGCGCGTCGCAACATCGGGAGTATCCGATGGTATTCGTGACTTCCATGATGGCGCTGGCAACAGTGGCGTTCTACGGCGCCAGCAACTATGGCATCGGTGCCAATCAGCTGTGCTATTACGGCGCGACATTCTGTGTCCATCCACACTGGCTGGCGATTGCAACCATGCTGTCGGTGATCTGGACACTGTTCTTGAGAGTCGACCGCATTTGATGTGGGTGCGGGATCGCGGGTTGCGTGACTTGCACACGCCGTAAAGAAAAAGGCCGGCGCGAAGCCGTCCTTTTTTGTCCAATATGTGAACTATCCCTCGGCGATCTCAATAATGAGAGGCCGTCGGCCCGCCCCAGCCGAAGCGATAGTTCACGCCGGCCTTAACGGTATGCTCGTCGTTGTGAAAGCTCGTTCCAACGACATCGGGAGGCGACCCCGCCGCGAATGTCGTCTTGCCGAAATTGTAGTACTGATATTCCACCTTGGCGGACCAGTTTGGCGCGAACATGTATTCGAGACCGGCACCGACGGTGTAACCGTTGTCATGATTTCCGGTGGTTGCGAAAGCCAGTGGCACGCCCGTGGCGCCGGTGACGCCGAGCTTGCTGTCGCGGAAGGCATAACCGCCCTTGGCGTATAGCAGTGCCGGACCCCATGTGTAGCCGAGCCGGCCGGTCACCGAGCCGAGGCCGCGGTCACTGCTTGTCACGACACTCCCGCCTGGGAATGCCAAGCCGCCGCTGGCGTTGGTGAGCCAACTGTACTGGGCTTCGATGCCGAGCACCCAGTTGTTCGCGAACTGATAGTCGGCGCCACCCTGCACGCCGCCGAGGAAGCGGCCGTCGCTTCCGCCAAGGCTGCTGTCGCCCCCGAACGCGCCGCCGAGATGGCCGCCGATGTAGAAGCCGGTCCAGTTGTAGACGGCCTGCGGCGGCGTATAGACCGGCGCCTTGGTATAGGGTCGCGGCGGAAGGTCAGCCGCAAGCGCTGGCGCGGCGAAGGCTGCGACCGCTGCGGCGGTGAGCAAGAATTTCTTCATGATGGGTTCCCCTTCTCGTGGCTACGACCATCGTCAAACAACGTGGCGCGAATTTGGTTGCCTGAAGGCAACAAGATTGCGGCGATCATTTGCAACTGTGATACGTGCGCAACATTCGCGGTTCCGATGGATGGATCATACGCGGAAAACCGCTGCGACCCGCAGGTCACTCGTTATATGGTCTACATATGGTCTACATATGGTCTACATATGGTCTACATTGGTCGTCCGCCGAGGGCGCAAGGTTCCAGCCTCGCCTAAAAGTGATCAGTCGCGCTGCTCGAATTGCCGCCGGAGCAACGCAGGCCGACACTTAGCGCGTCAGCTTCTCCAGCTCGGGGAACGGCGCATAGGCGGCGCCGGCACAGACTTCATCGGCCTTCTCGATCATGCGATCGAGCCGCGCATCGACATACACCACCGCGCGCTGCACCACACCGCGATAGCTGCCGTCGATCTCGCGGGCGTTGTAGCGCAAGCAACTCACGTAACGCAGGCGGCCGCCGACGTTGCGCTGGATCGGTTCGGCCATCGCCGCGTCGCGAACACCGACCGGATTGTTCAGATACGTCCTGAGAAACGCGAGAAGTTGAGCGCGGTAGTCGACCGGAAACGGCTGATTAGCCACGCCGCGATCATCGGTATAGACGACTCCGCCCTGATCGCCGCCGTCGGTCATGCAGGCCGCGAGTGATCCCGCCAGCAGCACGATCGCCAACAATTTTGCAGATGCCCCCAACACCGGCCCGTCTTCAGATTCGTGGATACCCCACGAAGGTCTAGCCTGCCCCGGGGCGGAATGAAATTCGCAATTCGGTTATTGCATATCAAGAAACGGCGTAGCGGAAGCCAATCTGGCCTGCAGCCGCCACAGGCGACGACCACAGGCCATAATCGGCTTCTGCAAGCAATCAATAATGCTTGTGGCCGCGATGATGATGGTGATGATGATGGTGGTGGTGATGGCGCCCCATCTTGGCATTGGCGTTCAGCACGTTCGACTTGAGGGTTTCCGATTTGATCGTCGGGGCATGGCCCGTCCGGGTGCTGCCGGCCATCGCGGGCGCAACAAAAACGGAAGCCACGAGCAGCGCGGCGGAAATCGTTTTCAGCATGGTCGTCTCCTTGGAGAGTTATCACCGAGTTGACCGACCGGATGGCCGGGCTCTTCGATCACAATGAGACCGTCCCGCTGAACGCGTGCTGAACACAACGACAACCGCCGTTCATCTGGATGAATGGTTGGTCATAAGCCACACTGGATTCATAAATTTGCTAGTGCCCTTTGATTCTGACGTTTGCGTCAAAGACTGCTGCAAAGGCATATGAACGTCGGAATCAATGGACACCAGCGGACACCAGTCGTGTTCGCTAACCATGGGCTGATCCGGGCCTCGACACGCGACCGCAAAGCACTGTTAAGTGCCGTCTCGACAACCGCCGGCCCGACCGGAAACGATACACGCCGACAGCAGCCTGCGAATTATCATGACCTCACCCCGACCGTATGACCGCATCGCCTTTGTCGCAGGAGCAAGCCCCGAAGCCCAGCAGGCACTGGTGGAGCTGGCCGCGATTTACGGCAATTACGATCCCGCGGATGCCGATGTGCTGGTTGCGCTCGGCGGTGACGGATTGATGCTGCAAACGCTGCATCGGAACATGCGGTCAGGCAAACCGATCTACGGGATGCACCGCGGCACGGTCGGGTTTCTGATGAACGAATACAGCCGGGACGATCTGCAGGCCCGCCTCGCCGCCGCGACCGATACCGTGATTCATCCGCTCCTGATGCGCGCGACCGACATCCGCGGTGCGGTTCACATCCATCACGCCATCAACGAAGTGTCGCTGTTTCGTCAGACCCACCAGGCAGCGCGGCTGCGCATCCTGATCGACGAGCGCGAACGCATGGCCGAACTCATCGCCGACGGCATCATGGTCGCGACTCCCGCCGGCTCGACCGCCTACAACCTGTCAGCACAGGGACCGATCCTGCCGATCAACGCCGCGCTTCTGGCCCTGACCCCGATCAGTCCCTTCCGCCCGCGGCGCTGGCGCGGCGCGCTGCTGCCAAACACCGCCGTCGTGGTGATCGAGGTGCTTGAAGACGAAAAGCGTCCCGTGGCCGCAGTCGCCGACCACGATGAAGCCCGCAACGTCCGCCGCGTCGAGGTCCTGTCCGACAAGACGATTTCGATGCGCATGCTATTCGATCCCGGCCACAGCCTGGAGGAACGGATCTTGAGAGAGCAGTTCGGCTATTAGGACCTGCCCCCTGCCCTGCCGCATGGACCCGGCAACCATTCGTTAACGGCGTCGGCATATAGTTAACGGTGGGTATACCGGGTCCGCGTCCAACATGTACGGCATCGACTTCAACAAGCTGCGGTTTCTTGTCTGCGACGACAATGCGCACATGCGCCGTATTCTGCGCACCCTGCTGCATTCGTTTGGCGCACGCGAAGTCTACGAGGCCGAGGACGGCGCCACCGCCCTCGAAATGTATACCCATTCTGTTCCCGATATCGTCATCACCGACTGGGCGATGCCGATCTTCGACGGCATTGAACTGGCGCAGATGATCCGGCAGCCAGACTCGAAAGGAAATCCGTTCGCCCCGATCATCATGCTGACCGGACACTCGGAGAAGCGGCGTGTCACCGTTGCGCGCGATGCCGGCGTCACCGAATTCCTAGCGAAACCGATTTCGGCCAAGGGACTCTATCAGCGAATTCTGAACGTCGTGGTATCACCGCGGCCCTTCATCAAGACCAAGAACTATTTTGGTCCGGACCGCCGACGCAACACCAACAACGCCTACATCGGCCCGGAGCGCCGCGGCAGCAAGGAGCCCGACCTCATTCAGCAGCCATCGCTGCTGGATAAGGCCCGAGCCCCAGGCTAAGGAGACGCAGCGCCATGCAGAAGGACGAATCTCCCGAGCTGAAGGTCGAAGCGTTCCCTGACCATCACGTCATCACACCGCCCAATCGGCTACGCAAAGTGATGCGGCTCGTCGACGAGAAGAATTTCGAAGACCAGGTCGCGCGCGCCGAGAAGGCGCTCGCCGGACTCTCCGACGAATTCTCCAAGTGGATGGCGATCGAGCGTGACCGCCTGGCCGCCGCCCACGCGGCCATTCTCAAGGACGGATTCACCCCGGCCGCGCGCGACGAACTGTTTCGCGCCGCGCACGACATCAAGGGCGACGCTGCAACCTTCGGCTATCCCTTCGCTGCGGCCGGCGCCGAAAGCCTCTGCCGCATCATCGAACATTCGCCGGCTCTCGACCGCGTGCCTGCGGACCTGATCGCCTATCACATCAACGCGATCCAGGCGATCGTGCGCGAGCACACCAGCCCCGGCACCGAGGCCATGGCGAAGGAGATCAATCGCAAGCTGCGTGTCGTTGCCGACGAATATCTCGCCGCCGTCAACCGTGACCGCCCCGAGCACCTCGAAGCCATCCTCGCGCCAAGCATTGCGCCGGTGGAATAGAAGACAACCTTTCATCAATCGGAACTAGGAAAGACCTTGCCAGGCCAAGCCGTTCGACGAACGGCGTTGCTTCGCTCGCCTGTGACACGGCAAGCCATTTCTTTGCGATAGAGATGGATGCCCGGATCAAGTTCGGGCACGACGATTGCCGGTGCTACGCTGCCGCGAGCAAATCGCTCAACAGCGGCTCGCGGTGCCTTGGTGGGCAAGGCTCAGGCTCATCAAAACTCGGTTCGCGGCGCGAGTCGAACCTCGGTTCGTAGCGTTCGGGTTCACAGGGCTCGATTGCGTAAGACTCGACCTGGAAGGGCTCGGGTTCGCAAGGCTCAAATTCGGAAGGCTCGGGCTCGTCGATCTGATATTCAAACGCGAGAGGCTCGCAGACCTCAGGTTCGCAGACCGGCACTTCGTCATACGCAGGCTCCGCAGCTGCTTCGGCCACCAGCTCGTCACAGAACACGCGCGCTTCCTCGCGCGCCGATTCCGTCGCGAAGCGCCGCAGCAAAATCAGCAGAGGCTCTGAAACCTCAGTGGACGCCGTTTCGCACATCGTCAAGACGCGTTCGACCAGGCGGCGGCGCAGCCGCGTCGCGCCGCCGACCGTGCCGACAAAGCCGATCTCGTCGCGCGCTTCCAGCGCGGCGCGAAACGCAGGGAATGTGGATTTCGGCAGACCCGCCCGCGTCAGCAGCGCGGGCAGGCTCGCGCCGCCACGATCATGAACCAGCGCGGCGACGCGGCTCAACGGCAGACCCGACAGTTCCACCAGCGCATGGTCGAAAAGGTCGTGATTGCCCGACAGCAGTGCGCGGAGGATCAATCCGGCAGTCAGTTGCCCGGTGGTGCGCAGGTGCGCGACGAGACCGCGCATATCGTCGTCTCGCGCACGCGCGGCGATGTTGACGATGGAACGATCGCGAGCGTCGCTGACTGCCCGGCCGGAGCGATCGGCGCTGAGCCAGTTCTTCGCGACAACGAACTGCGCCAGCGTATCGGACAGTTTTCCGATCAGCGCTGACCGCGTGGCCGCGGGCAGATCGTCGAGCGCCAGCATCGATTCCCGAATCGCCGCGAGATGGCCGTGCCGCTCGACGATACGTTCCCAGGACAACGGCGCGAGATCCGCACCTGGATTTTCGATGAGTTCGAGGGCTGCCGCCGCCGAGCCGACCTCAGCGATAGCCGCGGCGATCGATACCGGCACACGGGCGCGGCGCGCGACGGCGCACTGCACTTCGCAGGTACCGGTCGCGACGATGTCGACGAGGTCCGCATCGATCAGGAGCGGTGAATGTTCGAGAACCAGAACAGCAACCGAAGGCTGATCGACCGACAACGCCTGGACGATGGCCGCCGGTGCGGTCGTGCTGCGCGAAAAGACCTCCGCCATCGCCTGGCGAACCAGCGGAGACGGGTCGTCGAGCTGCATCAGGAGAGCGCCCTCGGCGGCCGCGCGATCGTCATCGGAGAGATCAGAGATGAGCCAGGCGCGGGCCAGTGCTCGTGTTGCTTCCGCCCGCTCGCCTGCGGGTGCGGTCCGTACCCAACTGATGAATTGCCGAACGATCATGGTGTTTCCGGCTTACACAACTTGAGACGACACCGTGACGCGATGCCACTGTCATAGAAAATAAACCACGACGCTTAACAAAGGGTTCACCATAACCGTTTGCATTCGTTGACGTTTCGTTAACGTGGGAAAGATGCCGCAAAGCGCGTGTGCATGCCGTGCGAGGATGCGGCTTCGCGCGCCTGTTTGGCTGGGCCCATCGCGCGCAAAATGCCGGAGAGAAAGTCTACCCGCTGTATTTACCGCTGCGATCGCTGAACAGATCGAACGGCTGCAATCCGCCGGCCGGTGCTTGAGTCGTTGGCGGCGGGTCCGATACGTTGGCCACCGCGGCCGGATGCGCCCATAACTGCTGCACTGCTGGCGAAACCGGCTCGCTGCGCTCTCCAACCTGAAACAGGGAACGGAACATCGGCTGGCTCGGCGCGGCGGACGTAGTCGTCGCGGATGATGCCGCGACAGGCGTGACACCGCGCATATCGGGCAGACGCGACAGGTAAACCGCGTTGTCGGACGACGTCGAGAATTGCGCTGCGGACGCGACCGCCACCGGCGCGCTCACGCCGAGCGATGCCATCGCGGTACGCGTCGCTGGCGAGTTAGCCGCGACGGCGTAGCGCCGATCCAGGTCGGCGTAGACTTCCGACACACTGCGTGCGCGACCGTCTCCATCATAGAAGATCGGACGGTTGGCGGCGGCGGCGTTCGGAAACAGCCGCGCGCCGGAAGCTTGCGGATTGTCCTCCGCGTTCGCGATCAGCTTCGCGGCTCCGCCGACGCCCATGAAATGCGCCATATAGAGTTCGCTGTCGGTCGGACGGCGACCGATCAGACCGGTCAGCTTGAAGCTGTTGGATTGCGTCAGCACACCGGCCATGGCGGACGCGATGGCCGGATCGTCGCGCAGCTTGAGGATCGCGTCGCGCGTGGCGGGATCGCTGACAGAATAGCTGCCCGACGGGGATTTGGTGATGGCGTCGGCGTAGCCATTATAGCCGAGTGCGGGGCCCGCCTCCTTCACCGTGCCGAGCCAGGTCTGCTCGATGAACTGGAAGAGACCCTTGGCGGACGAGGTGGGCGCGGCGGCTTGAGGATTGAAATTGGATTCCATCTTGGCGGTTGCGAGCAGGTATTCGAAGCTCGCGCCCGTGGCGTCGGCCGCCTTCCGGATGGCGGTCGCTATTCCACCGAAAAGGCCGGTCAGTCCGGCGCGCGACGGATCGGCAGCGGCGTTAGCGGCATCGACGGTCATGGTGGTCTCTCGCTCCCCGCGAAACGACCGCTCGCATTTCAACGCGATCTCGGCGAACCCGCCGTCCATGCCGACTCCCACCGGCAACGAACGGCTTTTCCCTGCGGTGCAAGGTGGAAGATTATGGTTAACAGCGTCTTAATGAACCGCCGCCACGGAGCCGCACTGTCAGGACTTCTTATAGACGTCGGCTGGATCGAATAGCCTGTCGGCATCGACGAACGTCACACGCGCTTCGCCGCCCTCGCCTTTGGTCACCGCCCGGTAGAAACACGAGCGCCGTCCGGTGTGGCAGGCGGCACCTCGCTGCTCGACCTTGATCCAGACCGCGTCCTGATCGCAGTCCGTCCGCATCTCCACCACCCGCTGAACCTGACCCGAACTCTCGCCCTTTCGCCATAACGCCTTGCGCGAGCGGCTGTAGTACCAGGCGTCGCCGGTCTCAACGGTTCGCCGCAGCGCCTCCTCATTCATGTGCGCAACCATCAACACGTCGCCGGTTTCGGCATCGGTCGCAACACATGTGACAAGGCCACACGCATCGAAGCGAGGCCGGAACGTCAGGTCCTCCTCGATTCCAGCTTCGGATGAAGATGTAGGGTGAGACACAGGAAATCCCTCAGAAATACCGTCGAGGGTTGGCGACGCGATGTGGCTTGCCCAACGCAGAGGCCCGCTTCTGATGGAATCAGAAGCGGAACGACTCTAGCGACCGCCCCCTCGCACCATCGACAGAAAGCGCGCCTGCTCCGACGGATTGTCGCGGAACACGCCGGTGAAGCGGCTGGTGAAGGTCATCGCCCCATGCTTGGCGACGCCACGCACCGACATGCAGGTATGCTCAGCCTCGATCATCACGGCGACGCCGCGCGGCTTGAGCACCTCGTCGACGGCGGCGGCGATTTGCGCGGTCATGTGCTCCTGGGTCTGAAGACGCCGGGCGAAGATGTCGGTCAGGCGCGCCAGTTTGGACAACCCGACCACTCGCTCGACAGGCGTATAGGCGATATGCGCCTTGCCGTAGAACGGCATCATGTGGTGTTCGCACTGCGACGTGAACGCGATGTCTCGAACCAGCACGAAATCATCGTAGCCTGCGGTTTCGCCAAAGGTCCGGTTCAGCACCTCGGCCGGGCACTGATGGTAGCCCTGATAGATCTCGTCATAGGCCTCGATCACCCGGCGCGGGGTATCGAGCAGCCCCTCGCGGTCCGGATTTTCGCCGATATAGGACAACAGGGTTCTGACCGCGTATTCCGCCTCGTGCCGCGACGGACGCGAGCGGTCCGGCTGAACGGCTGCCGCCATAAACTCCGACGGATCCAGTTCAGCGGGAGAAAACCCAGCAGGTTTGGCGTTATTGGATTTGACTTCAGTAGGTTTGCTGCCGCGCAGCGGCTTGATCAAAGCGTCCATCTTCACTCCGTTCGACCGGCCTCTCTTGAGACCGGAGTGTCACCGGGCAGACGGGGCAGCACTGCGGCTACCGGACGCCTGAGTCCCTTGATATTAAACATTGCCACCACCGAATTGAACTTCAATCCGGGTGCGACGGAAAATCGCCGGATTGCGTTTCCCGGCAATAGATACATATATAGGCCCCGAGGTTCCCGCCGCCAAGAGCGGCGTCCGCCTCTTCAGCGAATTCAACGTCTTGGAATCTGATGCTGAACGACGTCTACAACAAGAGCATCATCGAACTGGCCGGCAATATTCCCCGTCTGGGCCGCCTTGCGGCACCGGACGCCAGCGCCACTGCTCATTCGAAACTTTGCGGGTCCACCGTCAAGATCGACCTCATGATGGACGGTCCCGTCGTCACCGACTTCGCCCACGACGTGAAGGCCTGCGCGCTCGGCCAGGCTTCCTCCGCGATCATGGCGCGCCACGTGGTCGGTTCGACCGCCACCGAGCTTCGCGAACTGCGCGAGACCGTCCGCAGGATGCTGAAGGAAAACGGCGCGCCGCCGCAGGGCAAGTGGGCCGACATCGCGCTGCTCGAACCGGTGCGCGACTACAAGGCGAGGCATGCATCCACCATGCTGACATTCGATGCCGTGGTCGATGCCATCGGCCAGATCGAGGCCAAATCGGCCGCATCGGCTACGCTGACGCCCGCGCAAAGCTGAAACAACTCAACCCGTTCCGCCTGAGCGCTACTGCTGATGCTCAGCTGGCGCTGAGGTCGCCACACCGCCTGTCGGAACCGCTTCGGCGGTCTTGGTCGGCTTGCTGACGATCGTCCCCGCCACGGCCGTATTCGCGACATTTCCCGGAAAACGATCCTGCACCGGTTTCGTGACGAGACCAGCAACGGGCGCATCCGCCGTCCCCCCGCCCGGCAAGACGTCGGCGACGCGGTCTGTCGTTACCAGATTGGTCGAGCGCAATTCCGCTGGCGACAGCTCGTGAAGATTCTCCCACGGAGGAATGCTGAGCGCCAGATACAGGAGATCGCCGGCACCGCCCATATCGAAGGTGTACTTGGCGAGCCGGCCGATGTCGCGTTCCACGATCATCAGATCATCTGCCGAGTAGCTTGCGGCCCTGGCATCTTCGGCGCGGTCGCCCATCCAGATCTGATGCACACGAACATGCGCGCCCTCAGGCACATAGCGCGCTTTGCCGGACAACAACATGAACACGCACATGGACTCGCAATAGGCATCGGGCAGCACAGCGGCGCGATCGCCGGTTTCCGTCTTGATGACAACGCTGGTCCCAACCGTCGTGCGCAAGCCGAGTTCGTGCCAGCGCCGCCCCAGCGCGATGGCATCGTTGACCGAGCCACCGCCGGAATCCAGCACGACCGTCATGCCGGCGACGTCGCGTCCGGCGGTGAAATCATCAAAAGCTTTCGGGGTTTCGGCGGTGACGATGCCGACCGCGTTGATCCATCCCTGGCAGTGAGGCTCGCAGGCAGTCCAGGTGAACTGCATCGGCTGCTTTCGTACTTCGATGGTCGCGTTGACTGACGCCGGGTTATCGAGCGCAGCCGCGAAGCCGGGCAAGGCCAAACAAAAAGCTGCGGCGCACAGCAGCGCCCATCCGTAGGACGACCCAGATGATTTCGCGAGCCTCAAGTCGGTTCCTTCCCCCGTACCCCGCTCTTCCCCATCCAATGTGCGCCGGTTGCTACGGCCAAAGTTCAGCGCGGCGATTCTGTCATCGGAACGTTATGCAATACGTAGCTGCGGGATTCGTCAGCGTCCATACAACCTTTGCTACGGTTGAACATTCCAGTGTGCGATATCTTGTCATCTGTGACGAAATTGCCAAACTTGTTCCTTGTCGGGAACCCTGCGAAACGCGACCTTGGAGTCAAGCGCAACTAAGTGGATGCTTCGTCGATTCATGAAGCCGAAAAGTTTCAAGTCCTGTCCCGATTGCGCGCGAGCCGCGCTGCGGCTGCCCCGCAATACTGGACGGGCGCTGATCTGGACTTATCGGCACACCCTATCGCCGCTCGTGGGTTTCAACTGCCGACACCTGCCGACCTGCTCGGTCTACGGCGATGAAGCGATCGAGCGTTTCGGATTATGGGGCGGCGGCTGGATGACATTGGCACGGCTGTTGCGCTGCCAGCCCTGGGGGACGTCCGGTATTGATAACGTTCCCACTGAAAAACCGCCCGGCGCCACCTGGTATCGGCCGTGGCGTTACGGCCGTTGGCGCGGCGTGAACGTCCCCTGAGACGTCAACGCCAGGGTTTTCGGCCAGTGTCCCAAATCCGAAGTTCGCCTCACGCCGCAGCGCCCTCCACTAGCGCGCGACGACTTCGACCTCGCCGTCGACGCCGTTGACGACATCGAAGCCGCGCTCGAAGACCTTGCCTTCGTTCTTGGCGATCACGCGATATTCGCCCTCGGCCAGGATCACGCGGGGAAATGCGCCGATCGATTCCTTGATGACGTCGCCGCCGGGCGTCAGCACCGACCATGCGGTATTGGCCAGCGCCTCGCCCCCCTTGTCGCTGACGAGCTTCAAGGTGATGACCGCGGCGCGATGCGAGATCGTCACGTCGGTCAGCTTCGCCGCTTGCACGCGGATGTCGGATCGCACGACCGAGTTCGCATCGCCATAGTTGGAGACGATGTAGTAGGTGCCCTCCGGCAAGAGCAGCACATCGCCCGCGGCGACGTTAGGCACAAGGGGCGCGCGCTCAGTACCTTCGAACTGGCTGCCCTTGTAGATGCTGAAGGAAATCTGGTTCGGCGGGATCATCGACGTGCCGACACGGCCTTCGATCCGCAGGCCGCCGGCCGGCAACACGAACGACTCGCGGTCGGTGTCCGGTTTCAGCGTTACGGGGCGCGTGGCGCTGACCAACCCCAGCGAGACGTACACCACATAGCTGCCCGGAGGCAGCACGATGTTCGGAGTCGCGCCGTGATCCTCGCGCATCAGCTTGAATGCGCCGCTCTCGTCGGGACGGTCGGAATAAACTCGCCAAGTCAGTCCGCTGTTGATGACCGGCAGATCCTTGCCATAACGCGCAGTCAGCGACAGAACCGCCTGCGCAGGAGCCGCGATGCTGGGCGACGGCCCTGCCAGCGGCACGGCGGCGGCTGGCGCCTGGGTCAAAGGCGTCGGCAGACTCGGCATGGAAGCCGGACCGGAGGGCGGTGCGAGACTGATCGCAGGCCCCGACGGTGCTTCGGGAACGGAAGCGGGCGGTACCGGGGGCGGCTGTTCGCCGAATAATTGCGCCGAGGCCGCGTATGGAAATATCACGAGGAGCGCGACCGATGCGAGCAAAGGCCACGAGTGCCAGCCCGAATTGAATCGATAATTGCCCCCGAAGATCATGGCGCCGGTTTTTCCCGGAAAACACGGCAAATTCAAGCCTCAGCATTCACTCATGACTGCATCCCGTTGTGGAAGACTTAAAAGCGCGACCTACCGGTTGAAACGTCTCAGCCCGGTGGTAATTTCTGGCTTGGCGGAGCAAGATCCGGCACAAGTCATTTCTTTCATGCCTTCGTGTCCGCCGGAGGCACGGAAACCGATGCCGCAGTCAGAGAATTCCATTGTGCTTGAGGGTTTGAGCGGCCACGACCAGAACGGGTCGAATGGCCAAAAGGTAGGATTGGACAGCGTCAAGCGGCCGGTGATCGGGCTGGCTCTGGGCGGCGGTGCTGCGCGCGGCTTCGCGCATATCGGCATTCTCCGTTCCCTGATCGCGCATGGCATCGAGCCCAATGTCGTGGTCGGCACCTCGATCGGAGCCGTGGTCGGTGGTGCCTATGCTGCGGGCCGCCTCGACACCCTGGAGGAATGGGCGCGCAGCCTGCAGCCCCGGAATATTTTCAGCTATCTCGATATCCGCCTGAATGGCTCCAGTCTGATCGGTGGCGCCAAGCTCACGGCCCGGCTCGAGGCGTCGCTCGGCCAGATTCGCATCGAGGAGCTGCCGCTCAAGTTTGCGAGCGTCGCCACCGAAGTCCGCACCGGCCACGAAATCTGGCTCACGCACGGCCGGCTGATCGATGCGATGCGCGCGTCCTATGCGCTGCCCGGAATCTTTGCGCCGATGCTGGTGGGCGATCGCTGGCTGGTCGATGGCGCGCTGGTCAACCCGGTGCCTGTCTCCACAGCCCGCGCGCTAGGCGCCGAGATCGTGATCGCGGCCAATCTTTCCAATGACATCTTCGGTCACAGCATCACGATCTTCTCTCATGGCGCGCAGAGCAACTTGCAGCAAGAGGTCGTCGAAGCTGCACCGCCGAAACGTGGCTTCGGCAAGTTCTTTTCCGCCGAACGAACGGTCAAGCGCGAACTCTTCGGCAGCGGCAGCCGCCCCGGAGTTATGACGGTCATGACGGATGCATTCAACATCATGCAGGACCGCATCACCCGCGCGCGGCTCGCCGGCGATCCGCCAGATCTTCTAATACAGCCGCGGGTCGGCCAGATCGGCTGGTTCGATTTCCATCGCGCCAACGATCTGATCGCGCATGGCGCGCGCGCCGCGGATCGTGCCATCGAAGCAATCGTCGAGGCCATCGAGACCTTGGCCCCACCCTCGCCGGCGAGCAGCGCCGCCGGCCCGGATAACTCAACCGAGACCTGATATCGTCCGTGCTCAAGCCGTATTGATGTAGTCGCGCAGCGCTTCCTGCTCGACCTCGAATTCCTGAACGCGCAGCTTGACGACATCACCAATCGAAACCACGCCGACCAGCCTGTCGTCTTCCACCACCGGCAAATGCCTGAATTTTTCCGACGTCATGACTTCCATGAGGTGGGCGACCGTATCCGACAAGCGGCAACTGACGACTTTGCGGGTCATGGCGGCGCTGACCGGCTCATCGAGCGCACCTGCGCCATGTTCGTCGAGCGCACGGACGACGTCACGCTCGGACAGAATGCCGGCGATGCGCGCGCCGTTCATAACGAGGACAGAACCGATGTGCCGTTCCGACAGAATCTTCACGGCAGCCGACAGCTTCACGTCGGGCTCGACGCTCACAACCTGGTGACCCTTGGCACTGAGAATGGCACGTACCGTCATTGCCGCCTCCCGCGGAGGAGATCGCACGGTATCGCTTTGCGCGATCCTTGTTCTCAGGCGGCAGTCGAACGTTCAATTTTTCGCGCGCGAATGGCGAAACCTCTTTTTCACGCGAACCGGATTCCACTTCGCCTGAATAGACGATCATGATGAATGAAATCGCCCCGCACCGCAAGCGGCCGTTAGTCGCAAGCACTCGTTACGGGACACGATCCGTCCCGCCGGAAGGCGCACTCGCAGCATCGCGCGGCGGACGAGGTACCGGATCGAACAGCGAAAACAACACAAGGCCTGCAAGAAAGCCACCAATATGGGCCTGCCAGGCGACGCTGCCGGGCTCGGCGCCGATTGCAACCGATCCCATCCCGAAGATGATGTTGACGCCGAACCAGATCGCGAGAAACGCCAGCACGCGCGGATTTTGCAGCGCGCGCGTCAGCGACAGCGCCGGCACCTGCGCCGCGGCGTCGGCGTCGTCGCTGCGGAACGACAGGAAGCTGCCGCGCACGAAGGCGAAGCGGATTGCCGCCGCCATCGCACCCGACACCGACGCTGATGCGCCGATCATCGGCGCAATGCTGTGCTCGTGGGTCAAAAGATGCGCGATCGCGCCGGCAATGGCGGTGACCGCCATGAAGAGAAAAAACCTGAAGGCGCCGAAGCGGCGCGCCACCGCGCTGCCGAACGGCAGCAACCATAGCACGTTGAAGCCGATATGACTGAGGTTGGCATGCAGCAGCGAATAGGTCACGAAAGTCCAGACCTTGGCGCCGCTTCCTCCCGGGAACGCCGTCGCCAGAAGGCTCGAATCGTACCGCTTCGGGATGAAGCCGAAGGCCTCGATGGTCCAGTATTCCAGATCGGGCGGAAGCGCCGAGCACACGAGATAAACGATCGCAAGCAGACCGATATAGGCGGTCAACACCCCCGGCAGAGTCAGCATCGGCTCATGCCGAGGTTTCGGCGGGAGAACTGACGAAAGATCTGGCGGAGAGTCCAAGGGCTGCGACCTAGCGGCTCAAGCGGGCGATGGGCCGCCATAGGCGGCTTGGGCGGACCCGATCTGATGAATGAAAAATACCGCCAGATGATGCTGCAACATTACTCGCTCTGTGGCTTTGGGCCGAACCGTCGTTTGAGCCCTTTGTAGAAGAGCACTAAAGCGGTTAGCGCACCCGCGCCCTTCAGGAACAAAAATAACATTTCCTGAAGACTCCGGGCGCTGTGGTCCCTGTCTCTTTCCCTCACCGGTGAGACCTCGCTCGCCTGCGCGGCTGGTCCGTCGCTGGTCTCGGCAGCCGGGGCGGCGTCCTTGGTCGGAGCAGCCGCTCGGGAGCTTTCTCCTTCGACGGCCTGATCCGGACTCCCCGAACCCTCCGAACCGGCTGCGATACAGCCCGATTGAAGGCCGATCACAAGACCGAGAACGGCTATCCAAAAGCGCAACACTTCCCCCGCTTGTCTCATTCAGCGTTTGCCTCTGCCATCATCGAGTACGGGATAATCGCCAAATCGTGCTCTATCCGTCTCATACCATTACTATTTCGGCCGGCAGACCGTGCCGGATCATGCCAACCAATACCTCAATCCGGTCCTTGCTGTCGATCTTGGCGATCACAGCCACGAGGCTTGTAGACACCTACGATTTGGATCGAAAAAGAAAAAGGGAGGGTCTGAGAAACCCTCCCTTGGTGTCGATTTTTCGCCGCGTGGATTTCCGCCGGATGGATTTCGATGAAGTCGAAACCCGATTCCCATCCCCGCGAAGACTGGAGCTGTTCGACGCGTCATACCGCCGGAACCTGGAGAAAACGGCGGGAAGATCAGTGATCGGATAGTACCCATTTTCCAGCGATCCCCAACCCGATAGTTAATTTAACGTTAACGGCACAAAAGCGGGCGCCGATGACGTCAAAGCCGCCTGCGGCATGGACGCTGCAAGAACCCTCCTGCACAACAGAAACGGAGCTGCGGTGCCCTGAAGCAGGACAGATATGTCCACTTCGCTCCGCCATCAGGACGGTTTTAAGTCATGAAGCATCCATCGAACCGCGCGTTCTATGCCTATTGGGACGAGAAGCGCGACGGCGAACGTGCTCCCGACCGGCGCGCGATCGAACCGGCCGCGGTCCGCGAGCTGCTCGGGGACATTTTCGTGCTCTCCTACGATCCAAAGCTCGGTTATCCGTTCCGGGTCGCAGGTACCCGGGTCTGCGCCCTGCTCGATCGCGATCTAAAGGGGAAGAACTTTTCTGATCTGTTTGCGGCTGCGAGCCGCACCGAGATCAACGATGTACTCGGCGGCGTGTCCGAAGAACTGCTCGCCGCCGTCGCCGGCGTGACCGCGACCGCACGAGACGGATCGCTCGCGCATTTCGAACTGTTGCTGCTGCCCTTCAGCAATCGCACGCATACGCCGATCAGCCTGACCGGGCTGCTGGCGCCGATGCAACACAATGGGCAGCCGCTCGGCGACTTCACCCTCACCTCATGGCGCTACATGAACCACCCACCGCAGCGCTTCGCGCCACGCGTACTGAAGAAGCTCGCGATCGCGCGCGGCTTCATGGTTTACGAAGGATTGCGCTGACCGCCCACCATCCGGTCCCGCTCCCAAGTCGCGCCCTGCAACCGCTGGGTAGCCCGACGTCTTTATACCCGCGTTAGGGATTTCCCGGGTAAAGTACAACACTCAAATACCGTCGCTCAAAATCTCGAGGCCGCGCGGCTGCTATTCATGTTGCCAGGGCCGGAACATCGTCATGCTCGTGAATTTTGTCACTGACGAGCCTGGGAAGATCCCCGCGATCCGCGCGATCCTGGAGCCGCAATTCCACATAGTGCCGCAAGTGCTGCAAGGCGACGATCCGAAAATCGGCGCCAACGGTATGCTGATGGTCGATGCCGACCTACGCAAAATGGACTGCGTCGAACGGATCAAGCGCGTCCTGCGGGTCAAGCGGACGAACCCCGAAAAGATGTTCGTCGTTCCCGCCCATCTTCAAGTCATGATCGCACAAGCCTACGCGCTCGGCGCAACCGCCGTGGTGTCTCGCCCGCGCGAAATCATATCAAAGCTGATCCAGTTCGCGAACGACGAGAAGGCGGACCACGGCAATGCGGATACAGCCTCGCCGGAAACGAAGAACAGCGCGGCAGCCTTGTTCTCGATGTTCGAGACAGCGCGCGAGGGCAAGCCGGTCAACCTGGCGGATGCCGAATACGCGACATCCCAAGTCATCGCGAACATCGTGCGAACCGGATTCAACCGGTGGCTCGACGAAGTCCGCCGACACCACGAAGGCACGTTTCAGCATTGTCTGCTGGTCACGGGAGTAGCAGTGGGCTTCGCCTTCGACATTGGGTTTAGCAAGGCGGACGTGAAGCGTCTGGGACTTGCAGCGACACTTCACGACATCGGCAAAGCGCGAATTCCGCTCGCCATCCTCGACAAGCAAGGAGAGCTTAAGCCGGCCGAGGAAGAGATCATGCGGTGTCATCCGGTGATCGGATACGACCTGCTGAAAGACATACCTAAGATCAGCGGCGAAGTGCTCGACGGTGTCAGGCACCACCACGAGTATCTCGACGGCTCCGGCTATCCGGACGGCCTTGCAGGGTCCGACATCAGCGACCTGGTGCGGCTTTTGACGATCTCGGACATTTTTGCAGCACTGATCGAGTTTCGACCCTATCGGCCGGCGATGTCCCGGCCGGATGCCTACAAGATCCTCTGCAGCATGGATGGAAAGCTGGAACACGCACTGGTCAAGGCGTTTCAGCGCGTCGCGCTCAACGGCACAAAACCGTCGGCCCGGTCGTGATACCCGGCTCTAGTGTTGGTGGTTTCAGAAGGTCGCTACGGAGGGCCCAGCGCAGGAAGGCGAACTTCGGATTCGCGACACTAATCGCGAGCGTCGTCTTAAAGTGACCACCATTCCGAGAGATGGACAAATCGACCCAATCAGTAAAAACTCCGTAGTAACCCGACCGTCCTAAAATTCCCGCGTGGCAGACACCCCCACCATTCTCGTCCTCGATTCCGGCCTCGGCGGCCTCACCGTGCTGCGGGAGATCGTCAAGGCCCTGCCCGGCGCGCGATATGTCTACGTCGCCGACGACGCCTACTTTCCCTATGGCCACCACAGTGAAGATGAAATCATCGCGCGCGTGGTGCCGCTGGTCGGTGAACTGATTGCCACCCACACCCCGGACCTCGCGGTGATCGCCTGCAACACGATGTCCGTCTCGGTACTGGGACCGTTACGCGCCGCCTATTCCGTGCCGTTCGTCGGTACGGTTCCGGCGATCAAGCCGGCCTGCGCGGCATCAAAAACCAAGCGCGTCTCGGTGCTCGGCACCCGGGCAACCGTGCAGCGCGAATACACCCAGGCACTGATCCGAGAGCACGCCCAGGCCTGCACCGTGACGCTGGTCGGTGCGGCGAACCTTGCCTCGCTGGCAGAGGACGCCCTGAGCGGCAAACCGGTCAGCGACGCCGATATCCTGAGCGAGATCGCGCCCTGTTTCGTTCCGGCCGCGGACGGCGGAGACCTGCGCACCGACGCCGTCGTGCTCGCCTGCACGCACTACCCGCTGCTGCTCGACCGGCTGCTCAGACTTGCGCCATGGCCGGTGGCCTGGATCGACCCGGCGCCCGCGATCGCCCGACGCGTTGTCGATCTGCTTGGGCCGAGCGACAACGGCAGGCATGAATCTCCGCCGGAAATGTTTTTTACGTCCGGCCGGTCGCCCACGCCGATGCACGCGCTGGCCCCCTTCTTCGGCGGCCGCGTGCCGGCCTGACCCGCGTGTCGCTTCCCGTTTTTCCGTCGGGCTGTTAGCCTGATTGGACAGGGAGAACCGCCATGGTCAAAAAAATATTGGCTGGATTGAGCATCGCTGCGCTGCTTTGCGCGGGCGCGGCATTTGCGGAGGGCATCAAGCGCACGCCGCTGCAAAAGATCGAATTTCCCGAAGGCTACCTGACCGTCACCGGCCTCGCCGAAATCGCCCCCGGCGGTACGGCCGGACGGCACACCCATCCCGGAATCGAGACCGGATACGTGCTGGAAGGCGAAACCGATCTCCTGATCGACGGCAAACCGCCGCTGCATCTGAAAGCCGGCGATTCCTATTCGATTCCGGCCGGAGCTATTCACGATGCCAAGGTCACTGGCGACAAACCGCTGAAGGTCCTTGGGATTTATATCGTGGACAAGACCAGGCCACTGGCCTCCCCGGCCCAGTAACCCCTCCGAACCAATTCGTCTCCCTAGTTCACGCCCGATCGCCGGGAAAACCGCCTGAAACGGGCATTTTCGGGGCGAAATCGCCTCCGCTTTGGTTTGACAGGACTATGGTTTATCCCTAGAGAACACCTGCGCGCGGGCCCGCTTCGGCCCGCGTTGCGTTTCGCGACCCGTGGTTCTGTCCATCAAGCTTATGGGCCGGGCCTGTCGGCAGCGGATCTGGCATGATCCCGAAAAGCGGTCTTCCGATTTTCATCATGCGCAGATCATCTGCACAGGAGGGCGCGTTTCCTCAAACCGTAAACTTTGAAGAGGACGCGATGACAAAGCGTGCAGAAGCCAAGTATAAACTCGACCGCCGTATGGGCCAGAACATCTGGGGCCGCCCGAAGAGCCCCGTCAACAAACGCGAATACGGCCCCGGCCAGCACGGCCAGCGCCGCAAGGGCAAGCTCTCCGACTTCGGCACCCAGCTCCGCGCCAAGCAGAAGCTCAAGGGTTACTACGCCAATATTTCCGAGCGCCAGTTCTACGCCATCTATGTCGAGGCGACCCGCATGAAGGGCGACTCGGGCGAGAACCTGATCGGCCTGCTCGAGCGCCGTCTCGACACCGTGGTCTACCGCGCCAAGTTCGTCGCAACCATGTTCGCCGCGCGCCAGTTCATCAACCACGGGCACGTCAAGGTGAACGGCAAGCGCGTCAACATCTCAAGCTACAAGCTCAAGGTTGGCGATGTCGTCGAGGTTAAGGAATCATCGAAGCAGCTCACCGTCGTGCTGGAAGCCAACCAACTCGGCGAGCGCGACGTGCCCGATTTCATCGATGCCGATCACAACAAGCAGGTCGCGAAGTTTGTCCGCATCCCGCACCTTACGGATGTGCCATTCGCGGTGCAGATGGAACCGCATCTGATCGTCGAATTCTATTCGCGCTAATCGCTACCGTCTCAGTTTCAAGAAAAAGCCCCGGATGTCCGGGGCTTTTTTATTGCGGAATCGAAGTGCAGATCAGTCGTTGTCGCGTCGCTCTCGGTGACGCGGCCTGCCGTCGTCAGGCAGACGCCGGTGTGTTGAGCGTGATGCCCTTGTCGGTAAACAGCTTCTGCAACTCGCCGGCCTGGAACATCTCACGGACGATATCGCAGCCACCGACGAATTCGCCCTTGACGTACAACTGCGGGATCGTCGGCCAGTTCGAGTACGTCTTGATGCCGTCGCGCAGGTCGGGAGATTCAAGCACGTTCAGACCTTTGTAGCCCACGCCGACGTGATCAAGAATCTGAACCACCTGCCCCGAAAAACCGCACTGCGGAAATTGCGGCGTGCCCTTCAGGAACAGCACAACGTCGTTCGACTTCAGTTCGTTCTCGATGGTTTCCTTAATGCTCATCATCACATCCTTGTGGCCGTGAGTTCACAGGGCCGCCAGCGGCCCCAGTTGGGATATCTATAACCTGAAACCGTTGTGCAATAAAGTAAATTGCCGGGGAGCTGCCATGCCCGATCCACAAGGCGTCCAGGCCGTCTCACAACTCCCATCGCCGACAGCGAGTTGATTTCCCGCTGCCACCTTTAACTTCGGCCCGAGGCACCCATCTAGGACGGGCCGACGGCGGCATGATGTTCTGCGGAACCCATCGTCCGGAGCAGCGTTCTCTCCCAAACCGGAGATTTCCGTGACGAATCCAGCGTCTGCCGCGACCGCAATGGCCGCTCCGAGCCCGTCGCTGTTTTCCGATTCAGGAACACTGGCCGGCCGCCTGACGGACGCATTTCTCGCCGTTCGGGGCGAAACGGAGCGGCGCGCGGAGCCGCTGTCGCCAGAAGATCAGATGGTGCAGTCAATGCCGGATGCCAGTCCGGCGAAATGGCACCGCGCCCATACCACCTGGTTCTGGGAACAGTTCCTGCTCGGCCAGCACAGTCAGGGCTACACTCCGTTCCATCCCGATTTCCCATTCCTGTTCAATTCCTATTACGTCAGCGCCGGCCCGCGATATGCCCGCGCCCAGCGTGGCCATATCACCCGCCCCGGCGCCGAAGAGATTACCGCCTATCGCCGGCATGTCGATGCGGCAGTGGTCAAATTCTTCCACGACGCCGACGACAAAATGCTGACTGAGCTGGCGCCGTTGATCGAAGCCGGCTTCAATCATGAGCAGCAGCACCAGGAATTGATGCTGACGGATATCTTGCACGCGTTTGCGCAAAATCCGATCTCGCCTACCTATGACGCATCCTGGACGTTCCCGACACCGCGCGTCGGCGTTGGTGGATGGATCACACTGAACCAGGGCATCCACACTGTCGGACATCAGGGCGACGGCTTTCATTTCGACAATGAGAAACCCGCGCACCGCGCCCTCGTGGGGCCAGTGAAACTTGCACGCCATCTCGTCACCAATGCCGACTGGCTCGCTTTCATGGATGACGGCGGCTATCGCACCGCGACGTTGTGGCTGATGGACGGCTTCACCGCCGCCACCAACGAGGAGTGGGAGGCACCGGGCTACTGGCACAAGACCGGCGATGGTTGGCAAGTCATGACGCTGGGCGGCTTGCGGCCGGTCGATCCCGATGCGCCGGTCTGTCACATCAGCTACTACGAGGCCGATGCATTCGCGCGCTGGAGCGGCAAGCATTTGCCGACCGAGATGGAATGGGAGGTCGCGGCGCGGGCCGGACAACTCGACGACGCGTTCGGCATCGTCTGGCAATGGACACGAAGCTCATACTCGCCGTATCCAGGATATTGCGCGATCAAAGGTGCTCTCGGCGAATACAACGGCAAGTTCATGGTCAACCAGTTCGTGCTGCGCGGCTCATCGCTGGCGACACCGGAAGGGCACAGTCGCGTCACCTACCGGAATTTCTTCTATCCGCATCACCGCTGGCAATTCACCGGTCTGCGCCTCGCGGACTACGAAGCGTGATCATCGTCAACTCAAATGCGTCGCAACGCGCGGCCCGGAGACTGTCATGAAGGTGCACGCTGCTGCTTTGGCCGGGGTGCCCCGATCCGACGAAACCACGCCGGCATTCGCGAGCGATGCCATCGCAGGACTGATGCAACACCCGAAACAAATCCCGCCGAAGTATTTCTACGACGCTGCCGGCTCCGAACTGTTCGAACAGATCACCCGGTTGCCTGAATACTATCCGACCCGCACCGAACTCGGCATCCTGCGCGCCCGCGCGGCGGAGATCGCTACAATCCTTCCCAGACATGCCGCGCTGGTGGAGTTTGGCGCCGGCGCGGCCACCAAGGCGCGGCTGCTGCTGGACGCATGTGAATTCGCCGCCTATGTGCCGGTGGACATATCGGGGGATTTTCTCAACGCGCAGGCGCGAGGACTGCGAAAGGACTTCCCTCACCTCCAGATCTATCCGGTCACAGCAGATTTCACCGCACCGTTCATTCTGCCCGATCAGGTCAGGGAGATGCCGAAGGTGGGCTTCTTCCCAGGCTCGACGCTTGGCAATTTCGAGCCCCATGAAGCCTGCCGCTTTCTGCATGGGGCCCGCGACATCCTTGGCAAAGGCGCGTACATGCTGATCGGCGTCGACCTCGAGAAGAACGAGCGGATGCTTTACGACGCCTATAACGATGCCGCCGGTGTCACCGCGCGCTTCAACTTGAACGTGCTAGCTCGCATCAACCGCGAGCTCGGCGGCAACTTCGACCTGTCCGCGTTCACCCATCGCGCGATCTACAATCGCGAACGCCACCGGATCGAAATGCACCTCGTCAGCAAGCGGCCGCAGACCGTCCGATTGCGGGGCCGCAACATCTCGTTCCGTAGCGGCGAGAGCATCCACACCGAGAACAGCTACAAATACAGCCTCGACCGCTTCATCGCTCTGGCGAAAGGCGCGGGCTGGACGCCGTCAGCGTCATGGAGCGATCCCGGCGGGATGTTCTCGGTTCACGCGCTGAGATCCTAAAGCATTTCATGGCATCAGACGTCTTCAACCTGACGCGAGCCTGATCCCAGCGAGATCGCCTCCCACGCCGCAACGATCATCAGAATTGCTGCAGCGACCACCGCGAGCGAAAGCGGCGTGAACCGGGAAGCGAACGGAATCATCACGATCAACAGGCCGATCCCGACCAGGTGGGATAGCTGGTAGATGCCGCGGATCGCGTGCTTGAACAGGATCGTCCCGATCAGATACAGCAGCGGTCCACCCACGATGCTCAGGATTTCCTTGGCTCCGACATGCCCATCGGGATGCGCGAGCAGCAATTCGTCGCCGACGGCGGACACCACAATTCCGGCGACGATCGGCAAATGCAGATAAGTATAGGCTAGCCGCGCCAATCTTCCGGTATCTGCAGATTGTGAAATATGCTCCGATCCGGCTTCGGCTCCGATATGGAAATAGACCCACCACATCGCGATGCTGCCGAGTAGCGCCACCACGAAGGCGCAAACCGTGGTCGCCGTCCATGCTGTTTCAGCGAAGGTCGCGCCGGTGACGACGATAGATTCGCCGAGGGCGATGATGATGAACAGCGCGCATCGTTCGGCCATGTGGCCGCCCTCGACTTCCCAGTCCCGCGTGGTCGAGGCTCCGAAATGGGGGGTTCGGAATCGCATCGCCGGGCCGGCATATTCGATCGCGAGCGCAACGAGCCACAACCCGATCCGGATATTGCCCTCGGCCAGTCCGCCCGCGATCCAGAACACCGCACTTGTGCCGAGCCAGATCAGGATGCGGATGAAGTTATAGCGTTGGCCGACCGCCGATGTTGGCACCGACCACAGAAAGAACAGCGTCCGTCCCACCTGCATGGCGGAATAGGCCGCCGCGAACACCAGACCCCGGCTTTCAAACGCCTTCGGGATCGAGGTCGACAGCAGCAGGCCGCCGATCATCAGACCGAACAGCATGATCCGGACCGGGGACTGTTCGGGGTCGAGCCAGTTGGTGGTCCAGGAGGTGAAGACCCAGACCCACCATACCGCCAGCATCAGCATCGTCACTTGCAGCACGCCAAGCGGAGTGAAATGCGCAAGCAGTGTGTGGGAGATTTGCGTGATCGCGAAGACGAACACCAGGTCGAAAAACAATTCGACGTAGGTCACACGGTTGTGCTGGCTCGAACTGCGTTCCCGCAGAAGCCTTCCATCGTCGTTGGCTCGCGGCATCAACCCCCTCTGTGACAGTTCGGCGGGATTATTCCGGAACGCCGGTCTGCAAAGCCAGCGCGTGGAGAACGCCGCCCATCTGCCCCTTCAGGGACTGATAGACGAGTTGATGCTGCTGCACGCGGGATTTGCCGCGGAACGACTCGGAAATCACGGTCGCCGAGTAGTGGTTGCCGTCACCCGCGAGGTCTTGGATTGTCACCTGGGCATCCGGAATCGCCTCCTTGATCATCGATTCGATATCCCGCGCGTCCATCGCCATCAAAGTCTCTCCCAAATCCGCGGCTAGCGAGGTGGTTCAAAAGTTCGCTTCATTCAGTCAAGCGACCTTCGGAATCGGGACACTAGCCCCGGATCATGCACCGGAATCGCCGCGACGGCTGCTCAACTTAACGCGGTCGCCCGATCCCGTCACGCCGATCAGTTCTATATTTGCATGAACCTTTTAACCGCAAGAAGGCCACCGGAAGATACCCGGTCACGATGACGCCGAACCCAGGCCATATCAGGGTGTCCGCCGACGGTATTGCGATCACCGATACAACCCATGCCCTAACCCGATCCTGAACGGGGCCAGCTACGGGCGGCGAGAGGACGGCAATCTGGCCGCGTGTGGTGCCGATCTCGGTGATCATGTTCGTTCCTGCGTTGCGGCAGGATACGCCGATCGGATCAAGTCAAGAGCCGGAAGATGGAACTGCGAGGTTTGATGTAGGTCAAGGGCGCGAAGCTGCCGCGCGCGAGGCTTCAGATAGAACCCGCGGTTCGGCGCGATGCGCAGGCGTCCGCGGCTTTCCTCTCTCGAAGAAGGAGTACGCGAATGTTGCGTCGATTTCTCATCGCTTCGGCAGCCATAGCCATGCTGCTGGTCACCACTTTCCCCGATGACGCATTCGCCCGCCGCGGCGGCGGCATGCGCGCCGGAGGTTTCCACGGCGGCGGTGCCGTGCACCGCGGCGGCGCAGTTGCAGGTCGGGGATACCGGGGCGGCGCGGTTGCTGTGCGCGGCGGGCGCTATGGCTATCGCGGGTACGGCTATCGTGGGTACGGCTATCGTGGCTACGGTGTCGGTGCCGCGGCAGTGGGCGCGGCGGCGGTCGGCGCAGCTGCTACGGGGGCCTACTACCGCAGCGGCTGCGGCTACAACGCCTACGGCAGCTGGGTTTGCCCGAACTACTGAGCGGCGTGATGCCCTTAGCCTGAGATGCTCGACAACGATGGTGAAGTCATCGGGATAGCTTGTGTGCCAACTGGGGCGGAAGCTATGATCAGACCCACCATCGTTTGTGTTCGCTCTGTGCATTATGTCCTCAGCACAGAATATGCCCTACGCCCGCTTCAGCAGTCGTCGGCACGCCCGCCCTGAGTCGGGTTACGATGGTCGCGCTGCGCCAAATTCCCGGTGCAACCTCACGCCGGACGTCAGCTTTTCCCCGCCATATAGTCCGGCAGCCAGCTTTCGGAGCCATGCTGCAAGGCCTTGACGTGGACGGCACGCTCGCCGGCGATGGCGATCTCGTGACCACCGGTCAGGCCGATCTGGACGCAAGGCACATCGACCGCCTTGAGCTTGGTGAAAACGCTCAGCAGATCCTTTTCGTGCACGGTGACGATATAGCGGGCCTGATCCTCACCGAACCACCACGCATGCGGCACGATGGACTCCTCGGCCGCGTCGAGTTTGGCCCCGATCCCGCTTGCCATCGCCATCTCGGTCAACGCGACCAGCAATCCGCCGTCAGAGACGTCATGCACCGCCGTCGCGGTACCCGCATGGATCATGCCGCGCACCACATCGCCGTTGCGCTTCTCGGCAGCGAGATCGACTGGAGGCGGTGCCCCCTCCTCGCGCCCGCAGACGTCGCGCAAGTAAACCGACTGGCCGAGCCAGCCCTTGGTCTCACCAATTAGCAAAATGCACTCGCCTTCGGCCTTGAAGGCGAGCGAAGCGGACTTCGTGAAATCGTCGAGCAGGCCCACGCCGCCGATCGACGGCGTCGGCAAAATGCCGCGGCCGTTGGTTTCGTTGTAGAGCGAGACGTTGCCGGACACGACCGGGAAATCCAGCGCGGTGCAGGCCGCTGCGATGCCCTTCAGGCAGCCGACGAACTGCCCCATGTTCTCCGGCCGTTCCGGATTGCCGAAGTTCAGGTTGTCGGTGATCGCAAGCGGACGGCCGCCGACGGCGGTGACGTTGCGCCAGGCTTCCGCGACCGCCTGCTTGCCGCCTTCAAACGGATCGGCCTCGCAATATCGTGGCGTTACATCGACCGTGAGCGCGAGACCCTTCGGCCCGTTCTGCACGCGCACGACAGCCGCATCGCCGCCGGGGCGCTGCACAGTGTTGCCGCCGATAACGTGATCGTACTGCTCCCACACCCAACGCTTCGAGCACAGTTCGGGCGTCGCGATCAGCTTCTCCAGCGCATCGGTCACCGGCAGCGGCGGCGCGACATCGCGGGCGTGAATGACAGGCAGTTGCGGCGACGGCACATGCGGCCGATCATACAGCGGGGCTTCCGATTCCAATTCCTTGATCGGCAAATCCACCATCACGTCGCCGCCGTGCTTCACCACGAAGCGCTGCGACGGCGTCGTATAACCGACGATCGCGAAATCGAGCCCCCACTTCCTGAAGATCGCCTCCGCTTCCTTTTCCTTCTCGGGCTTAAGCACCATGAGCATGCGCTCCTGGCTTTCCGAGAGCATCATCTCGTAGGCGCTCATGCCGGTCTCGCGCGTGGGCACGCTGTCGAGATCGAGATCGACGCCGAGGTCGCCCTTGGCGCCCATTTCCACGGCCGAACATGTCAGCCCCGCCGCCCCCATATCCTGGATGGCGACGACGCAGCCCTTCGCCATGATTTCGAGACAGGCCTCTAACAGAAGCTTTTCGGCGAAGGGATCGCCGACCTGAACGGTTGGGCGTTTCTCCGCGCTGTCGTCATCAAATTCCGCCGACGCCATGGTGGCGCCGTGGATGCCGTCGCGACCGGTCTTGGAACCGAGATAGACGATCGGCATGTTTACGCCTGATGCCGCCGCATAGAAAATTTTGTCGGCGTCGGCGAGGCCGACCGCCATGGCGTTGACCAGAATGTTGCCATCATAACGGGTGTGAAAGCGCACCTGCCCGCCAACCGTCGGCACCCCAAACGAGTTACCGTAGCCGCCGACACCCGCGACCACGCCGCCAACAAGATGCCGGGTTTTCGGATGCGACGGATCGCCGAAGCTCAGCGCGTTGAGGCAGGCAATGGGGCGTGCGCCCATGGTGAAGACATCGCGCAGGATGCCGCCGACGCCGGTGGTCGCGCCCTGATAGGGCTCGATGTAACTCGGATGGTTATGGCTCTCCATCTTGAACACCACCGCCTGCCCGTCGCCAATGTCGATGACCCCGGCGTTCTCGCCGGGACCCTGGATCACCCACGGCGCTTTTGTCGGCAACCCGCGCAGATGGATGCGCGATGACTTGTACGAGCAGTGCTCGTTCCACATCGCCGAGAAGATACCAAGTTCAGTGAATGTCGGCACCCGGCCGATCAGCTTCAAAATGCGCTCGTACTCGTCCGGCTTGAGGCCGTGCGATGCGACGAGTTCGGGGGTGATTGGGGGTTCGTTACGGCTCATTTTTAAAAATTCTGTCGAGTTTTTCGACGGCGTATCGCCAGTTGCGCATTTTTATAAAAGAGGCTTTGGACAGGGTCGATTTGTTCCTGGCGGACCACCTTGACCTGCTTTTCGCTTATCATCGTGGCGTTTCTTACGCCGCCGGTTGCAGATGCGCGACGAGCCCCGCGAACAGCCCGCGCCCATCGGTGCAGCCCATAATGTCTTCGACGTGATTTTCCGGATGCGGCATCATGCCGAGCACATTGCCGCGTTCATTGATAATGCCGGCGATCGATTGCGCCGCGCCGTTGATGTTGTGGGTGTCGCCGACCTCGCCGGACGGCGAGCAATAGCGGTAGAGTATGCGGCCGTCGCCCTCGAGGCGGCGGATGGTCTCCTCGTCGGCAGCGTAGTTGCCCTCGCCGTGCGCGACCGGCACGCGGATCACCTGCCCCGCATTGTAGCCGCGCGTGAACGGCGTATCCGAGCGTTCGACCCGCAGATGCACGTCATGGCAGATGAATTTCAGCCGCGCGTTGCGCATCAGAATTCCCGGCAACAACCCAGACTCGCACAGAATCTGAAAACCGTTGCAAACGCCGAGCACGAGACCGCCTCGGGACGCGAAAGCGCGCACCGCCTCCATGACCGGCGAGCGCGCGGCAATAGCGCCGCAGCGCAGATAGTCGCCATAGGAAAAGCCGCCGGGCACCACGACGAGATCGGTACCCTCGGGCAGCGAGGTCTCCGCGTGCCACACCATCGCGGGTTCGCGTCCTGACACGAGCTTCAAGGCGCGTGCCATATCGCGCTCGCGATTGATGCCGGGAAAAACGAGGACGGCGGATTTCATGTCGTGCGTCGCCTAACCCAAAACCTCGACGCGATAGTTCTCGATGACCGTATTGGCGAGCAGCTTGTCGGCGGCAGCCTTCAGCGCGGCTTCCGCCTTCGCCTTGTCGGCGCCGGCGAGTTCGATGTCGAACACCTTGCCCTGACGCACGCTGGCGATGCCATCAACGCCGAGCGACTTCAGCGCCCCCTCGATCGCCTTGCCCTGCGGATCGAGGATACCGGTTTTCAAGGTAACGGTGACGCGTGCCTTCATCTTGAAACGTAACCTGTCTGCTTCCCTCTCCCCTTGCGGGAGAGGGTGGTCCGAATGTCGCTAGCGGCATGAGGACCGGGTGAGGGGTCGCTCGAAACGCCGAACCAGTCCCCTCACCCGGCTCGCTATGCTCGCCACCCTCTCCCGCAAGGGGAGAGGGATTTAACCCTTCACCAGCACGGGGCCCGCGCCGACCGGCCGTTCGTTTTCCATCAAAATGCCGAGCCGCTTCGCAACTTCGGTGTAGGCTTCCAGGAGCCCGCCGAGATCACGGCGGAAGCGGTCCTTGTCGAGCTTTTCGTTCGACTTGATGTCCCACAGCCGGCACGAGTCGGGCGAGATTTCATCGGCGACGATGATTCGCATCATCTCGTTTTCGAACAGCCGGCCGCATTCCATCTTGAAATCGACCAGACGGATGCCGATGCCCAAAAACAGCCCGGTCAGGAAGTCGTTGACGCGGATCGCCAGCGCCATGATGTCGTCGATCTCCTGCGGTGTCGCCCAGCCGAACGCTGTGACGTGCTCCTCGGACACCATGGGATCGTTGAGCTGGTCGTTCTTGTAGTAGAACTCGATGATCGACCGCGGTAGCTGGGTGCCTTCCTCGATGCCGAGCCGCTGCGACAGCGACCCCGCCGCGACGTTGCGGACCACAACCTCGAGCGGCACGATCTCAACCTCGCGGATCAGTTGTTCGCGCATGTTGAGACGGCGGATGAAGTGGGTCGGCACCCCGATGTCGTTGAGGTGCTGGAACAGGTACTCCGAAATCCGGTTGTTGAGGACGCCCTTGCCCTCGATCACCTGATGTTTCTTGGCATTGAACGCAGTCGCGTCGTCCTTGAAATGCTGAATCAGGGTGCCCGGCTCCGGTCCTTCGTAAAGCACCTTGGCCTTGCCTTCGTAAATGCGACGCCGACGGCTCATTGGGATGTACCGTGTGTTGTTGAAATCCATGAAGTTGGTGTGCTCCGAGCGTTCGATGTGACCCGTGGCGGAGCTGCCGCGAAGGCCGGGATCCTGAACAAGAACAGGAAACAGAACAAGAACCGAGCCTGTCCGCAACCTAGCCGATTGAGCCATCCAGCACAATCAATGCAGGCGACCGGATGTGAAGTTTTACCCCGCTCCCCTGCGACCTTGCGCCCGTTGTTCCGCGATCCCTGGTGATTATCTAGGTAGTCTGGCCGGTCGCGGCAATGTGGCCGGCTTGGCTTCTTCGTCAGCAATGGGAGCCGGACATGACCACGAACGCATTCGACAAACGTGAAGAGGGCTTTGAGGCGAAGTTCGCGCTCGACGAGGAGCAGAAATTCAAGGCCTTTGCCCGCCGCAACAGATTGCTGGGGCTGTGGGTCGCCGAGAAGCTCGGCATCTCCGGTGATGCCGCCAATGCCTACGCCAAGGACGTCGTCGCCGCCGACTTCGAACCGCCGGGCGAGAACGACGTCATTCACAAAGTGTTGCGCGATCTTGCCGCCAAGGGCGTCGGGCTCGACGAAGAGCAAGTCCGCGCCCAGATGGACAGGCTGATGGCGGAGGCCATCGCGCAGGTGAAGGCGTGAGGGCGGGAACGACCGGCGCCGTCACTCCTCCTTGAAGCCGTATTCGAGATTGTTGCCGGTGGCGCCGTAATACTTGAACGGCAGGAATTTGCCGGACATGCCGATCTTGACACGATCGCCCTTGGGATTGGCGACGCGGGCGATCTCCAGGTCGAAGTCGATCGCCGACATGATGCCATCGCCGAATTCTTCCTCGATCAGCGCCTTCAGCGCCGGTCCGTTGATCATCACCAGTTCGTAGAAGCGATAGATCAGCGGATCGGTCGGCGGCATCGGCGTGCCCGCGCCGCGCATCGGCACCTCGTTGAGCATCGCGATATCAGTCTTGGAGAGGCCGAACAGCTTTCCGGCCGCCGCCGCCTGCGGCTTGGTCAGCTTCATGTGGCCGAGCAGCGCGCTGACGATCAGGATTTCCGAAAACCCGCCGATCTCGCCGGCGATGTATTTCCAGCTCCATTCCTTCTCGCGCTTGATGTCGAGAATCTTCTCCGTGAGGTCGGATCGCTTCATCATAGCCTCCCGTCTGAAAGGGCCTGGACCAATCACTGCAATGCCCGTGCCATGGGCAGGACAGCGATTGACGCAGGAAATCGGTGCGGACGGCGAGCGATTGATCAGATTTTGCGCAACGAATGCCGCATTCGCGGGCACTCCCTTAAACCGCGCAATTGCCCGCGAGGCGGGACGAAAACTTAAAATCCCTCGCCCTTGCCTCCGCCCGGTTATAGGATTATATTCCGTGGCATGGTCCTCCCTCACATCCCTCCTTCCCTCACCCGCCTCCGCGTCAAGCCGGACGAACCTGCCGAGGGCTCGACCGTTGCAGGTCCGCCCACCGTTCAGGCAAGCGATCGGCCAAAGGGCACACGGCGGCCGCATCCGGATTCCAGCGTCTGTGCCGTGCGGCACCTTGTGGAGACGACCACGCTGACCTTTGCGCAGATACAGGCCCGAACCGGAGTCAACCATTCGACGATAACGCTCTGGAAGCGCAATCATGGCTGGACGCGCCCGGCGTTCGCGGCGCGCCATTCCTATGACGTGCCGCTCTGGCGGGCCGGCCCACGGCAAAAGACGGCCGCGTTGACAGGACGGCTGGTTGCGATCGCCGAGCGTATGGTGCGCGAGTTGGAGGAGAAGCCGGACACCGACATCGACAAGCTGATGCAGGCGATGGAGGCGTTGAAGATGGCGCGGCTGGAGGCCAGGACCCGAAATCGTCACTGGCCTGTCATCGGCCCCTCGCGCACCGGCCGGGAGGTTCTCAACGAGCAGGAGGCGATCCGCGCCGCGCTCAAGGAAATGCGCCGCGGCGGCGTCGACATCGACCGCGCCCCGCAGGAGGCGCTGGACCTCGTGATCGACGCCAACCTGCCGGTGGAGCAGGATCACCCGGCGCTGAGGGAGAGAGGAGCAAGGCGGCGGTAGGAGCGCTGGGCTGTTGGACTTTGTCCGGCTCTAGCTAGCTAGGCTTTTTGCCTTCGTTTTTCGCCGCGCATGGTGCGCAGCCCACAACTCATGTCGCCACTCGGAAAACGATTTCAAACCAAGATAGATCTGTTGGGTCGCATCGGCGAAGCTATGTAAATCACGCGTATGGTTATAATCCGCAAATTTCGCATGCTCACCACCTAGATTCTTCCACGTGTACTGAACATGATGGTCCATGAACAGTTCGTGTGAGGTTAGCAAAAGTACTGGATTAGTTGGCTCGCCGTAGGCGTTTGTACGACGTCCCCATGTGACGAGTTTCCTTAGAATCCGTTTTTCCTTTTCCGTAAAATGATCGCGTAATACTGCAACGACAATTACAGCATCCGGTAATTTCTGCGCGACCGCTTTCAACTTCGCCACGTCCTTTGGCTTGATGACTGCGTCACGACCTAGAGACTTTGTCTCGCCAATGATTAGCTGAGGTGGTTTTTCAGGTGTTAGCCTATCCTCACCTCGCCAAGCGACGAAATCGACTTCCTTCTCGATCCCGTCGAACGCGAATTTCATAGCGGTCGAAAAAGTCATCCTGTCAGCGGAACTGCGAAAGGCTTCCAAGACACGCAGCGCAAGGATTGCACTATAGGACCCACGCCCGTAATCGGGAACGGAAAATGGGCCGACGACCCGATAAGTCCAGTTTCGATTGTAATCCAGTATATCCGCCTGCGGAAAATCGTAAGGCTTCAAACAGCGCTCGCAGGTGATGCGATAGTCGGTTGAGGTCAATGTATTCCAATTCGTGGCCTTGCAATGCGGGCACATTGTCTCAAGTCCGATCCGAATAATATTTCGTTTGGTAAATTCTTCCAACTTTACGACGGGCAAGCGCTGGCTGGCATTTCTTCGCGAGATTAGCAGGCTGCTGAACAACTTGCATAGGGCTCTTGCTGTCGCCAATCGCATCGACGTCCGACCATTGGCACCGTCTGGTTTTCCGCACGCGTCGGGGACGATGCGTTGGTCATCATGAGAAGATCAGTTTCGGGATGCGGATGAGGTTGTAGGCGGCGACAGCCAGCGTGAAGGCCCATCCGACGCGATCCACGCCGCGGAATTTTGTCTTGCGCTGACCAGCGACGGTCTTGATCCAGCCGAACGCCTCCTCGATCCGCTTTCTGATCCGCAAACTCGTCCTGTACCCGGCATGACAGGTGGTGCGGCTGTCGATGGTGGAATGCTTCTCCTTCGCCGCGACGTGTGGCGTCACATTCATGGAGCGCAGTTCGTTGACGAAGTCGCCGGCGTCGTAGCCCTTGTCCGCGCCGAGCGTGATGCGCGTCGGGCGGTCCGCCAACGGTTCGACCATGATCAGCGCAGCGGCGCGCTCGGCATGGCCATCGACCGGCGTCAGCACGGCGTCGACGATCAGCCCGTTGCGGTTCTCCATCAGGGCATGTCCCATGAAGCACAGCGCGGCCCCGACGCCGGGGCTTTTCTTGTAGAGCTTCGCCGAAGGGTCCGTCGTCGAGGCGTGCGTATCGTTGGTGCGCCTCTCGCCCCTGAAGTTTACCTCGACGTTGCGGCCGCCATCACCGGATGGGGGTGGCGCGCCATCGTCTTTCGGCCGCACGCTCTTCATCGACGCCCAGGCCTCAATCAACGTGCCGTCGACGCTGAAGTGGTCGTTCGACAGAAGCCGCTTCACCCGCGGCTGCGACAGAACCGCCGCCAGGAACTCGCGCGCCACGTCGCCTTGAAGCAGCCGGTCACGATTCTTCGTAAACGTCGTGGCGTCCCAAACCGACGCATCCATCGACAATCCGACGAACCAGCGGAACAGCAGATTATAGTCGAGCTGCTCCATCAGTTGCCGCTCCGACCGCACCGAAAAGAACGCCTGCAGCAGCAGCGCCTTCAGCAATTGCTCCGGCGGGATCGAGGGACGACCGGTATGCGAATAAAGCGCGGCGAACCGGGTACTCATCCCGGCCAGAACCTCATCGACCAGTGCACGGATCGGCCGCAGCGGATGATCCTTCGCAACGCGATTCTCCAGCCGAACATAGCTGAACATCCCGTCCGATCGCTCTTCCCCGCCTCGCATCGCAAATCACCCCCGTCGTCTCGCCCGCAACAACGGAATCATCAAATCGATCCAAACGCGAGACCGTTTTTCAGCGCCCTGTTAGGTCCGTCCACTCCTTCAGTGGAGCTGTCCTAAGCCCAAAATTCTCTTCGGTGATGCCGTCTTCATTACTTTTCCTACGAAGTCCGCCAGCCATCTTATTCAGTAGTTGAATCGTTGGCAGGTCAGCCAGCAAATGAGTTGTCCAAAGCCCTTCTAGATTCTCCAGCATTTGCTTTGCGACATGGCCGGGCTCAGACAACTCGGCTTTGATCCCAAGCTGATTCAAAGAACCAACAATGGCCTCGTCTGTTCGCAGAAGCGTGACCCACTGCGAAGAACTCTTGTACTGTTGCGGGTAAACCCAGCCCTCGCTGCTGACCGCAACGCGTTCCCCGCCCATTCCAAGACGGGGCCACGAGCGATCGAACGTGTTGAACGGAAGAATAGACGCAATATCGCGACCCGCACCATACGAGGGCACCTGCAACACATTGACCCAGCGATGCTCGCCCCGGCCGTACTGACGAGAAAATTCCGGTTCAATTGGCGAGAACTCGGTTCGAAGTTGCCTCTCGTCATCCTTCACTCTTAATTCGACAGACTTTTTCTCAACCGAAACCTTCATCCTGTGATCGCGATGAACATGGCTGTTGCGGTGTTCAATCCAAATTGGATTGCGCCAATGTTTCACCGCGAGCGCGCCGCTTGGGAGGCCTGGCTTCAAGGACTTGACTAATGATTCGACTACTGGCCGCGCGAGCGAGCGCGCAAACTCGATCGTAGCGTTATGCATGAGCCCCTGTGGATTTCCCATGATAGGGCGATGTTGCGACTTCAAGATATCGAAAATGTCGTCGGCTAATGCGTTAAACCATTCGACCGGTATTGGGAGAATCGGACGCGGCTCGAGCCTTAGATTCCATAGGTCTATCAAATCCGTGGGGCGTTTCGGATCAAACACGAAGAGGGTTAACTCGTGGTGCCAGTAACGCTCTAGCAGTCTGCTGAAAAACCGCTCGCGCGTGCGAGAATTTGCTGATTCGATTTTCATCGTGAATCGGTGGAGGTTGGGATGCGCGGAGCCTTTGTGGATCAGGGCGGGTTGTTTTCGTACATCTCGCCGGAGGCGCGGGTGCCGCCGAACCATCCGCTGAGGAAGATCCGGGCGCTGGTCCGTGATGTGCTGGGCGAGTTGAACCGTAGCTTTGCCAGGCTCTATTCAAGTGAAGGGCGCCCCTCGATCGCGCCGGAGCAATTGCTCAGCGCGCTACTTCTGCAGGTGCTCTACGGCATTCGCTCGGAGCGCCAATTGATGGAGCAGTTGGACTACAATCTATTGTATCGCTGGTTCGTGGGGCTGTCGCCGGACCATCCGGTCTGGAACCCGACCAGCTTCACGAAGAACCGCGAGCGGCTGCAGAACGGCGATGTGTTCACGAAGTTCATGACCAGGCTTTTGAAACACCCTCAGGTCGAGCCGCTGCTCTCGGACGAGCACTTCTCGGTGGACGGCACGTTGATCGAGGCCTGGGCGTCACAGAAGAGCTTTCGTCCCAAGGATGGCCGCGATGGCGACGACGGCACGAACTTCCACGGTCAGACGCGCAAGAACGACACCCATGTCAGCACGAGCGATCCCGACAGCCGGCTCTACCGCAAGGCGGCCGGACGCGAGGCCAGGCTCTGCTACATGGGCCACGTCACCATGGAGAACCGGCATGGGCTGGCCGTGGCCGGCATCGTCACGCACGCGAGCGGCACCGCCGAGCGCCGCGCCGCGGAGATAATGCTCGAGGCCGAAGGCAGGAAAGCGGGTCGCCGCATTACCGCCGGTGCGGACAAGGCTTATGACACGGCCGATCATGTGGCCAATCTTCGCGCCATCGACGTCACACCGCATGTGACGCAGAACAATGGCATGGGCAAGACCGGCAGGCGCCGCCGGAGCGCTATCGACGCACGGACCACGCGCCATCAGGGCTATGGCATGTCGCAGACGCGCCGGGCGATGATCGAATGCATCTTCGGCTGGGGCAAGCAGCACGGCACGATGCGCAGGACCAAACATCGTGGCATTTGCCGCGTTGCCGCCGACTTCATGCTCAACTTGATCGCCTATAACCTGATCCGCGTTCCCAAACTGGTCACGGCATAACCGCGTCGTCGCCAGGACGACAACGACTGCAACGCGCCGCCGAATACACATCATCGCGATGAGGCGTTCCGAGGATCATCGAAGCGGTCAATTTTGGCTTTTTCAGCAAACTGCTAGGTTAAGTCCGTACCGAGTTGCCGCGAGAGGAAAAAAGCCGCCACCCATATAGGCCTTTTGCCACGTAGCCGGGCCCGGCTTGCATTTGAGCGGCTCAAACACATCGATGTAGGTACTTTGGATGTAATCGGCAGCCTTGCTTTTGAGGTAATGACCGAAGACGGCTTCGGTAAGAGCGCTCCCCCTCTCCGCACTAACGAGAAGATTCTCTCTGGGATTACGCTGAATAAATTTTTGCTCAGTCTTGTAGAGGTGAGCGAACACGTCATCCACGGGCAGGCCAAACGGCGGCTCCCACCAAGCTTTCCCTTGCTCACTCTTAAGCAATTCGGCCAACGTCATAACGGTAGGACTGATGAAGTGTCGTTCGCGTAGCCCATTGAGTCCCGCAGCTTCAAGTAGGCCTTCTTCGGCCTCGACATAAACGTCGGGCTCAAAAAACCGAACATACCCGGCTGCCACATCCGCACCGATAACGCGATCGAACGCCTCTGGCTTCCATTCGCGCGGCGGCTTCGTAAATACCGGAATGATCGGGTTGTAAGTTCCGCCCCACAAGCACGCGCAGACCCGCATAATCGTTCGCACCGATTTAAGGTCGGTCGGTCGAACGAGGAATCCTATGCGTGTCGGCCTGAGCGTTACATTTGCAGAGATTTCTGGCATGCGTTTAATCTGCCGAGCGGTTCAACATAATTGCGGCCTCGCACCAGCGGCGACTCGCATCGATGCGGGAAGGATAGACCTCGGCTGGGTTCGGGCACAGATTTTGGCTTAACTTGTCGTATCCTTCTGAAAGCTTTGCGGACAGGCGCTCTACCGCTCCTCTCCCTCCGCCATCCTCCCCGCGAGCCCATCCAGCACCCGCGCTAGATCATTCTCCACCACCACCGCCTCGATCTCCACCACACGATAGCCGCGCTCGGCCAGCCACGCTCCCCGCGCCGCGCGGTCGCGCGCGATGGTGTCGCTCTCGTTCGGATTCACCAGTTCGATCGCGATGCGCTCAGCGAATGACACGAAATCCGGAATGTGACGACCGACCGGGGTCTGCCGCTTGAACTGGCCGGCGAAGCGGCGGTCGCGCGTCAGCGCTTGCCACAGGATGCGCTCGGCATCGGTGGGATTTCGTCTGAGCAGCCGCGCCAGCCCGCGCACCGTGCTGCTGCTGTCGGCGGAAGCCCCTCCCGGCCCCTGCTCGGCCAGCAGCGCCCGCAGCCGCGTCGCCTGCGCGCCGTCGAGCACACCGCCCTTGGCCGGTCCCTTGCGTCCCTCGGCAATGGCCATGACCACGCCGTGCAGCGTGTGCATGTCCTGCTTGGTCGGCTCCATGCGGGTGAAGATGTTGCGCAGGTTGACCAGCATGGTGTCGCGCTTCTCGGCCGGGCGCAGGAACTCCACCTTGTCGAGCTCGCTGACCAGATTGTCGAAGAACGCCTGCATCTGGTGCTGGGAGGCCCGCTCCGAGCGTTCCGGCATCGCGAACGGCAGCACGGCCCGCGTCACCAGCTTGAACCATTCGTAACCCATCAGCAGCACGGCCTGCGCCAGGTTGAGCGAGGCGAAGCCCGGATTGACGGGATAGGTGATGATACGGTCCGCCATCGCCACCTCTTCATTCAGCAGGCCGGCGCGCTCGCGGCCGAACAGGATGCCGACATGGCCGCCGGCCGCGATCTGCGCGGTCACTTCCGCGGCCGCGGCCTCCGGCGCCACCACGGGCTTGGCCTGATCGTGGGCGCGCGCGGTGGTCGCGAACAGCAGCGTGCAATCGGCAACCGCCTCGGCCACCGTGTCGAACAGCTCGACATGGCCGAGAATATGATCGGCGCCCGCCGCCGCGCGCTGGGCCGCGACATTGGGCCAGCCGTCGCGCGGGTTGACGATGCGCAGCCGCGTGAGGCCAAAATTGCCCATGGCGCGCGCGGCCATGCCGATGTTCTCGCCGAGCTGCGGCTCGACCAGAATCACGGTGGGGCCGACCGCGTCGATGCCGGTTTTTGTCCTGTCGGTGCCGGACATCTTGCCTCGTCTTTCAGTCGAGCTTGAGATTCTGGTTCAAGGGCGCCTCTCGCCGCATCTTCGATTGCGCTTTTCCGAATTTTTCTCAAGCCAAATAATGGGTTTATGAAATCGTCTTGAATTTGCAGCGGAAGGTGAGCGCCCGCCGCCAAGATGCAGAGCGGGCATCGCTCGAAGCGTCAGAACGTCTGGAAAATCAGCGCCGTAATGCGGCCCGTTCGGCTTCCGCCTGCACCGTCGCGGTGCTATAGCCCGACCCGTCCCCTTCCGAAGCGCGGTTATCCCGAAAAGGCCCGATCTCCCATGGCAAAAATCAAGGTGACCAATCCCGTCGTTGAACTCGATGGCGACGAGATGACCCGGATCATCTGGAAATACATCAAGGACAAGCTGATCTATCCGTTCCTGGATATCGACCTGATGTATTTCGACCTGGGGATGGAATCCCGCGACAAGACCGACGACAAGATCACCATCGATGCGGCCAACGCCATCAAGAAGGTCGGCGTCGGCGTGAAGTGCGCCACCATCACGCCGGACGAAGCCCGGGTGGAGGAATTCGGCCTCAAGCAGATGTGGAAGTCGCCGAACGGCACCATCCGCAACATCCTCGGCGGTGTGATCTTCCGCGAGCCGATCATCTGCAGGAACGTGCCTCGCCTCGTCCCCGGCTGGACCAAGCCGATCATCATCGGCCGCCATGCCTATGGCGATCAGTATCGCGCCACCGACATCAAATTCCCCGGCAAGGGAACGCTGAGCATGAAGTTCGTCGGCGAGGACGGCGCGGTGATCGAGCGCGAGGTGTTCAAGGCGCCCGGTCCCGGAGTCGCGATGGAAATGTATAATCTCGACGATTCCATCATCGATTTTGCGCGCGCCTCGCTCAATTACGGCCTGCTGCGCGGCTACCCGGTCTATCTGTCGACCAAGAACACCATCCTCAAGGTCTATGACGGCCGCTTCAAGGACATCTTCCAGGACATCTACGATCGGGAGTTCAAGACGCAGTTCGAGGCCCGCAAGCTGACCTACGAGCATCGCCTGATCGACGACATGGTGGCCTCGGCGCTGAAATGGTCCGGCGGCTATGTCTGGGCCTGCAAGAACTACGACGGCGACGTGCAGTCGGATACGGTGGCGCAGGGCTACGGCTCGCTCGGCCTGATGACTTCCGTGCTGCTGACCCCGGACGGCCAGACCGTCGAGGCGGAAGCCGCACACGGCACCGTGACCCGGCACTACCGCGAGCACCAGAAGGGCAAGGAGACTTCGACAAATTCGATCGCCTCGATCTTCGCCTGGACCCGCGGCCTGTCGCATCGCGCCAAGCTCGACGACAACGAGGCGCTGGCTAATTTCGCGGCTACGCTCGAAAGGGTCTGCGTCGAGACCGTCGAAGCCGGCTTCATGACCAAGGACCTCGCGCTTCTCGTCGGCGCCGACCAGCGCTGGCTGTCCACCACCGGCTTCCTCGACAAGGTGGCGGACAACCTGACCAAAGCGACGGCGGCGGCATAATCCAGCGGTGCTCACGCCGCCGACGGCGCGCTCCCCTCGGCCTGTTTCGGATCGCTGTCGGGAGGCGTGCCCGCACCAGTGATAGGGTGAATCTCCGCCCGCATCGCCGCGCCGGCGATCTGCGCCAGCATCGCACGAGCGATTTCCGTTTCAGCCATAATGACCGACGTCGCACCGTGGTGCTTGAGGTGCGCGACCTCCTCCTCGGAATGCGCCCGCGCAATGATCGGCAGACTTTCGCTGATGGCGCGCGCCTTGGCGACGATCTGGCCGCCCTCGAAGCCGTCGGGAATCGCGACCAGCAGACCGCGCGCGGCGCCGACATTGGCCGCCTGCAGCATATCGGGCGCTGCGGCGTTTCCCGTTATAACCTCCACCCCGTCCTGCTTCAGCCGCTCGATGATGCCGGGGTTATCCTCGATCACGAGAAGCGGCGTTCCCGCCTCGCGCAACGCACGGCTGACGACGCTGCCGACGCGGCCGTGCCCGACCAGCACGATGTGATTGGTCAACGCCGACACCGGCAGCGGCACATGCGGCGCTTCCTCCTCTGAATCATCTGAAGGCTTTTCACCGGCTTTTTTCTCGGCTCGCGCCATCACCCGGTCGAGCAGCGCGAACCACAACGGATTGAGCATGATGGTGATGATGGCGCCTGCCAGCACCAGGTCGCGCCCGCGCTCCGTCATCAGCGACAGGCTGACGCCGAGGCTGACGAGGATGAACGAGAATTCGCCGATCTGAGCCAGGCTGGCGGAGATCGTCAGCGCCGTGGAGTTAGAATAGCCGAACACGCGCACAATGGCATAGGCCGCCAGCGATTTGCCGAACAGGATGATGAACAGCGTCACCAGCAGCGGCAGCGGCTCCTTCAGAACAATGGACGGATCGAACAGCATTCCGACCGAAACGAAGAACAGCACCGCGAACGCATCGCGCAGCGGCAGGGTTTCGCTGGCGGCGCGCTGGCTGAGTTCGGACTCGCTGAGAATCATGCCGGCGAAGAATGCGCCGAGCGCAAATGATACGTCGAACAGCATCGCCGCGCCGAACGCCACGCCGAGCGAGATGGCGAACACCGCAAGCCGGAACAATTCACGCGAGCCGGTATGCGCCACGTAATGCAGGATCCACGGAATCACGCGGCGGCCGACCACCAGCATCAACACCACGAAAGCGGCGACCTTTCCGAGCGTCAACGCCATCGGCCAGACCAGCGCCGACAACGCCATGGTGGTCGCGGCTTCGCCGTTCATCAGCCCCGCCAGCGGCGGCAGCAGCACCAGCGTCAGCACCATGGCGATGTCCTCGACGATCAGCCAGCCGACCGCAATGCGGCCGCGCTCGGTGTCGATCAGCCGCCGCTCCTGCATCGCGCGCAGCAGCACCACAGTGGATGCCGTCGAGAGCGCAATGCCGAACATGATGCCTTTGCCGGTGCTCCATCCGAGCACCCAGCCCAGTCCCCAGCCCATCACCGTCGCCGCTGTGATCTGCACCATCGCGCCGGGCAAGGCGATCGCTCGCACCGACCACAGGTCCTTCAGCGAGAAGTGCAGCCCGACGCCGAACATCAGCAGGATGATGCCGATCTCAGCAAGTTCGTTGGCAATGTTCTGGTCGGCGACGAAGCCTGGCGTAAACGGCCCCATCACGACGCCCGCCAGCAGATAGCCTACCAACGGCGACACCCGGACGCGTTGCACCAGCGCACCGAAGATAAACGCCAGCACGAGGCCGATCACGACTGTGGAGATCAATGGGGTGTTGTGATGCATAGGGCATATTGTTGCATAGGCAAGCAGGATGCCACACGGTTATCGGCTACCCATCGCCGCACCGATCCGAACACCCTCGGACCGGAACCGGATTATGCGCCCATTGCCGCTGCAATAGCGTCGAGCGCGGCGCTAGCTTTGGCGCCATCGGGCCCGCCGGCCTGCGCCATATCCGGCTTGCCGCCGCCGCCTTTGCCGCCGAGCACTTCGGACGCCTTGCGCACCAGATCCACTGCTGAGAAGCGCGCGACCAGATCGGGCGTCACGCCGACGACCACGCTCGCCTTGCCGTCCTCGCTGGTCGCGACCAGCGCAACAACGCCCGAGCCGAGCTGCTTCTTGCCCTGATCGGCGAGGCTCTTGAGATCCTTGATCTCGATGCCTTCAACGGAACGCGCCATCAGCTTGATGCCGCCGACATCGCGCACACCTTCACCTCCGGCGCTCGCGGCAGCACTGCCTGAGGCTGTGCCGACGCCCATGGCAAGTTTCTTGCGCGCCTCGGACAATTCGCGCTCGAGCTTCTTGCGCTCGTCCATCAGCGCGGTAATCCGCGCCGGCATGTCGTCGAGCGTGGTGCGCAACTCACCGGCGGCGGTTTTCGCAAGCTGGATGGCGTTGTTAGCGTGATGGCGCGCATGATGTCCAGTCAGCGCCTCGATCCGGCGCACGCCCGACGCGACCGCGCTTTCGCCGGTCACCGAGATCAGGCCGATATCGCCCGTGCGATTCACATGGGTGCCACCGCAGAGTTCGACCGACCAGCCAAGCGCATTGCTCGCCGCGCCCTGCCGTCTCGTGCCGCCCATGGACACCACGCGCACCTCGTCGCCGTACTTTTCGCCGAACAGCGCCCGTGCACCCGCCTCGCGCGCGTCGTCCACCGCCATCAGCCGCGTGGTCACCTCGGCATTCTCGAGTACGACGTCGTTGGCGATGTCCTCGATGCGGCGCAACTCGTCTGCGCTGATCGGCTTGTTGTGGACAAAATCGAACCGCAGCCGCTCGGGTGCAACCAGCGAGCCGCGCTGCGCGATGTGATCGCCGAGCACCTGTCGCAACGCTTCGTGCAGCAAATGGGTCGCGGAATGGTTGGCGCGGATCGCACTGCGCCTGCCGTGATCGACCTCGAGCGCCAGCGCCATGCCGGGCTTGAGTGTGCCCTGATCGACCGTGCCGAGATGAACGAACAGATCTCCCGCCTTCTTCTGCGTGTCGGTGATGCGGACGCGCACGCCATCGCCGGTCAGAACGCCGGTATCGCCGACCTGACCGCCGGACTCGCCGTAGAACGGCGTCTGGTTCAAAATGATAGCCCCGCTCTCGCCGGCCTTGAGGCTGTCGGCTTCCTTGCCGTCCTTCACGAGCGAAGCGACGACGCCTTCCGCGATCTCGGTCTCGTAGCCGAGAAATTCGGTGGCGCCGAGTTTCTCGCGCAACGGAAACCAGATCGTCTCAGTCGCAGCCTCGCCCGAGCCCGACCATGACGCCCGTGCCTTGGCCTTCTGCTGTTCCATCGCATCGGTGAATGACGCGAGGTCCACGCCGATGCCGCGCGCACGCAACGCGTCCTGCGTCAGGTCGAGCGGGAAGCCATAGGTGTCATACAGCGTGAACGCGGTCTCGCCGTCGAACATGTCGCCTTTCTTCAGCGACGCGCTCCTCTCGTCCAGAATGGAGAGCCCGCGCTCCAGCGTCTTGCGGAAGCGCGTCTCCTCGAGCCGCAGCGTTTCCTCGATCAGCAGCCGCGCGCGCTGCAACTCGGGAAAGGCCTCGCCCATCTCGCGAACCAGCACACCCACCAGCCGCCACATCAACGGCTCCCTCGCGCCGAGCAACTGGGCGTGGCGCATCGCGCGCCGCATGATCCGGCGCAGCACATAGCCGCGGCCTTCATTCGACGGCAGCACGCCGTCGGCGATCAGGAACGAGGATGCGCGCAAGTGATCGGCGATTACGCGCAGCGACGCCTTCATCGGGCCGTGCGGATCGGCCCCGGTCAGATCGGCCGCGGCGCGGATCAGCGCGACGAACAGGTCGATGTCGTAATTGTCGTGCTTGCCTTGAAGCACTGCGGCAACGCGTTCGAGGCCCGCCCCGGTGTCGATCGATGGCTTCGGCAAATTGAGACGGCTGCCGTCCGGCAGCTTCTCGTATTGCATGAAGACGAGATTCCAAATCTCGACGAATCGGTCGCCATCCTCGTCCGGCGATCCCGGAGGCCCGCCAGGAATTTTGTCGCCGTGATCGTAGAAGATCTCCGAACACGGACCGCAAGGACCGGTATCGCCCATCTGCCAGAAATTGTCCGCGCCGGATATGCGGATGATGCGCGATTCCGGGAGTCCCGCGATCTTCTTCCAGAGGTCGAATGCCTCGTCGTCGTCGATGTAGACGGTGGCGGTCAGCCTGTCCTTCGGAAGGCCGAACTCCTCCGTCACCAGTTTCCATGCCAGCTCGATCGCGCGATCCTTGAAATAGTCGCCGAACGAGAAGTTGCCGAGCATCTCGAAGAAGGTGTGGTGCCGCGCGGTGTAGCCGACATTGTCGAGGTCGTTGTGCTTGCCGCCGGCGCGCACGCATTTCTGCGAGGTGGTGGCGCGCTGATAGGGCCGCTTCTCGACGCCAGTGAAGACGTTCTTGAACTGCACCATGCCCGCATTGGTGAACATCAGCGTCGGGTCGTTGCGCGGAACCAGCGGCGACGAGGGCACGATCTGGTGGCCGTTGGCCGCGAAGTAGTTCAGAAACGCCGACCTGATGTCGTTAACGCCGCTCATTTTGTTCCATCGCGTCAATAAGGGCTCGCGGCCCTGAGCGTGTATTCCGCAAAAGTGGATTTGCGATCAGAATACGCGCAAGTTAGCAGTCGCATGTTGTCCAGCGACCGCTTTTAGACGGGGGTGGCCGGGCTGTCCAGAAAGTCTGCAGAAGGATCAGGGGCTTGGCCGGTTCGAATAACATCCGTTGAAAGATACTGCAGTGCGTTGACAGCCTTGTCGAAGCCGTGTTTCCCTCATATCTGTTTATTAAGTCGCGCCGGGAGAGATCGGCCGCTTCCCGGAATGGAAGTAGGCCGGCGCCGAAGGAGCAACCGCCCCGGAAACTCTCAGGCAAACGGACCGCGCGACTGGTTACATCTGGAAAGAGACCCTCGACCGTATGCGGTCAGGGTCCGCCGACGGGATAATACTCTCAGGCACAGCGACAGATGGGGTCTCTGACGGGTTTTCAGGGAATCGTCCCTTTTAACCGCAAGGACCCCTGATGGTAACGGACGTTTCCGAAACGCCGGTTCTAAAACGAACACCCCTGCACGCCCTGCATCTGGCGCGCGGCGGCCGGATGGTGCCGTTCGCTGGCTATGACATGCCGGTGCAGTACGCCCCTGGCGTGCTGAAGGAACATCTCCATACCCGCACCAGCGCCGGCCTGTTCGACGTCTCGCATATGGGCCAGATCGCGCTGTGGCCCAAATCCGGCAAGGTCGAGGACGCCGCGCTTGCGCTGGAACGGCTGGTACCGCAGGACATCATGGCGGTCGCGCCCGGACGGCAGCGCTATGCCCAGTTCACCAATGCGGCCGGCGGCCTGCTCGACGACCTGATGGTGGCCAATTTCGACGATCACCTGTTTCTGGTGGTCAACGGGGCCTGCAAGGCCGCCGACGAGGCGCATCTGCGCCAGCATCTTAACGATACCTGCTCCATCGACGTCCTCGCGGACCGCGCGCTGGTCGCTCTGCAGGGCCCGAAGGCCGCAACCGTGCTGGCGAAGGTCTGCCCTGAAGCGCCCGCAATGCGCTTTATGGAGGCTGGTCCTCATCAGGTTGACGGCATCGCCTGCTTCGTCTCGCGTTCCGGCTATACAGGTGAGGACGGTTTCGAGATCTCGATTCCTGCGGCACAGGCCGAAGCGCTGGTGTCCGGATTGCTCGATGATCCCGACGTGATGCTGATCGGCCTCGGCGCCCGCGACAGCCTGCGGCTAGAAGCAGGTCTCTGCCTTTACGGTCATGATATCGACACAACGACGACACCGGTCGAAGCCGCGCTGGAGTGGTCGGTGCAGAAGAGCCGGCGCAGCGGCGGCGTGCGTGCCGGTGGCTTTCCGGGCACAGACATCATCCTCCCCCAATTCGAGCAAGGCGCGTCCCGCCGCCGTGTCGGGCTGACGCCCGAGGGCCGTGCGCCGGTGCGCGAAGGCGCGCCGCTGTTCGCTGATGCCGCTTCCGCCGATCCGATAGGCGCCGTGACATCGGGCGGCTTCGGACCGAGCCTCAATGCCCCGATCGCGATGGGCTATCTGCCGACATCACATGCCGCCATCGGCGCCCTCGTCTTTGCCGACGTGCGCGGCCAGCGGCTGCCGCTGCGAGTGGCCGCGATGCCTTTCGTTCCACACAATTACAAGCGTTGAGGAATTGTCATGACCGTTTTGTATACCACCGATCACGAATGGCTCCGCATCGAGGGCGACACCGCGACCATCGGCATCACCGACTATGCGCAGTCGCAGCTCGGCGACGTCGTGTTCATCGAACTGCCGAAGGTCGGGCGTCAGTTGAAAAAAGCCGAAGCTGCGGCGGTGGTAGAGTCGGTGAAAGCGGCCTCCGACGTCTACGCGCCGATTACAGGCGAAGTCCTTGAAGTAAACGACGCGCTCAGTACGGAACCGGCACTGGTCAATTCCGATGCCGACGGCAAGGCCTGGATTTTCAAGCTCAGAATCGCAGACAAGAGCGAGCTCGGTGGTCTGATGGACGAAGCCGCCTACAAGGCGCACACGGCGTAAGCATTTTTGTCGTGTCCGGCACAAGACGAGACATGACGCATTCAATTAACTTAATGGATCGAGGAGCAATTCGATGACCGTCCGTGAAGAGCCCGCCACAACGTTCGCGAGACGCCATATCGGTCCATCGTCACGCGATATCGCCGCGATGCTCGAAACCGTTGGCGCGAAGACCCTCGCCGCATTGATGGACGAGGCGCTGCCGCCGTCGATCCGACAGAAAGCGCCGCTCAATCTCTGCCAGGGCTTTAGCGAAACCGAAGCGCTTGCGCATATGCAACATCTCGCCGCGCAGAACGAGACGTTCACCTCGCTGATCGGACAAGGCTATTCCGGCACGATCCTGCCGACGGTGATCCAGCGCAACATCCTGGAAAATCCGGCATGGTACACGGCCTATACGCCCTATCAGGCGGAAATCAGCCAGGGGCGGCTGGAAGCGCTGTTCAATTTCCAGACCATGATCTGCGACCTCACCGGCCTCGATGTCGCCAACGCCTCGTTGCTCGACGAAGCGACGGCGGTTGCGGAAGCGATGGCGCTCGCCGAGCGATCTTCGCCGGTGAAAACAAAAGCGTTCTTCGTCGATCACGAGGTGCATCCGCAGACGCTGGCGGTGCTGCGCACCCGCGCCGAACCGCTGGGCTGGACGCTCGTCACCGGCGATCCGCTGCACGACCTCGACAAGGCGGACGTGTTCGGCGCGGTGCTGCAATATCCGGGCACGTCAGGCATCGTGCGCGACCTGCGTCCCGCAATCGCGACACTGAAGGCCAAAGGCGGTCTCGCAGTCGTTGCCGCCGACCTGCTGGCGCTGACGCTGCTGGCCTCGCCCGGCGAGCTCGGCGCCGACATCGCCGTCGGCTCCTCGCAACGCTTCGGCGTGCCGATGGGCTACGGCGGCCCGCACGCGGCCTATATGGCGGTGCGCGACGCGCTGAAGCGGCTGCTGCCCGGCCGCATCGTCGGCCTGTCGGTGGATTCGCGCGGGGCACCGGCCTATCGCCTCGCTTTGCAGACGCGCGAGCAACACATCCGCCGCGAGAAAGCCACCTCCAACATCTGCACCGCGCAGGTGCTGCTGGCGGTGATCGCCTCGATGTACGCGGTCTATCATGGCCCCGAGGGGCTGGCGCAGATCGCGCGTACCGTGCATCGCCGCACCGCGACATTGGCGGCGGGGCTGACGAGGCTCGGTTTTGCGCCGCTCAACAATGCTGCCTTCGATACGCTGACCGTGAGCGTCGGCGACCGGCAGGACGAGATTGTCACCCGCGCACTCAGCCAGGGCATCAATTTCCGGATCAATGCCGACCGTACGCTCGGCATCGCGCTCGACGAGTTCACCATGCCGGAGACCGTCGAAGCGGTGTGGCGCGCGTACGGCATCGCGTTGTCTTATGCCGACGTCGAAAAGCACGCCCCCGATCTGCTGCCTGCCGAGCTTGGGCGCAGGACATCCTACCTAACCCATCCAGTGTTTCACGCCCATCGTTCCGAAACGGAGCTGCTGCGCTACATGCGAAAGCTCAGCGACCGTGACCTTGCGCTCGACCGTGCGATGATCCCGCTCGGGTCCTGCACGATGAAGCTCAACGCCACCACGGAAATGATTCCGCTGACGTGGTCAGCGTTCGCAAACCTGCATCCGTTCGCGCCGCAAGAGCAGGCTGAGGGCTATATCGCGCTGTTCGAACAATTCGAACAATGGCTGCTCGACATCACCGGCTACGATGCGATCTCGCTGCAGCCGAACTCCGGCGCGCAGGGCGAGTATGCCGGGCTTCTGGCGATCCGCGGCTATCACGCCACGCGCGGCGAGGGCCATCGCACGGTATGCCTGATCCCCTCCTCCGCGCACGGCACCAATCCGGCCTCCGCCAATATGGCCGGCATGGAGGTCGTGGTGGTGGCCTGCGATGCGCGCGGCGATGTCGACGTCGACGATCTCAAGACCAAGGCGGCGCAGCACGCCGACCGGCTCGCTGCGATCATGATCACCTATCCCTCGACGCACGGCGTGTTCGAGGAGCGCATCCGCGAGATCTGCGACATCGTGCATACGCACGGCGGGCAGGTCTATCTCGACGGCGCCAACATGAATGCGCAGGTCGGCCTATCGCGGCCCGGCGATTACGGCGCCGACGTCAGCCATCTCAACCTGCATAAGACCTTCTGCATCCCGCATGGCGGTGGCGGGCCGGGCATGGGCCCGATCGGCGTGAAGGCTCACCTCGCGCCCTTCCTGCCCGGCCATCCCGCGATCGACGGCGCAACGCCGTCTGCGGTCGGACCGGTCTCGGCGGCGCCGTTCGGCTCGGCCTCGATCCTGACCATCTCCTACATCTACATCCTGATGATGGGCGACGAAGGCCTGACGCGTGCCACAGAAGTTGCGATTCTCAACGCCAACTATGTCGCGCAACGGCTCGATCCGCACTTTCCGGTGCTGTACCGCAACGTGAAGGGCCGGGTCGCGCATGAATGCATCATCGATCCCCGCGCGCTGAAGGCCAAAACAGGCGTCACAGTGGACGATATCGCCAAGCGGCTGATCGACTACGGCTTCCATGCCCCGACCATGAGTTTTCCGGTACCGGGCACGTTGATGATCGAGCCGACCGAATCCGAATCGAAGGCGGAGCTGGATCGATTCTGCGACGCCATGATCGCGATCCGGCACGAGATTGCGGAGATCGAGACCGGACGCTGGAACGTCGAAGCATCGCCGCTGCGCCACGCGCCGCATACGGTGCACGACATCGCCGACGATAGCTGGTCGCGGCCCTATAGCCGTGCCGAGGGCTGCTTCCCGGCCGGCACTCCGCGGTCAGACAAGTACTGGTGCCCAGTCGGCCGTGTCGACAATGTCTACGGCGACCGCAATCTTGTCTGTTCCTGCCCGCCCATGGAAGACTACGCGCAGGCGGCAGAGTAACAAGATCCACGCCAGAGCCTTGGCTGAAGATGAGGCGTCATCGTCTGCGAAAGCGGACGATGTCACCGAAGCGCGCGGAGACGATGTCCTCCGAGCGTGATCAAAACAAAACCGGGCACTGTGGATGTCGGCAACTCAACATCCACAGCGCCCGTTTGCTTCCGAGAGGCGCGACATACGCGCCCGCGAAGGATTCCCGTCTTCGCGGATCGCACCCGATCCGGTCGAATACCCGGCCAGACCTCGAAACTTCAAACCTTCAAACTTGAATCCAGACCGGCTGGCCCTCAGTCCTCCGCCGGCTCTTCGCCGTCAGCATCGCGCTCAGGACTGCCGCCCAGTATCTGTTCGGCAATCAGACCCGAGTTCTGCCGGATCGCAGCTTCGATCTTCGCGGTCATGTCGGGATTGGCTTTCAGGAAAGCTTTCGAATTCTCGCGGCCCTGACCGAGACGCTGACTGTCATACGAGAACCAGGCGCCTGATTTCTCGACGATTCCCGCTTTCACGCCGAGATCGAGGATTTCGCCCATCTTGGAGACGCCCTCGCCGTACATGATGTCGAACTCGACCTGCTTGAAGGGCGGCGCCAGCTTGTTCTTCACCACCTTGACGCGGGTCTGGTTGCCGACCACCTCGTCACGCTCCTTGATCGCGCCGATGCGGCGGATGTCCAGCCGGACGGATGCGTAGAACTTCAGCGCGTTGCCACCGGTGGTCGTCTCCGGCGAGCCGTACATCACCCCGATCTTCATGCGGATCTGGTTGATGAAGATCACCATGGTGTTGGACTTGTTGATCGAGGCGGTGAGCTTGCGCAGCGCCTGGCTCATCAGTCGCGCCTGCAGACCGGGCAACGCATCGCCCATCTCGCCCTCGAGCTCGGCGCGCGGCACCAGCGCCGCCACCGAATCGACGATCAGTATGTCCACCGCGCCCGAGCGCACCAGCGTATCGGCGATCTCCAGCGCCTGCTCGCCGTGATCAGGCTGCGAGATCAACAACTCATCGACATTGACGCCGAGCTTGCGGGCATAGACCGGATCGAGCGCATGTTCGGCATCGATGAAGGCGCAGATGCCGCCCTTCTTCTGGGCCTCGGCGGCGCAATGCAGCGCCAGCGTGGTCTTGCCTGAGGATTCCGGGCCGTAAATCTCGACCACTCGCCCCTTCGGCAGACCGCCGACGCCGAGCGCGATGTCGAGCCCGAGCGAGCCCGAGGAAATCACCTCGACGTCCATGGACTTGTCGTTCTTGCCAAGCTTCATCACCGAGCCCTTGCCGAACTGACGCTCGATCTGGGACAGCGCGGCGGACAGGGCCTTCGACTTATCCATGGAGGATCCTTCGACGATACGCAGGGCAGCTTGGGACATAGGCCGGGCTCCTTATGAACGGGATTCGCGGGGGGGACAACGAATGGCGCCGTGGGGGTAATCAGATAGAGCCAATGTGCCCCATTTGTTCTAAGTTCGCAATATGTTCTTTTGTCCTTCAGGGCAGATTTATCCCTTGACGCCAAGTAGCGGTTGAGATCATGTTTCACTCCATTGGCTGGCACGATTTAGAGTTTGATCGGCTTCCCGTTCCGTTTTTTTCGACGGCGGGCGTGCCCCAGACCAAATGGGTAAAGGTCGGCATGCCCCGGATTCCGGATTCTGTAATCAGTGGAGTTTTTTATCTCTACAGCAGCAGAGATGACGCTCTAGCCGGTCGAAATCCGGGCGGGACTGGCTTCATCGTGCGCTATGACGGCACGTGGGGACGCCTGCCCTCCCATGGAAACCACTTTTACGGCGTGACCAACTGGCACGTCGCGTGCTCTCGCGGGTTTTCCGTAATCAGACTGAACACCAAAGACGGCGGCACCGATGTTATTGAGTTAGGTCCCGAGGATTGGCATTTCCTACCGGGCAAATATGACATTGCGGTCGTTCCGCTGGCTCTCGATCATGAGATTCACGATGTCTCTCAAGTATCCACTCACCAATTTTTACGCCACCCAGACGAACCGGGCATTGGTCATATTGGTGTCGGTGATGATGTATTCATGATCGGGCTGTTTATCGATCACGATGGCATGAGTGTTAACGTTCCAAGCGCCCGCTTCGGAAACATCAGCATGCTTTCGAATCCAAAGGCAACGATAAAGCAGTCAACCGGATACATGGGAGAAAGCTTCGTTGCAGATATGCACTCCCGCACGGGCTTTTCTGGCTCTCCCGTATATGTCTACCGAACGGTGGGAGGCGATCTCGGCAACGATTTTTTTGGCTATGAGTTTGAGCGACTGCAAATGAGATCTGACTTTGGTGATTCATTCCGAGGATCAGTCGTGTTTCGCGGCCTCTTTAGGTTGCTAGGTATTCATTGGGGCCAGTTTCCCGAAAAATGGGAGTTGCACGAAAGGCCAGCCCAACTCTCGGAATCCAGGAGGGACTTAATCGTAGAAGGCGGCTATGTTGAGGGCATGAGCGGAATGACGTGCGTGATTCCCGCTTGGCACATAATGGAGGTGCTAGATATGCCTACGCTTAAGGACCTTCGTCAGCCGGAAACAATTCGAGCTGAAAAGGAATATGCCCGCCAGTTTCCCGGCGCGGCAAAGCCCGAAGCCGCGGAACCGCCCGCCCCTCTTGCCAACGACGCAAACCCCACTCACCGAGAGGATTTCATGCGTCTTGTAGGCGCGGCAGCGCGAAAGCCTGCACAAGAAGATTGAACATCGCCCAATGCGATTTTCGCATGTTCCGGCGGAAGCTAAATTCGCTGACGTACTTCCAAGAGTGCTTTGCTGAAATGTGAACGTGAGTGCCCTTGATGGCGCGCTTAAACAGCGACCAATGGCTTTCCAGCCCGTTCACATGATGGATGCCACGAACGTATTCTTTCGCGGAATGATTGACTGTGCCGTGGTCATAGGCCCAGCCAAGGCCATGGTAGGCTTTGTGTTCGTCCGTACTGATGATCGTTCCTGCCGGAATGTTCTCGTTAATGATGCCCTCGACCGTGTAGGTCGTAACATCCGGGATCGGGGCAGCTAGCAAGCGACCGTCGCGCTGTAGCATACCGAACACCACCGTCTTGTTGTCCGGCTCGTTGGCTTTACGCTTGCCGCCGACGAAGGTTTCGTCGATCTCGACATGGCCATCCAATGGGCCACCCCACTTGTCATCAGCCGACGCCATCAGCTTGCGAAGCTCATGGCACATCCGCCACGCGCACTTGTAGGTAACGCCCAACTGCCGCTGCACCTCCTTGGCCGCAACGCCGTGGCGCGTGCTGGTCATTAGGTACATGGCGAAAAACCACTTGGTCAGGTTGGTCCGCGACTTGTGAAAGATGGTCCCGGCAGCCGGGTAAACGTGGTGTCCGCAGTCTTGGCAGGCATAGGCCCGGCGCTTGGTCATTGGATGAAACGAAGCCCGTTTTTTGCAGCCGGGGCACATGATCTCCGTCCCACCGAAATTGATTTCCATCAGTTTGGCGAGGCAAGCGGCATCGTTTGGATATTCGGTCTGGAACTGTTTGAAGGTGTATTGGGCCACGACCGCTATCCCCTTGCTACCTGCGATTGAGGGATAGCCTATATTCAGGATTACTTGGCGTCAAGGGATAAATCTGCCTTCAGGGTACTGTCCGTATTTGACCCCGAGTGTCCTAAGTTGATTTGAGAAGTGTCCTAGTTTACGGGGGTTATATGCGACTGAAAATCCCGCTAGTGGACCTCCGCAGCCAAAATGTTGGCAGCGAGCCAATCAACGATGAAGACACCGGTAAATCCGTAGGTGCGCTTCGTTACGGTCGACAGGGTGGCCGAACCGTCTCATTGTTTGACGGCAAATACCAAGCCACTTTCGATTCTCATGAAGAGTGCTGTGCCTTTGCAAAGGGCGTGCAAGAAGTGCTGAACCATATGGTGTGCATCAAAGAGTAAGGCCGCCTCAATGGGCAGCCTCTTCATCACCTTTTTCGGCGCGACGTTTTGCTTTCCGCAAAAACAATTCAAGATAATCGGAAAGGTCCTGATAGCTCTCAGCGGAGAGCGTCACTGGGTATTCCAAGGTCACCGCCCCCTCCTCCAGATTGAAAACCTCTTTAAGCATCAGGGGCCCAACTAAATCCTTCAGGGCTTTAGGCCGATTTCGGCTCGCCGCCTGACCTAAGTTGATTTTGGGAGTGGCCTGATTTGAGTTGTGTACACTTTGGACAGACCATTCATGCCGCTCGTGTGGTATGACTGAACCATCACCGCCCCGTCCTCGGCAATAATCGGTGACTGTAAGTCGGTAAAGCTTGCGCCTGATCCAGCGCGAGCAGCTATGTCGTCGACCGTCCGCCATGCCCTAAGTGCGGGGACAAAACCAAGCTAGCGCCGTGAGTTTTTCGAGTGCGCTAAATGCAATCATCTATGGGAATCCCTGATCCCCTGTCGTCTGCTGTTGGCTGGATCAAAGGCGGGCTGAAGCCACCAGAGTAAGGCCGCCTAAACATACCAGTACTTGGATGGTCCGCACCGCAACCGCTTGATCTGACCGTCCGCATTAAACCCCAGCGTCGCACAGACAGACCCATCTCCGGCGGAATATGAGATGACCGCCCCTTCAATCGACAACTGAAGTGGCCTGCCCCTATGAGGTGGTCCACTTTCAGTCTTAATGCATGATGGGCTTTTCGGCCATTGCTTGCGCTGCCGGCGGAAGCGATCCGGCTGGCTTTGAAGGCCAGGCGATGGCCTCTGGCGCCGGCGGTTTATATCCGAGCGATGAGTGTGGTCGCTCGGTGTTGTAGTAGCGTCGCCATGCCTCGATGATGACCTTGGCCTCGGCGAGGCTGTAGAAGATCTCGCTGTTGAGCAGTTCGTCGCGAAGCTTTGAGTTGAAGCTCTCGCAGTAGCCGTTCTCCCAAGGGCTTCCGGGCTCGATGAACGCGGTCTTCGCGCCGACAGCTGCAATCCAATCCCGCACTGCCTTAGCGATGAACTCCGGCCCGTTATCAGAGCGAACGTGGCCGGGCACGCCGCGTAGGATGAACAGGTCCGACAAGACGTCGATGACGTTGGTCGAGTTGAGCTTGCGATCAATCCGGATCGCCAGACATTCTCGGGTGAACTCGTCGATGATGTTGAGCATGCGGAACTTCCTGCCATTGTGGGTCCGGCCCTCGACGAAGTCATAGGACCAAACATGGTTAGAATGCTCGGGCCGAAGCCGGACGCACGATCCGTCGTTCAGCCAGAGCCGGCCTTTCTTCGGTTGCTTTTGGGGAACCTTCAGCCCCTCCCGCCGCCAGATACGCTCGACACGCTTGGCATTCACCGTCCAACCCTCGGACCGCAGCATCGCCGTGATCCTGCGATATCCATAGCGGCCGTAGCGTGAGGCCAGACGGATGATGTCGGTCGTCAATGCCTCTTCATCCGGTCGGCTTTGCGGCTTCTTGCGCTGGGTCGAGCGATGCTGGCCGAGAACCTTGCAGGCAAAGCGCTCCGAGACGGAGAACTTCACCATGACGTGGTCGACGCAGCGGCGACGGCGGGAGGGGCTCAGATGGGGTATTCGGGGGTTTCCCTCGCCAAGGCGTCCGTTGCGAGGCGAGATTGAAGCTCCAGATATTCAACATCGAAGGAGCCCGTCATGTCACTGTTTGCTGGCCTCGATATCTCCGTGAAGACGACCGCTATTTGCGTCCTGGACGCGAACGGGCGAGTCCTTCTCGAGACGATGGTTGATAGTGCACCAGAGGCAATAGCCGGTCGCTTGCACGAGTTCGGTCAGCCTTTCGAGCGGATCGGATTGGAAGCAGGACCATTATCCCAGTGGATCTATGCCGGTCTCGTCGACGTTGGCCTTGCGGCGATCTGTGTCGAGACCCGGCATATGCATGCAGCGCTCTCGGCACGCATCAACAAAACCGACCGGAACGACGCCCGCGGGATCGCCCAGATGATGCGGGTCGGGCTGTTCAAGGCAGTCCACGTCAAAACTCCCGCCAGCCAACATCGAAGACTTCTGCTGACCTCTCGCAAATTACTGCAGCGGAAGATTTATGACATCGAGAATGACCTGCGGGGCTCGCTGCGTAATTTCGGACTCAAGGTGGGTGTGGTTGGCAAAATCAAATTTGAGGACCGTATCCGTGAGCTCGTTGCAGATCATTCGTTCGTTGCTGCCATCGCCGCTTCGTTGTTAGAGGCACGAGCAGCTCTACGAGCTCAGTTTGCTAAACTTCACCGCATGCTGCTTGATCTGGTGCAGGTCGATCCGGTCTGTCGCCGCCTGATGTCCGCGCCAGGGGTCGGACCGATCGTCGCTCTCACGTTCCGAACGTGCGTCGACAATCCCGCGCGATTCTCAAGATCCAAGTGCGTGGGTGCTCACTACGGACTTACGCCGCGCATTTATCAGTCCGGCGAGATCTCCAGGACGGGTCGCATCTCCCGATCTGGGGATGTGATGCTTCGATCCAGCCTTTATGAAGCAGCTCTCGTCGTATTAACTGGCCCAGGTCGCTGGAACCCGCTCAAGGCCTGGGGCATTGCAGTGGCGCGCCGGCGCGGAATGCAAAAGGCGATGGTCGCAGTTGCACGCAAGCTCGCGGTCATACTTCACCGGATGTGGAGGGATGATACCGACTTCCGCTGGAGCGCAGCTACAACCTAATCACAGAGGAAAACGACAACCGATTCAACTTCCTCCATGCTGGAGGAGGCGTCCCGCGAGGACGACGGGATTGGGTGAGACCGAGGAAACTCGTGCGGCGCACTTACGACCGCGCGGCTTAGATGGCTCCGCCCGTTCCCTCTGATCCCATCATGAGGCTGCAAAATGCTGACCTCGGAGAGAAGCAAGAGCCTCGCAGGATGATCTCTGACATCGTGGACGTGCAAAAAGGAGCTTGCATCATGCGCCCCGAATAGAGAAGAAGTTTCCCGAGGCAGCCTCTTTCAGGATCAGCTTCTCCAGCGTCAGGTCCGACACAGCCTTGCGCAGCCGGTCGTTCTCTTTCTCAAGCTCCTTGAGGCGTTTCACCTGGTCGCCCTTCAAGCCACCAAACTCCTTGCGCCACCGGTAATACGTGAACTGCGTCACGCCGATCGAACGAACCGCTTCGCCAACCGATCTGCCTTGTGAAAGCAAAACATCGACCTGGCGCAGCTTAGCGACGATCTCTTCCGGCTTGTGCTTCTTCTGGGGCATTCCAATGTCCTCTCTACGGCTAATAGCCTAACTCAGGGAGGACCACTTTTCAGGGGGCAGACCACTATGGGAATCCCTGATCCCCTGTCGTCTGCTGTTGGCTGGATCAAAGGCGGGCTGAAGCCACCAGAGTAAGGCCGCCTAAACATACCAGTACTTGGATGGTCCGCACCGCAACCGCTTGATCTGACCGTCCGCATTAAACCCCAGCGTCGCACAGACAGACCCATCTCCGGCGGAATATGAGATGACCGCCCCTTCAATCGACAACTGAAGGTCATTCAAGTCAGATGCGGGATAGTCCTTGAGGCGCTGCACCCAATAAGCGCGGATCGCGTCCTTGCCGACGATTGTTTTTAGGCCGCCACAAGCACATTCAACCGTGGCATCGTCCGCGTACATTTCCAGAACAGATTCAAGGTCGCTTGCGCGATAGGCGTCCAGCCAGCCAATCGCAGCGGCCATCGGGTCAAAGGACATAATTCCTCACCTACCTGCCTTGTGCACGCAGATGCTTAGAACGTTTCTAAGTCTATTGCCAGTTTTCGCGCAGTGGAACTCACAGCGAAAGGCCGTCTCAGTGGACGGCCTCTTTTATTCGTAGATAGTCCCCTTGATATATGTGACGACCATCACAGCGAGATCAGGTGCCGCGTTCTACCTTTCCTAACCACGGAGGGGATGGTCCTCTCCTTGAAAAGCAGGAGAGAGACATGAGCGAGTTGAACAACGAAATCCGCGAACTGTCTGACCGTGATCTTGACGCCGTGAGCGGCGGCTTCATCAAGGGGGCACTTGAGGGAGTGTGCAGAAACGACGAAAGAGCGTCTGGCGGTCAAAACGATCCCGCCCAAATGTTTCAACAGATCTTGCAGCAATTGACCCAAGGTCAAGGTTAGCCCCGGGGCGGCCTCAGTGGGCGGCCTCTTTAATTTCAATACGGCGCGGCGGAATTATACCGAGCAACTGATGGGCCTTCTCTGGGGGTCATCTTGGCGATCTGATCGTCTTCAAAACCCTTTTCCGCAGTTCTGCCTTTTTGCGCCTGCGTAATCATGAAGGGGACTTGTGATCGTCACTGTCCAACGCCGGATTGTCCTAATTTGATGTTAAGACTCTGGTGCCAACCTACCTCCATGAAAATGATTTTCGCGCTCGCAATTGTGCTGTTCGTGGTCAACCAGTGGGATCAAAATTATAACCACGGGACATTGACCCGCGCCGGTTTTTCACTGGCAAGGGCTCTCGGCCAATCGTTCGGCATATAGAGTAGCTGCCGGTGACCGGCCGACCTTCAGATTCTCGTCTTGAACGGGACAGCAAACTCCTTGGCAATCCGCCGGCGCCAGCTGGTATTCGGGCGACAAAGTCCGGCCGATTGTGAGACGCCGCAGTTTTGCGCGAAAGGCCGCTAGCGGCTCTTGATTCGTAAGCGCTCAACCGCTGCCCCATTGATGTGGGCTTGACGTTTTGCGGAATCTCCAGGGCATGAGGTCTTCGATTTTGCTTTGAGGATGGCCGGCGATGATTGCCTCGAGTGTTTCGGCGATGTAGGCGACGGGGTTGACGTCGTTGAGCTTGCAGGTGGCTACGATCGACGCCAGCAAAGCCCAATTCTCGGCTCCAACTTCATGACCAGCAAATAGCGCATTTTTTCTGGTCAGGCACACCGGCCGGATGGCGTTTTCGACCGGATTGGTGTCGAGCTCGAGACGTCCGTCTTCGAGGAAGCGGGTCAGCCCCGGCCAATGATTGAGCGCGTAGCGGATGTCCTGGGCGAGTGTCGAGCTGCTGGAGATCATCGACAGCTGTTTCTCGAACCACGGCTTCAAAGCAGCAACGACAGGCCGCGAATGCTCCTTGCGCGCGGCCAGTCGGATGTCCGGCGATGAGCCGCGCACCGTGGCTTCGATGGCATAGAGAAGCGCAATCTGCCGGACCGCGTCTTCGGCGATCGGCGATCTGCTGTTGCGCGCCAGCTTGACGAAGCGCCGACGCAGATGACTCCAGCAATGCACGAGCGTCCAGGGGCCTTGCGGTCGCGCAACGCCGGTCAGCCGATCATAGCCCTCGTATGCGTCGCATTGCAGGAAGCGCCCGTTAAAGCCGTCCAGAAACTGCCTGGCGAAAGCGCCGCTGCGTCCGGACGCATATCGGAACAGCACGATCGGCGGACTTGGGCCGCTGTGGCCGCGGTCGTCGGAGACAATAGCCCAGAAGAAGCCTTTCTTCGTCTGGCCGCGCCCGGGAGCAAGCACCGGCGCCGTGGTCTCGTCCATGAACAGGCGATCCGCCGCCGCCAGTTGGCGGCGCATCCGATCCCCAACAGCCTGGAGATGGAAGCAGGCGCGGCCGGACCAGTTCCCCAGCGTCGCCCGGTCGAGCCGGATCCCTTGTCGCGCGTAGATCCCGGCCTGCCGGTAAAACGGCGTATGATCGCCGAACTTGGCGACGATCACTTGCGCAATGGCCGCTTCGGTCGGCAGTCCGCCAGGCACGACATGCTCCGGCGCGTGCGCCTGAACGACCGCGCCCGAGCAGCGGCGGCAAGCATATTTTGGACGACGCGTGACCAGCACGCGCCATTGCGCCGGGATCACGTCGAGACGCTCGCTGACGTCTTCGCCGATCTTCGTCATCGCGCCGCAGCCGCAGGGACACAGCGTGCTCGCAGGCTCGATGATCCGCTCCACCCGCGGCAAATGCGCAGGCAGGCAGCCCCGATTGCGATGACGGGCTTGATCTGATGCGCCGCGCGATCGGCCCTGGATAATCGCCGCCGCGTTCTCCTGCGCCGCGTCCAGGACGCCTTGCGCGATCTCGACGTCTTCGAGCGGCAAATGATATTGATCAGGCCGCAGCTTCTCGGACTTCGCGCCGAACTTCTCGCGGCGAAGTTCTCCGAGGATAACCTCCAGCCGGCGCCGCGCCTCTTCCGACGTTGCCAGCGCCGCCTGATGCTCGCCCAACGTCGCTTGCGTTTGCGCCAAAAGCGCCTTCAGGCGTTCGTTCTCGTCGCGCAGCGCCGCGGTGTTCATGCGCTATTTCCAGCACATCGCCGCCGTTCTCGCCATGCGCAAAGAGCGTCCCGAGTCACTCTGCCGCAGTTATCCCGCCGCTTGCGGACGCCGTGCTTCCTCCGGACGGACCAGCCTCCAGTCCAAACCTTCAAACAAGGCCGCAAACATCGCCGGCGATACCCGCATCACGCCATCCGCAATCGTCGGCCACACGAACTTGCAGCCTTCGAGCCGCTTGTGCACCAACACCAGGCCCGTGCGATCCCAGACCAAAATCTTGATCCGATCCGCTCGCCTCGATCGGAACACGAACGCCGCGCCGCAGAACGGGTCGAGACCAAGCATCTCCTGCACCTTCGCCGCAAGCCCATCGTGACCACAGCGGAAGTCGACAGGCCGCGTCGCGATGTAAATCTTCAACTCCGCGCCAGCAGCGATCATCGTGACGTCCGCACCGCGCGGATCACCTGTGATAGTTGCTTCTCGCCGATCGCCGCGTCCGTCCGCACGACGATGTCACCGATCGCAATCTCAATCTTGACCATCGGAACGTGACGCTCGTCTAACGGCTCTTCCACAACCAGCGGTGCGAAGCTTGTCGTCGGAGAGTCGCACGACGGCAAGCCGCCTCTCTGTCGAAAGCGTCGGCGCCAGTCGTAAATCTGCCAGCGCGTCGCACCATGCTTGCGCGCCACCTCCGCTACCTGAGCGCCAGGCAATAAACTCTCGGCAACGATCCGAGCACGCTCAGATTCCGAACGTACGCGCCGCCCCGTCGGTCCCTCAAGCACTTCAAGCCGGCTGACTATTCCAGTCGATGAGCCGTCCAAATGGACGTCCTTTTTGCCGTCTAACACCATCCAAAACCTCCGTCACAACCGGAGGATTCTTCGCATGTTCGATGCTAACCCGATACAAGGGGATCAACTGAGCGCTTACCTTGATTCCAGCATTCCCAAAAATCGCTGCCGAATAGGGATGCGAATGTTGAAATCGGCTCCCCAGGTTTGGCCGCCTTTTTTGCGGGCCGCCCGCCCCCTTCCCGTGTGACCCAGGTCACGGCAGCCACACGGAGAGCCGCATAAAACCTCGTCTCACAGGCGACGGGAATGGTCCCGTTCCGCAGACATCCAGGAGACGACAATGACCAAGTTCAAGACCACCGACCTCGCCGGCCAGATCCGCGTTCTCGATGACGCCGAACTCACTGCCGTCTCCGGCGGTGCGTTCGAACTGCCGGAGAACCTCCGAACTCGCCGCCACGCCGGTCGGCGGATGGGACATGAAGGATGTTTTCGCCAGGTCGGTGCTCGGCACCTATCAGACCCGATAAGCCCGGATGGATGAGGAGAACGTCATGACCAATCAGAATCGTGAGCGCGATGTGCGCGAGTTGAATGCGCGCGAGATCGACGACGTCGCCGGCGGCCTGTCGCTGCATGTCGGCAAAGGTCCGCTGTTTCCGTTTCCGCCCTCGACCGGCCCGACGATCCCGGTCGATCCCAAACCGGTCATCGTCTACGTCTGATCGTCGCTTTCGGCAGATCGACCAGAGGCCGCCCCGAGGGCGGCCCCGGATTGTCCCTTCGCTCGCATAAAGGAGAGCAGCATGACCCACGGTATTCGCGAACTGAACACCACAGAGACTGACAGCGTTTCGGGCGCCACCTCGGTCGAGGAAGCCATGGCGCTGATGGCGAAATGGAACAAGGCCATCACCGAAGCCGGCGAGAATGCCTACATGTTCGGCTACGGTCACTCGCCGAAGCCCAATACCGGCGGCAGCTGCTCCGGCCAATACTAAGAAATGATGGGACGGAGGGCCGCGCCCGCGGCCCTCGCCGGAACGCCTCGCGGCCTGCAGGCAAATGGCATTCGCAGAGCACGGTCCGAACTGAAAGCCGCATCCGCACTGTTCAGTAGTGGACAGAACTTTTCCCCTGTCCCCGGCATAGTTAACCCATCGCCGTGCTGTCCATGGCTGTTACCGGCGAGACAGACACGGTTTGCATTCACGCCCGCGGAAAGAAGGAAAGCGCCGCCGTGAACGATCTGCAAAGCCGCATTGATCAGCTCGAGACGCGCAGCGTCGAGAGCCGGTTGATCGCTGACCTCGCCACCGACCCTGAGGCGCGCCTTTACAATGCCAGCCTCGCGCGGGAGCTGATGGATCAGGCCGCGAAGCTGCGCCGCCAGCTTCCCTCCGCACGCCCGACGTAACGGGCCCTCGGCGGCGGACAGGAGCCACCGGCCGACCCGAGGCCTGCGTGCGGCTGACCCGTGGCCCGCGGGATAACCACTCGCGATGTGTTGCCTGAAATCATCAGAACGGAAGGGAGTCGGATGCGCAGCCGGAATCCTTTTGACTGTGCAACGCGATTTGCCTTTGCTGGCAGTCGCTGGGTAGCAGGATTGAGTACGATGCTGGAAACGATCACCGCCGTCTTTGGAATTATGAGCGCCAGCATTTTCCTGGCCCACGCGATTGATGGTTATTGGTCGCGTCCTTAACCGGACGACGCGCCACCGCCTTTTTGGGCCGCCCTGCTCCGATCAGCCGTCACGTCTCCGCCAGGTCGAAATCCTGACGTAACCGTGCAGCCATGTCCCGGACGCGCCCGCGCCACAAAGCTGGATTGGCGATCGGTCCGGCCTCCGGCTTGATCGTCAGCATCGCGTTCCATGGGTTTCCGCCGTAGACGGTCACCACAAATCCACGGGCCGGCGCGCCATCGAGCGTTTGCAGCGCCTTCAGGATGATGCCAGCCAGTTCATCCGCGGTTTTGCGGCGGTCATAGCTCTCCGCCGGTTGATCCTGCGATATCGCAGCGGCTTCTGCAGCCGGGCCGTCGACCCCTTCCGGCGTTGTCTGGGTTTCGACCCCGAGCGATTCCGGTGGAGCTGGCGGATCGTCTTCAGGCAGTTCTGGCTGCGGCGCGTTATGGCGCGTCCCCAAAACGTTCTGGATCAGGGCCAGCAATCCCTTGTCCATGCCGCTGCTGCTACCCACGTCGGTCGCTCCAATCGATTGAGCTGCCGCGTCTTGGACAATTATCTGCTGCCCCAGGCTGGCCCGTGAGTATCTTGCAGGTGTTTCAGCTCAGCGCCACCCCAATCAGCACTGCGACGAGCACGCCGAAGCCGGCGAATGCAATATTGAGGAAATTCCGGGCCAAACCAGGTTCGGTGGTCAGCATGACGTTTCTCCCGGTACGCAAAACAAGTTTTCGTAGAATGGGCGCAGAATCTTAATCAAAACTTTCGGATCGGCCCTGACGAGCCATGAGGGGGAACAGCCCGGCGACTGCGGTGGCGGCGGGCCGCGCATTTTTAGGCGAGATCAAAACACAGGCTCCCTGGCGCAATGGCAGTGTGATCCGGATCACGCCGCAGCAGCGCGCGGGGCCCTACACCTGTTCGGGACAAGGCGGGAAACCTCTCACCGCCGCACCGACAGGAGACCGACATGACCCAACCGATCACTGGCATTCGCGACCTGACGACGGACGAAATCAATCTCGTCAGCGGCGGGCTGACCTGGGCCTATGAAATCCGCTCTCCCGGCGGCGTTCTGGACGTCGGCGTGAAGCTCGACAAGACGACCGGCCGGGAAATCCCCTACGCAATCTGGACCGCTGTGCAGTAATTTTCATCCATCGTCAGATCAAAGCACAGCAGGTTTCATCCATTTTCTCCCAGAATCCGACTTGAACCTTTCGCGCAGTGCGACGACAGAGAATGAGCTGGGGGATTGCATTGCCCAGTCTAGGCACAACGTCACCGGGCGATCATATTCCGCTCAGGTGACGTTGTTGTTTGGAGGGGCGTCACGTTCGAACCGGGCAGACTCGGATGTTGAAACGGCACAGAGCCGTAATTTCTACGGGCAACAGAGGGGCTGCAGCCTATCGCAAAGCGCGTGGCGCTGGAGGTTGGGTTCAGAAGCTCGCTTGAGAATCTTGCAGAGAAAATGAAGCGAACCTTCTGAACCACCACACTAGTTTGCCGTCCCGCCTACCGCGCCTATCCTGGACTTTGTCTTGTTTTTGGCGCTGGCTTTGGGCTGGCCTTCGTTCCGCACGCCGCCCCAGGGATCGTTGGATACCGAAGCGTCGGGAATCTTCCGCAGCGTGTCCTTGTAGGCTTTTTCGGTCGCCTGCTGTTTCTCGATCTCTTCCTGCGTCTTGCCGGGTCCGTCGGCAAGCAGGTTGATTTGCGGCACCTGGGCAAAGGCCGGCCCAGACAACAGAGCCGCCATCAGCATGGATGCGCGTAGAACCTTCATCAAACTTCTCCCTTCCGGCACCGGCCGCTCGATCATTTGAAGGTCGAACATCTTCCGTCCGGGCAATCCTATAATCGACGGTGGTCCGATTTGCACGATTTTGGCGATTGCATCCACTCGTCCCAGATCGGTCCGAAGCCGAGGACGATGGTGCCATGGCCGGCCTCACGAACTCACGCCCGTACCAGCATAGACGCCCGATCCTTTCGGTTTCAAGCCAGCTGACGCTTGCTTCGTGAACACGCGTCGTAAACCAAATCTGAATTCACACCCCTGCGACTCCGCTGACGGATTTATCAGGCTGCAACTCAGCTTTGCTACCCTCCGGGCTTATCAACCGGAACGGGCCGAGTGCCATGATCGATAAACGGACAGTCCCCCGACGAAGGGTCTTCAAAAGCGGCACCATCACCTTCGGCGGCGGCCGCATCGATTGCATCGTGCGAAACTTGTCATCGACCGGCGCCGGCCTCGATGTCCCAAGTCCAGTCGGCTTGCCGTCATCGTTTATGCTCATGATCGCGACCAATCGATTCAAGCGCCGCTGCCATTCCGTATGGATGTCCGAAAAGCGGATCGGCGTCGCGTTCGACGAGAGCTCAGATAGCTAGACTGTCTCGCAAGCCACACCGGCTGGGGCGCGGCGCGATCTCTGCCGCCGCGGCTCGGCTCGAGGCAATTGGCGGCCGGAGGTGCGCGATCTCAGCGACGGGACGCTTCTCCCTGACGCTATTTCGGCTTCTTAGCCGCCGGTGAAACGCCGAGACTCCCCCAAGGATCGAATTTTTCCTTGGAATCGGGAATCGACTTGAGCGCAGCGTTGTATGCCTTCTCGTCCACCTTCGGAGTCTTAGCCGCCGCCTTCTGGTCGCCGCCATCGCCGTGGCGATGATGACCACCGCCCATCTGGGCATCGGCCGGCGTCACCGCTGTGGTCGTCATGATCGCCAGACTGACCGCGAAGGCAAATGCAGCGAGCTTCATTGGTCCCTTCCTCATTCATGCCGCGGTGCGACGGCCGTTGCGCGGTACACATCCGAAAAAATGCCGGGTTCCTGCGGCAACACTAAGACAACTCTAGATCGCGAACCATCGAGCAAACAAAAAATATTTGGTGACGGGTTGCTGCTCTTTGCTAGCTTCCAACACGGATTGGCCATCGGGTTATTGCGTATGTCGCTCCCGCCTTCGGACTGCCAGCCCCCAGGAGCGCCCGCCCCGTCGTCGTTTTCGGATCCCGGCTACGGTGAACGCGCGGTTAACGCCGATCCGTATATTAAGGGTCGGGACCAATATTATCTTCGAACATTTCAAATAGTGTCCGCCACCAGCGAGGTGCCGGCGCTGCGTGGCTACGCGCCCGTGACCTCGTAATCCGTCGCAAATGGGGATTGGGGAATGGTCGATATTGTCAATTGGGCTCCGGTTCGTCACCCATCGACGAAAGAGTTCGCGGCGCGCCCGTCGTCCCCGAGCGTAACACGCTACGGAGCCGCGGCACTCGCATCAATTAACATCGACCAATGGCGAATTCTTGCCGACCGCGCTGTCGAGCCGAACGCTTACCACCTCGCCGACTGGGAGCTGCCACTCGACGCAACGGCGCGCGACCGGACCAACGCGTATGCACTGACGGCGTGTACCGACGTGTCATCTGCCGAATCCGGTGCGGGCGCTCTCATTGGCCTGATCCCCGTGATCTCCGCCTGGCGCGCCTACCGGATTCCTTTTTCCGTTCTGGTCAGCGCCGATCCCTATGGAACGCTGGGCACTCCGCTGCTTGACAACGACTTCGCGAATGAGGCCGCGGCGACGCTGCTGCGCAAGGCACGCGCCATCGGCCAGCACGCGCTGATCCTGCGTAACGTCGCGCTCGATGGCACTGTCATGAAAGCCTTCGCTGCAGTGCTCGAACGCGACGGCATCAGGCCGCATACGCTGCAGGCCCATGCACGAGCTTGCCTCGATGCGACGCGCGACGCGGACGAATTGCTGCGCGACGCGCTCGGCGTAAAAAAGCTTAAGGAGCTGCGCCGCCAGCGCAATCGGCTGGCGGAGCATGGCGACGTTTCGTTTCAGGTCGCGCGCACTCCTCGCGATGTCGTGCAGGAGCTCGAAACGTTCCTTGTATTGGAAGCCAGCGGCTGGAAAGCGAAGCGGGGGACGGCATTGCTCCAGCACAGCGGCGATGCGGCTTTCATCCGCCGTGCAGCGCCGGCGCTTGCCGAGCGAGGCCAGTGTGAAATCGTAACCTTGCGCGCGGGCTCGACGCCGGTCGCGGCAGCGATCGTATTGCGTCATCAAGACCGCGCGTTCTATTTCAAGCTCGGCGTCGACGAAGATTTCGCGAAGTTTTCACCCGGCGTCCAATTAACGCTCGATCTCACACGGTACCTCTGCGCTGACCCGGCGATTGCGCTGGCGGATTCCACTGCAAAGCAGGGGCATCCGATGATCGACCCGATCTGGCGCGGGCGCCTGGCGATCGGCGACGTGCTGATCCCGCTGCACCGTCGTGATCACATCGTTCCCCTCGCAAGAGCCGCGATCGCGCTGCGCCAGATGATGCGCACATCCGCGCGCCGCGCCGTTCATGTCATCCGCAAGCGTCAGGAGAGAAATACATGAACGGCTCCGATCCAGCGCCGGTCATCGCCGCGGCCAACGATGCGCTGCGACACGATTTTCCGCTGAAGCCGTTCGCGATCCGACACAAGCTTGCGGGGCATCCGCTGCTGACCCTGCCGCGCATCGCGCAGTTGGCCGCCGAGCTTCCGCGCGACCAGATCGAGTACAATTCCGGGAAGGTCGCAATCAGCCAGGACCCCGATGCGATCCCCGCGGTCAACCTTGATCCGGTCGAGGTGGTGAGGCGGATCAAAACCGCCGGCGCCTGGATGGTGTTGAAGCGCGTGGAACACTCGCCGAAGTACCGCGGGCTGGTCGAGGATGCGTTGCTGTCCGTCGCGCGCGCCCGTGGCTTCAACAGCCTGCGCGATGCCGGCTTCGAGCAGATCGAGGGATATTTGTTTGTCTCCTCGCCAAATTCAACCACGCCATTCCATCTCGACAGCGAAGACAACTTCTTCGTCCAGATCCACGGCGAAAAATACTTCACGATTTACGACAACAGCGACCGCAGTCTCGTCTCCGAACGCGAGATCGAGCATTCAATGACGAAACATCGCAATCTGAAGTTCGACGAGAGTTTTGCGCCGCGCGGTATCGAATTCCACATGTTCGGCGGCGACGGCTGCTTTGTGCCTTACCAGTGGCCGCATTGGGTACGCACCGCCGGGTCGCACTCGATTTCGATGGCCATCACCTGGAAGACGCGGGAGGTTCGCCGCGTCAACGACCTGCACGTCTTCAATTCCATGCTGCGCGGCCTCGGCTGGCCGCAGAAGCCGCCGGGCGTGCAGCCAGCGTTCGATGCGCTCAAGCTGGCGTTCTATCGCACGGCGACGACGGCGGTCCGGCCGTTGCGCGGCTCAATGACGATGCGGCGGATCCTGCGCCGCATCGCGCTCGGCAAGCGGGCGAATTACTATCTGAAAGACGCGTAGCCGGCCCGGCGTGCGGCCCTGTCGTCCGGTTCTGACCATCAAAAGGTCCGGTCTGGGTGGGTCACCCGTCCCTGCCCCCCTGTCATCGCCACCGCAACCTGTGGTATGGGTCTCGCATCCGTCGAACCGCACGAGGCCGCCGATTGTCCGGCATTTCACTCTACACGCTGTCGGTCTGGGTGCTGCCGCTCGTCATCGCGATCACCTTTCACGAAGCCGCGCACGGATTCGTCGCGCACCGGCTGGGTGACAACACCGCCTGGCAGCTCGGTCGCGTCAGCTTCAATCCGCTGAAACATATCGATCCCTTCGGCACAGTGATATTGCCGGGGATTCTGCTGCTGTCGCACGCGCCGTTCCTGTTCGGTTACGCAAAACCGGTACCGGTGAATTTCCGTAACCTGAACCATCCCCGCATCGACATGGTCTGGGTGGCGCTCGCTGGACCCGCCACCAATATCTTGCTGGCGTTCTTCGCTGCATTGGCATTTCACGGGCTCGGCCTGATCCCGGGCAACAGTGCGCAATGGGTCGCCGACAACCTGAAGAACGCGTTGATCATCAACGTCATTCTTGCGGTCTTCAACATGCTGCCGATCCCGCCACTCGATGGCGGACGGGTCGCGGTCGGCCTGCTGCCGAACGTTCTGGCTGCCCCGCTCTCCCGCCTGGAACCCTACGGACTGCTGATCCTCGTCGGGGTCCTCCTGCTGCTTCCGATGCTCGGCAACCAGCTCGGTCTCAATCTTGACGTGATCTCCACCATCGTGAAAACAGTCACCGGTTATGTGATACAGTTTCTTCTGCTGGTCACCGGCAATATATAAGAAGGCGTTACAAGGGGCGTAGTCAGTTGATCAAAGCACAGGACAAAATGATTGCAAGGCGTGCCGACACCAAGGCGCGCGCCGACCTCGCGACCTGGAAGATGATGGCGAAGCTGAACGGCTCATCGTCACTGCCCAAGGAAGCTCTCGCCTTCCTTTCGAGCTACAAGGGCTTTCTCGAAACGATGCCGGAGACCGAGGCGAACGAGGCCACCATTGATTTGATTTACAAGGACTATTACGCGGAGATGGGCGGCACCGGAACGCCGCCGGACATCAAGTCGGTGCCGAAAGACCCGATCGTGGAACTCGATAATGTGACTGCCTTCAAACGGCCCGCACCCCAACAGCCGCTAGCCCAAAATTCCGGGACGAATGCAAGGCCGCGCCTGCCGGTCGCGCTGATCTTCATCCTGCTCGTCGTGATCTACGTCGGCATTCGGTACTATTTATTCCGGTGACGCGAACGGCGTAAGAGCGTCTCGTCGACCGGCTCGACGCCGGCGATGAGACGTCAGCCCTTGTTCTTCACCCGGAAGACCACCGGCAGGGTAAAGCTCAGCCCCTCGTCCGCTATCAACGGTGGTGGCGGCGGCACCGGATCGGACCGGTGCAACATGGCGAGTGCCGCCGCGTCGAAGGCCGGATCACCCGATCCCTTCACGATGGAAGCCGAAACGACATGGCCGACGCGATCGAGCACGAAGTTGACAAGAATCTCAGCGCCCTTCTGCGTGCGTTCGGACGGATAACGCTTGTGCTTGTCGAGATGCGCGACCAGCTCCTTCTGCCAGGTCGCGCGGATGCGGCGGGCGCTGGAGCCCGTGCCCTGTTGCGGCGCGACCGAACGCTCTGATTCCGGCGCATGTTCGACGCTCGGCATCGCGGTCGCTTCGGCGGCCACTGATTCCTGCGAAGCCTGCGTCTGCACCGCCGCTTTCTCGGGGTTGTCATCCACCGGCTTTTTGGAATCGTTTTCAGTGACGATCCGATCCGGATCATCGGTCTCGGTCGGCGTATCCTTGGGCAGATCGGTTTCCTTCACGACCGCCTTCTGCTCAGCAAGCGCGGGCGACGCGGCTGACGCGTCGGTGTCCGGTCCGGGCGGAAGGTCGCTCGCCTCTCGATGCGGCGAGGCCAAGTCGAGCCCGATCTCGATCGCTGGTGCACCGAGATCGTCGGCCGACTCGTCGGTCTGCATGTGAGCCAACGCCAGCGCCACGCAGCCGAGATGAATCGCGAGCGCAGCGACCGCTGAGAAAACCCAGAGCCGGCGGGACGGCGGTGACTCGACGACGGTCTCAGACATTGATCAAGGCTTTGTTTTGTTCGCGGCAGGCACGGACCCGGCGTCGGCGACGCCCTCGAGCGCTACCAGCTTGATTTTCGTGAAGCCGCCTGCGCGCAATATCTCCAGCACGTCCATCAGGTCGCCATAAGGCACCGCGCGATCGGCGCGCAGAAAGATGAAGCTGTCCTTGGTCATGTCCGGCGTACTATCGAGCGTCCGCACCAGATCCACGCGCTTGACGAGGGTTTCGCCGATCGCAACCGCAAGATCGGATTTGATGCTGACATAGGTCGGCTTGTCCGGCTTCTTTTGCGGTGTCGCGCTCGACATCGGCAGGTTGACCGGCAGATCGACGGTCGACAGCGGCGCGGCAATCATGAAGACGATCAGGAGAACCAGCATCACGTCGATGAACGGCGTGACGTTGATTTCGTGCGCTTCCGCGTATTCCTCGTCGTCGTCAAAGCCGCCTTCTGCAATCGATGCGCCCATTGCCTACTCCGCCGCGCGCGAATGCGCTCCCCCAACAGAACTGACATGGGTGCGGTCGAGGTCGCGCGACAGCAATCGCCCAGCAGACCCGGATGCACGACTGACGAGTTCGATATAGCCTTTCGTCACGCGCGCGAAGTGATTGTAGATGATGACCGCCGGGATCGCCGCGACGAGGCCAAGCGCGGTCGCGAGCAGAGCTTCGGCGATGCCGGGCGCAACCACCGCGAGATTGGTGGTCTGCGCCTTCGAAATTCCGATGAAGCTGTTCATAATGCCCCAGACGGTGCCGAAAAGGCCGACGAAGGGCGATGTCGCGCCGATAGTCGCAAGCAGACCCATTCCGAGCCGGATACGTCGCGATTCCGCGCGGACGATTTCAGCGAAGTTCGACGCCGCTCTTTCCTTGATGCCGGCGTCGCTGGATATTCCGGCCGATAGCCGCGCTTCGCGCATCGCCGCCGCCAACAGCGATGCCAGCACGCTGTTTTTGTCGCCGAGCGCCATCTGCGCTTCCGCCAGCGAGCGCGATTCACTGATTTTTGTCAGCGCCGCCCCCAGGTCGCGCCGCGCGAGCGACAGCTCGACCATTTTCGCGATGCAGATCGTCCAGGTCACCAGCGAGGCGAACGCAAGACCCATCATCACGAACTTGACCAGGACGTCCGCCGACATAAACATCGACCACGGTGACAATTCGTAAGACATCACCGCCTCCGCCTTCACCGGATTAATAGCTGTAGCGTTCGAAGCGGGCGCGGCATCCGCGGCAGGCAGCCGCGGTGCGGTGGGCAGCGACGGCGTGGATGTCGGAACCGGCGACTGAACCTGCGCTGACGGCGGCGGTGCGGCATTCTTATTCTGCTGTGCGGTCGCGGGTGACGTCAGCGACACAAACGTCAGCGCAGCTAGCATCGGCAGAATTCTTAGAACCATTCTAAACATTACGGTTACTCATACCTCGGCCCAATAGCGGATGAGATTGTGATAGATGCCCGTTAATTTGACCGTTTCAGGGTCATCGCGGCCAAGACGTTCAACAAGATTTTGAATCGCCGTGTCCAGGTCGAAGATCAAGCTGCGCGCGTGGTCATCCCGTACCATGCTCTGAAGCCAGAAAAAAGATGCTACGCGGACACCACGGGTTACCGGCGTCACCAGATGCAGGCTGGACGCAGGATAAAGCACCAGATCGCCCGCCGGCAGCTTGATTTCATGCGATCCGTAGTTGTCTTCGACCACCAGTTCGCCGCCGTCGTAATCTTCCGGTTCCGATAAAAACAACGTTACCGACAGATCGGTGCGAATTCGCAGTCCAGTCAAACGATCGCCGCGCACGGCATTGTCAACGTGAACGCCGAAATGATGTCCGTCGGATGCGACGTAGCGATTGAACAGCGGCGGAAAAATCTGCAGCGGAATTGCCGCCGAGATAAATCGCGGATTCGTCGTCAACGCCGAAATGATCCGGTTGCCGAGCGTTCGCGCCACATCGCTGTCTGGCGGTAACTGCTCGTTCTTCTTCACCAGCGCAGACTGAGCACCCGCCGTGGAGCGGCCATCTTCCCATTCAGCCGCGTCCATGATGCGGCGGAAATCCGCCACGTCATCCTTTTTCAAGACGCCAGGGACGCAGATCAGCATATGTCTGCATCCCCGAACGTGGACCGATCAGTAACGAGCGGACAGCGTCAAATAAGCGACACGGCCCGGTGCGACGAATACGAACGGCGTCGCGCTCTGATACAAGGCGTCGTAGAAGAGCTTGTTGGTGATGTTGTTGACGGCAAGCTTCACCTCCCAGTTCTTGTTGAGCTTTACTTCCGTGAAGGCATCGAAGCGCCAGTAGTCAGGCAGATAGGTGCCCTGGTTGGCCGCGAGGAAGGTGCCGCCGTAGATCTTCGAGCGGTAGGTCGCCTGCCCGCCAATTTCCCAGACATCGGTGAGCTGGTACTTGGTCAGCACGTTGAACGACTGATGCGCGATATTGGCAAGCGGCAGGCCAACATTTGACGCGTAGAGTAGTGGCTGCGCCGAGGGGACCAGGGACTTCGTCACTTCCGACTGCATCAGCACGACGCCGCCAAACACGCTCCACTTGTCGGTGATCTTGCCGGCAACCTCGATGTCGATGCCGCGGATATTATAGGCCGCGCCTGCGCTGATACAGGACACCGTACCGGTCGTGCCTACAGGATAGGGACAGGTCGGTGTTGCTGCCGCCGCGGTCGTGATGTTCTGCGACTCACGCGCGTTGTCTTTCCAAGTCTCGAACAGCGACGCCTGGACCAGAAGATGACGATCGAACAGTTCCCACTTGGTGCCGATTTCGGCCGCGCGGTTCTTTTCCGGCCCGAAGATCTGGTTCGAGTTGCCGTTGAGGACCGGCGCAAGCCCGCCGTACTGGGCGCTGGTGCCGTCGAACTCGGCGCCGACCGGGTTGGACGATGTCGCATAGGCAGCATAGAGGCTGACATAGGGCAGCGGCTTCACCACCGCGCCGAGATTGTAGTTGGTCAGGCCGGAATCGAGCGACTGGGCGCCGAACACGTTCGAGACACCGTTTACGGTGCCGTAACCGCTGGTGCCGATGTGGTAGTCATCGTAGCGGATGCCGCCATTAAGAATAATGAAGTCGTTATAGTTGGCGCTATCGAGCAGGTAGACGCTCTTGGTGTCGATGTTGATCTTGGTCGGGAACCCCGTTAGCGTCGGCTCGGCACCAAATGGAAGATTGGTGAATTGCGGATTGAAAATGTTGACGCCCGCCAGCGAGCCGCTGCCGCTGAACCCGCCAGGCAGCGCCTCGGAACTCAAGCCCGCATACTTGTCGATGCTGGATCTCTCGGCCGAGATTTCCACGCCCGCGAGCGCGGTATGGCGCCACGGTCCGGTGCCGAACTTGTAGGTCGCCTCAGTCTGGTTGGCGAAGACGTCGGTCGGCTGATAGCGGCTCTGCGGATTGGCACTGAGCGTCCAGTTAGCAGGGTTCGGATCGGTCACCACCGGGCGTTCTGGCGCCGTGCCGAGGAAGTCCTGAACTGAGTGCTGCACACGCGTCTTGTTGGTGACGACTATGTCGGGCGTGATGTGCGCTTCCAGGTTCAGTGTGCCGATGTCCTGCCTGTAGGACTGGAAATCGCGATTGACGAAGCCGTAGAAATTGTTGCGGTTGACGCCAAATTGCGGGAACGGCCCGCCAGCGGTCGAGGTATAGAACGCCCCCGAAAGCGCGCTCGCCGGCCGATAATAGGGCACGCCGAGGTCGGGAAGGCCGTGCAGATCGGTGTGGATGTAGTTGGCCTGCACCTTGATCGCATCGATCGGCGTCCAGGTCTCGGCCACGAAGCCGCCGGCGCGATCGTCCGTGATGTAATTCCGACCAGCGATATCGGCATCCTGGAACAGGCCGCCGGCGCGAATTGCGAGCGTCGGGTTGATGACCTGATTGACATCAAGCGTCACGCGCTTCGTCTGGTCGCTGCCGAACGTCGTGTCCATGTTGTAGAAATTTCCGGCTGTCGTCGCCTGCTTGGTCACGATGTTGATCGCACCACCAGTCGTGCCGCGGCCGGCGAACGACGAACCCGGCCCACGCAGGATTTCAACCTGCTCGGTAAAGAAGTTCTCGCGGACGCTGACGCCGGGATCGCGAACACCGTCGATGAAAACATCGTTGCGCGCATCGAAGCCGCGAATGAAGAAGCGATCCCCGAAAGCGTTGCCGCCCTCGCCCGTGCCGAGCGTGACGCCGGCCGTGGTGCGCGCCACCTCCTTGAGCAAAGTGGCGCTCTTGTCCGCGAGCACATCCTTGCTGAGAACCGTGACCGTCTTCGGCGTGTTCAGCAGCGGCTCCGGAAATTTGCCGGATGCCTGCAGGTGATCAACCTTGTAGGGCGCGGCCGCGTCCGCGTAGGGATTGCGATCCGCCGCGAGGTTGCCGGCATTGGGAAACGGCACCGGCGCGACCTGCGCCGGCTGGGCGCGGCGCGCCGCACGGCGCAATGCCGCGCGCGCCCGGACCTGATCCGCCGTGGGCTTCGGCGCAGCATGATGCGGGCGAGCGACCGGAGCATCGATCGTTACCGGCGGGAGGCTGGATTGCTGCGCTTCGGCGGCAGAGGAGAAAGAGGCAACCGCGACGAGTCCTGCAAGGGCGGAGACTTTGCCGACGGAGTTGATGTCCACCGACTTGTCGATCGAATCGGCCGCGGCGATTGTCCGCAACGACCTCGGCCTTCTTGCATTGCTCATAAATCGTCCCCATCCCCAATCGAAAAACAGATCAATTTGCGCAAAATGACGCTGCGCCGATTTGCCACGCGGGGAGCAGTACCGATGAGGATTTGAGGGTCAATGCGTTTTGGCGAAACTGTGGCGCCAAGTTCTTTGAATATATCTAAATCATAGTGATTCTAAACTGGATGACCTCTCGGGCGTGCGGGCTTGTGCTCAATTCCGTTGACAGCGCTATTTTTGAAACAATTTTAGATTGCCGGAGCACGCCAAGGGATCAATCGACGCTCGGCGGTTTCATCAGCGAAAGCATTTCGTCGACGGTCTTTTGCGCCACGCTTCGTATGCGATCGGTGTCGTCCGTCCCGGCGATGTTGACCTGCCGCACCACGGCTCTGATCTCGTCGCGAAAATCGGTCAGAAACCGAAGCGGGTCCGGAGAACTGTTGGCCACACGCGCAATCAAACCCGTAATCATGATCTGGCAGGCCATCATGCGGCCGTTCAGCTCGTCCATCGTCGGCTCCCTTTTTTGCGCAGCTTCGCGCCAGGTTTTTGCGCTGAAGGTGATATGGAAGAAGCAATCTCCGGTGACAATCTGATTCTTGGGAGCTTCGCGCGAGCCGCGCCGTGTAGCAGGCGGCCGCTATTTGATCGCAGCATCGTCCGGATTTTCGGAGGCGCTCCTGTTTTCGGAGACGCTCTTGATGCGACGCTTGATGTGGCAGAGCGCCTCAAGACTTGTTTCGATCGTATCGGCGGGAATTCCCTGCAACACATCCGTGGCAATGGAGTCGCGCAGGCTGTCGAGATCGTCGACGAGCTGGCGTCCAGCCTCGGTCAGGAACAAACGGTTGGCCCGGCGGTCCCGCGGATCCGGTAGGCGCTCCAGCAGGCCATGCTCGACGAGCCGATCGAGCAGCCGCACCAGCGAAATCGGCTGCAGTTCCAGGACTTCGGCCAGATCGACCTGCGATAAACCTTCCTGTTGGCGGAGCCGGAACAGCACAATCCACTGGGCGCGCGTGGTCCCGCGCCCCTTGGCTCGATAGTCGATATAGTTGCGCAGCAGACGCGAGCTTTCGACTAATTGCGCGATGAACTGGCGTTTGAGATCGAGAGACATCGGTCCCAAAGCTTCCCGATTGTTTAGGGTTTTCAAAATATAGTGTGTTTACACATAATAAGCACGCATATATCTACGGCTGCATGGACAATTTTTGAAGTCTCGATTTTCCAAGGCGCGAGCCATCATGTCCCGGTCGCGAATTCTCGGTTGGATATCCCTCGTCGCGGTGATCGCCCTGGCGGGCGGTTACGCGCTCTGGCAGCACGGCGCGGGAAAGCATAACGGCGCGAATCGAGCCAACGCCGCAAAGGGCGCCTCGATTCCGGTCAAGATCGCAACCGTGAAAAAAGGCGATTTCCCGGTCTATCTGACCGGACTCGGGACGGTTCAGGGCTTCAACACCGTCGTGGTTCGCACGCGAGTCGATGGCCAGATCGACCGGATCGTCTTCAAGGAGGGCCAACTGGTCCAGAAAGGCGATCTGCTCGCCCATATCGATCCGCGGCCGTTCCAGGCAGCGCTCGATCAGGCCAAGGCCAAGAAGGCGCAGGATGAGGCCAATCTGGCCAACGCCAACCTCGACCTCCAGCGTTATACCAAACTCGGTGAATTCGCGACGCGACAACAGACCGACACCCAGCGGTCCACGGTGCAGCAACTCACCGCGCAGATCGCGGCGGACGAAGCCGCGATTGCCAACGCGCATACCCAGCTCGACTACACCAGCATCCGCGCGCCGATCGCGGGCGTGACCGGCTTCCGTCAGGTGGATCAGGGCAATATCGTCAACGCCTCGACGCAGACCGGCATCGTCACCATCGCCCAGATCGAGCCGATCGCCGTGATTTTCACCGCGCCGGAAGAGCAGCTGCCGCAGATCAAGGACGCCCTCGCCGCCGGGTCGCCGAAGACGATTGCATACTCCGCCGACGGCAAGCGGGTCCTGTCCGAGGGAACGCTGACGCTGATCAACAATCAGGTCGACACCACGAGCGGAACAATCCGCCTCAAGGCGGTGTTCGAAAACAGGGATCACGTCCTGTGGCCCGGGCAGTCGGTTTCGACACGCCTGCTGGTGTCCACCGTAAGGGATGCCGTCGTGGTTCCCGACGACGCCATCAAGCACGGAACCGATGGGCTCTATGCCTATGTTGTCAAACAGGACGACAAGGCCGAACTTCGCAAGATCAAGGTTGGCGCGTCGATCGACGGCGAAACCGTCATCGAGAACGGGCTGATCCCCGGAGAACGTGTTATAATCGCGGGACAATACCGGGTTCAGCCAGGGTCGGCCGTGACCACGACGGTCGCGGACTCCGAGCCATCTGACGGCAAGGCCCATTAGGATGAACGACAGCATTTCTGCGCCGTTTATTCGCTATCCCATCGCAACCTCGTTGCTGATGGCAGGTATTCTGTTTGTCGGCCTGGTGGCGTTCCCGCTGCTCCCGGTCGCGCCGCTGCCGCAGGTCGATTTTCCCACGATCCAGGTCCAGGCGAACCTGCCCGGCGCAAGCCCCGAAACCATGGCGTCATCGGTGGCGCAGCCGCTTGAGCGGCAAATGGCGCAGATTCCCGGCATCGCGCAGATGACGTCGACCAGCTCGATCGGATCGACGTCGATCACGATCCAGTTCGATCTCAACCGCAACATCGACGGCGCGGCCAACGACGTTCAGGGCGCCATCAACGCCGCCGGCGGCCAGTTGCCCAAGAACCTTCCGAGTCCGCCGACCTACCGCAAGGTCAACCCCGCCGACTCCCCCATCATGCTGCTGTCGGCGACATCCGACACCCTGCCCCTGACGACGGTGAGCGACGACACCGACGCCCAGATGGCGCAGCAGATCAGCCAGATTTCCGGCGTCGCTCAGGTCTTCGTCGGCGGCCAGCAAAAGCCCGCGATCCGTATCCAGATCGATCCGGCGAAGCTCGTGGCCAAGGGCCTGTCGCTCGAGGACATCCGGGGCCAAATCACCATGACCACGGTCGACAGCCCGAAAGGCAGCATCGACGGCGGAACGCGCAGCTACACTATCTATGCCAACGACCAGTTGACCGCGTCGAAGGACTGGAACGACGTCATCATCGCCTATCGCAACGGCGGGCCGCTGCGCATCCGTGACATCGGCCAGGCCGTGTCCGGCCCAGAGGACAACAAGCGAGCGGCGTGGGCGAACGGCGAGCGCGGCGTGTTCCTCGTCATTTTCAAGCAGCCCGGCGCCAACGTCATCGACACGGTCGACCGGATCAAGGCGGAGCTGCCGAAACTGATCGCGGCGATCCCGCCTGCGATCAAGATCAAGATCATCAGCGACCGCACCGAGACAATCCGCGCCGCCGTCGATGACGTGCAGCTCACCCTGCTCATCACCATCGTCCTCGTCGTGATGGTGATCTTCCTGTTTCTTAGAAGTTTCTGGGCGACAATCATCCCGAGCGTCACCGTTCCACTCGCTCTGCTCGGCGCCTGCGCCCTGATGTGGCCGTTCGGTTATTCGCTCGACAATCTCTCGCTGATGGCGCTGACGATTTCGGTCGGCTTTGTCGTCGACGACGCCATCGTCATGCTTGAAAACATCAGCCGCTACATCGAACAAGGGGAAAGCCCGATGGCGGCGGCGCTCAAAGGTGCGGGCGAGATCGGCTTCACCATCATGTCGATCAGCATTTCGCTGGTCGCGGTGCTGATCCCGCTGCTGCTGATGGGCGGCATCATCGGGCGTCTGTTCCGTGAGTTCGCGGTGACGCTGGCGATGGCGATTTTCGTGTCGCTCGTCGTATCGCTGACACTGACCCCCATGATGGCATCGCGTTTCCTGCGAAATCAACACGACGTCCGGCATGGCAAACTCTATCAGGTCAGCGAACGCGGCTTCGAGGCCATGCTCAACGCCTACCGCCGCGGTCTTGATTTCGTGCTGCGCTGGCGGAGGACCACGCTTCTCGTGTTTTTCGTGACGCTCGGCCTGTCGGTCTACCTGTTTGTCATCATCCCGAAAGGGTTCTTCCCGCAGCAGGACAACGGCATGATCCTCGGCACCTCCGAGGCGGCGCAGGACATCTCCTTCGACGAGATGAAGAAGAAGCAGGAGGAGTTGGGACAAATCGTGATGTCCGATCCCGCTGTCGCCAGCATCGCCATGTTCATCGGCGGCGGCGGCAGCGCGCTCAACAACGGCCGCATGTACGTTACGCTGAAGCCACGCGAAGAGCGCGATGCGTCGGCGCAGCAGGTGATCGAGCGGCTGCGGCCGAAGCTCGACAAGGTCGAAGGCGCGCGGCAGTTTCTTCAGGCGTCACAAGACGTCCGGCTCGGCGGTCGCGCCACCCGCACGCAATTCGAATATACGCTTCAGGATGCCAACCTCGACGAATTGAATACCTGGGCGCCGAAGGTGCTGCACAAGTTGCAGACGCTGCCGGAATTGCGCGACGTTGCCACGGACCAGCAGACCAACGGCACCACGCTAACGCTCACGGTCGATCGCGACGCCGCGTCCCGTTACGGCATCGCACCGCAGCTCATCGACGACACGCTTTACGACGCCTTCGGACAGCGGCAGGTCGCGCAGTACTTCACGCAGCTCAACAGCTATCACGTGATTCTCGAAATCCTTCCCGAGCTGCAAGGCAAGGTCGACTCACTGGACAAGATCTACGTCAAGTCGCCGCTCACCGGCGAACAGGTCCCCCTCTCGGTTTTCGCCAAGTGGACGACGGTGCCAGTGCGTCCGCTCTCGATCAGCCATCAGGGCCAGTTTCCGGCGATCACCATCAGTTTCAACCTCGCGGAAGGCGTGGCGCTGGGACAAGCCACCGAAGCCATACAAAATGCAACGCGCGAGCTTGGCACGCCGGCCACGCTCAACGGCAGCTTCCAGGGCACTGCGCAGGCCTTCCAGCAGTCGCTCGGCACCGTGCCGCTGCTCATCCTGGCCGCGCTCATCGTGGTATATCTGATCCTCGGCATTCTCTACGAGAGCTACATCCACCCGATCACGATCCTGTCGACGTTGCCGTCGGCCGGTGTCGGCGCTCTCGCAACGCTGATGCTGTTCGGCTACGACTTCAGCCTGATCGCGCTGATCGGCATCATCCTGCTGATCGGCATCGTCAAGAAGAACGGCATCATGATGGTCGACTTCGCGATCGCGGCGGAGCGCGAAGAACATCTGTCGCCGGAGGAATCCATCCGCAAGGCCGCCCTGCTTCGCTTCCGGCCGATCATGATGACGACCATGGCCACCATGCTCGGCGGTGTGCCGTTGATGCTGGGCACCGGCACCGGCGCGGAAATCCGTCAACCGCTCGGCTACGCGATGGTCGGCGGACTGCTGGTCAGCCAGGCGCTGACGCTGTTCACCACGCCGGTGGTCTATCTCTACCTCGACCAGTTCTCCAACTGGTTGTCCGGTTGGGGGCGTGCGGGCACCGCCAGTGGCGATCACAACCTGCCGGGCGACGCCCCGATCAAGGAAGCGGCCGAATAGGCCGGCTGATCCCGCAAGCCAAGGCCCTGCGGATCAGACCCCAACGAAATTCTCCCCTACCTCGTTCGTGCGCTTGCCAAGATAGGTAGCGACCAAGTAAAAAATACGTTAGGCGATATTGCTGTTACTGCGCTGCCATAACGCATTGCAGAAACTGAATAAACTTTGGGAATGGTGTGACGGTAGCTTATGCTGATCCGGCTGTTTCCCGCCCTTTCTGAGCCCTTTGCAAAGCGCCGAGGCGATCGCAAAGCGCAGGCGGCATTTATTCCATTGCTCTGTGTATCCCCACTACGTGCATCCGTTTTGATCCGGAGTGCTGCCGAGGCGATGCGATTATGCGGGCGGGCTCGCGATGCCTTCACCAGACCAAGCCTGAACTGCAATAGCGCAGAAAGGCGAGAACCGACGACATCCACATTCTTCGAAAGACACCGGTTCGGATCCAACACCTCCCTGCCCGCTTCATCCCATCCCTTCAGAAACGTCATGGAGCCGTGATGGAGGAAGTCAGCGCAAATCACCGCCCCCAAGATCAAGTGGCAGATTTCCTATTTCGTGGCGGCGAAATGGGCGCGCTTATTCGTGCGTTCGACTGGTCGAAGACCAGCTTGGGACCGATCGCGGAATGGCCGGCTCACTTAAAGGTCACAGTCGGGCTCATGTTGCCTGCCAGGGTGCAAATCGTGCTGTTCTGGGGCCCAGAGTTCGTAGCGCTCTATAACGATGCCTACGTGCCGACGATCGGCAACAAGCACCCGAAGGCACTCGGACAACCGGCACGAGAAAACTGGGCTGAACTGTGGGACGATCTTGAGCCGTTACTGCGTCAGGTACTCCTGACCGGGGAAACAGTTTTCGCTAAGGATCGGCCATTTTACATCGAACGGCACGGTTATCCGGAAAGTGTCTATTTCGATATCTCCTATTCGCCTGTGCATGACAAGAACGGCAAGGTCGACGGCGTCTTGTGCATAGTTGACGAGACCACGCAGCGGATCACAGCCGAGCGGGCCTTGGCGAAGACCGAGGAGCGTCTCTCCAATGCCCTGCAGGCGGCCGGTATGATCGGCACCTTTGACACCGATCTAAGGTCAGGCCTGGTCTATTCGGATGCCCGCTTCGCAACGATGTTCTCGGTCGATCCCGAGAAGGGTGAGCGCGGTATTCCCCTTGCAGATTATATTGAGGGCATTCACCCGGACGACGTGAAGCTGGTGAACGAGGGCATTGAACAGGCAATCGCGACGGGCGAAAAGTGCATTCTGGAATATCGCGTGCGGTCAAAGGAAGGGACGCTCCGCTGGCTGGAGGTCCACGGTCGCTGTCTCTATGACGAATCCGGAAAGCCGCGGCGGATGTCTGGCGCGGCCGTTGATATCACCGACCGCAAGCAAGCTGAATTGGCAGCCGCCCGCCTTGCCGCGATCGTCGAGTCGTCGGACGACGCTATCATTAGCAAGGACATCAATGGCGTCATCACAAGCTGGAACGTGGGAGCGCAACGGCTGTTCGGTTACGCGGCCGACGAAGTCATTGGGAAGCCGATCACGATCCTGATCCCCGAAGATCGGCAGGACGAGGAACCAACGATACTGGCGCGGCTTCGCAACGGCGAACGCGTCAAACACTTCGAGACGGTCCGTCGACGAAAGGACGGCAGCCTGATTGATTTCTCGCTGACGATCTCACCGATCAGAGACTCTCACGGCAAGATTGTCGGTGCCTCCAAGATCGCTCGCGACATCACTGACCGCAAAGCGTACGAACGACTGCAGAGTACGTTGCTGCGTGAAATGAAGCACAGGCTCCAGAACAATCTGTCAACTGTGCTGGCGATTGCGCGGCAGAGTTTCCGTGGACACGAGGCGGAGAGCGAAGACTTCCGCAAGTTCGAAGGTCGTCTGTTGGCGCTGTCGAGCGGTCATAATCTGATCGCTCGCGAATCCTGGGATAGCGCAGAGCTCGGAGACGTGGTGGCACAATTGCTCAACGTCCACGGTCGCCAGCGATTCGAGATCAACGGGTCGGACCTGCGGTTGTCCCCAAAGTCCGCCTTGGCGCTGACCTTGGCGCTGCATGAATTGGCCACCAACGCTGCCAAATACGGTGCGCTATCGATCCCGACCGGAAAGGTGACGATCACGTGGGGTATCGAGCAAGGAGCCACCCCCCGCCTCGCCTTTCGTTGGCAGGAACGGCATGGCCCAGCAGTATCACAGCCGAGCCGACGAGGATTTGGATCGCAATTGATCGAACGGGTGCTGGCGTACGAACTCGATGGCCAGGTTCATATTACCTATCACCCGGAAGGCGTCGTCTGCGAGATCGTCGCCCCGCTATCCGCTAAATGGGAGGAAGAATCGAAAGAATAGCCATTCGCACATGGATGGAGACGCAAGGGAATCCGGTTACGCTTTCCATATGTTCCTGGACGCCGAAGACGAGGGCGTCGAGTTGCTCGCCTGCGACAGCCCAGGCCGCGTGCGACGCGGCGGAAGCAATGGTCTCTTTGCCGAGGGACGCATGACTGTGCTTCCAGTGTCATGGCACCGGCCACGACGGTGAAGGACTAGACCGCGAACGCCGACGCGGCTATATCAGCGCTTCCAAGAGACCTGATTTGGAAACTCCTCAGCGATCCTGGAAAAATTCCGGAAAAGCTGCTGCAAAATCAGTCGCTTCGGTGGGGAATGGTGTAACGGTAGCACAACAGACTCTGACTCTGTTTGTCTAGGTTCGAATCCTAGTTCCCCAGCCAGCCCGCTGTCTAATCCCCTGAAATCCCCCGAATTCTTCCCTTAGCTGGGGAGATTTCGTTGCCCGTGCTGCACATCCCTGTCACCAATGGATGTTGCACATGCCCTTCCTGACCCATGTGTCCCGCCGCGGCGCCGTCTACTACTGGCGCCGTCGCCTGCCGCTAGGCGCTGCGGGTGATCGCCGCAGGGTCCTCGCCGTCAGCCTCGGCACCAAGGATCAGGACAAGGCGCGCCGGATCGGCGCGGAGCTGACGATGATGAGCGAAGAGTTGTTCGAGCAGGCGAAGCGGGCGCTGTTGCGCCCGGACGAGGTCAAAGCGATCCTCGTCAGCGTGGCGAAGCGCCACGCACAAAAACTCGAACTCCACGTCATCGCCGACCGCGCCCGGCCACACCCCGAGCCGATGAGCGGCGAGCGAGCCGACCGGATCGTCGGCGCTGTCTACCATCTGCTTGCCGAGCGCGGCCGTGCTGCCGAATTGTCCGGTCCGGACGACAGTCTCCTGCAGGAGTGCCGGGTGCCGCCGGCCGACGCCGCTCAAGTCGAGATGACCTTGGCAGTCCTGCGTGCGAACGGTCTGGTGCCGCCCCGCCTCGACAAGCTCCGAAAGCTCCTAGCGGAGCATGCATCTGGGGTCGCCCCGAGCGCCGTAGTCCTCGCGCAAACGGAGACCGCATTCTACCGTGGCATGGCCGCCGCCTGCCTCAACACCGCGCCGCGCTGGTCCTCGACGCTGGCGGAGGATATCGCCGTTGTCAGCTCAGAATCCTGCGCGCTTGCTGACGCACGCCCTGGACCCGTGGCCCCGCGGACTGCCGAGGCAGTCCCACAAGCCGCGCCGATCTCCGCTGCCGTACCGGTACCAATGTCCTCGGCGACCGGCATCGCCGCGGCCCCGGCTACCATCACGGGGCTCGCCAACAAGCTCGCCGCTATCCGTGAAAAGTCACAAGAGTGGACCGCAAAGACCGCGCGCCAAATGCGCCAGTCTGCGCGGCTGCTGGCTCGGGTTGTTGGGCACGATGAGTTCGCCCGCTTGACGCAACGGGACTTTGCCACCTTCCGCGACGTGCTACTCGAACTGCCAAAAAGCTATGGCAAGTCTGCGAAGGACCGGGCCAAACCCATCGCCAAACTAATTGCCGCCGGACGTAGTCGTCCGGAAAACGAGCGCGGCGCAGAACCAGCAACGATCAATCGGCATCTCACTCACCTCGGAAGTCTGATCGATTTTGCATCCAGTTATGGGCTTCATCCGTCGCAATCGATCAAGCTCTCCGAATTGCGCGCGAAGAAGACCGGACGCAGCCGCGACGTTGTCCCCGATGGTTCTGTCGGCTTCACGCTTTCGTGGAACGACAGTGCGGCAGGCGGAAACGGAGCGCGGCTCAGTCGGCTCTGCACGCGAGAGAGACAGGAGCCTTGTCCATGCACCCCCGGAGGGTGATTTTGACGGGCGCTACGTGAGGCCCCGACGCGGCTGTAGGCACCTCGACCTTCCTGGTCGCATCACCTACAGCCATCGGATACCCCCAATGAAACGCGACATTTACCCGGAAGTGTCGGCGCGCATTGTTGCCGAACTGGGAGCCAGCGCGGTGCCGTGGATCAAGCCTTGGTCAGCAACTCCCGGCGCCAACACACCATGCAACGCTATGACCAATCGGCCCTACTCCGGTTGCAACGTCGTGGCTGCTACTCTTTAGGCAGACGAAGAATCTTGGCGAGAGCCGCACGGTCTTATTACCTAAATGGGCCATTAACTGCACGTTAGAAGCATTGGTCCAAGGTACTTCAAACGGCGTACCTAGTCGGGTGTGCTGCGATACAGACTGGCCGCAGGTACTCAATGACGATCCACCCGGTCAACCAATACGCGTCCCAGCAATCATTGCGCCGCGTCCCGGCTAACACTGACGCTCCATCAGTTCTGTCGAAAAAAGCGATCATGCTTGATTTGACCGAGCGCATCATTATGGCAGCGTTATATGGTCATTTTGTATATAACGTGCTGCTTAGGTTTGCAGCCTCGCCCGACCTCATTAAGGCATTGCTTTTCATCTCTGAAACGGTTCCGTTTCTCCTTGTTATGATGCGCCGCCCTTCAACGACAATGTCAGACAGGCCATCAGATTGGCTAATCGGCCTGGCGGGAATGAGCGCACCCCTGCTCATCGGACCCGCGCTTGCAAACCCATTGATCGCACCCGCTGTATGCCTTGCAATCATCGTCTCCGGGATGTTTCTTCAGGTTTCGGGAAAACTAATACTGGGTTTCAGTTTTGGACTAGTCGCGGCAAATCGAGGCGTGAAGGTGAGCGGACCTTATCGCTTCATTCGTCATCCAATTTATGCCGGATACACCATCACACATGTCGGGTTGCTACTGGCGATGCCGTCCCTATTAAACGCGTTCCTCTATGCAATCGGGCTCGCAATCCAAATTGTCCGAATTTTGCGTGAAGAGCGCATCTTATGTCAGGATCAACGGTATCGCGATTTCGCGGCGCGCGTTCGCTACCGGCTATTGCCTGGAGTTTTCTAGAGGTTGGTTCACCTGGGTGGAATATACACCAACACATCCGCGCTCATCTCCAGCATCGCGGACGTTCACAACGTATCGGCGCAAGGTCGGTGTTGATCAAGCGAAAGACGATCGAACAGCGGCGCTTGCTACATCGCAAAGCTGCAGCCTAAAATGACAAACAAGATGGGCCAGAGCCTCCACTAAATCAGCCCGCCATCTGTCTCAAATTATCTGACGACGGACAGTAGGCCTCGTTGGCGCGGCTAACGGCAACTGGCCCCGCAACGCATAGCGCCTTGGAGGTTTGATGATTTTCAGATCGTAATCTGAGTTCCGACTTCGACGGCACGACCCGATGGAATACTGAAGTAACGACTCGCATCGACGGCAGAGCGAGCAAGATTGATGAATAGCTTATCTTGCCAGTGCGGCATTTTGGAATGCGGAGCCGGTCGAAGCGACCTTCGCGACAAAAAGAACGACGTGTTCATAACGTCGAACTTAAGCCCTAGCGGGCGACAAGCCACTAACGCTTTTGGTACATTTGGACTTTCCATGTAACCGAACCGCAGCGTGATACGGGTGAAGCGATCCGAAAGTGCTTCCAATGAGGTACGATCAGCTGCGGCGACACGCGGCATATCTTCAGTGATGACGTTCAGAATTACGTTGTGTTCATGCAGAACTTTATTGTGCTTCAGATTGTGAAGGAGGGAAGTGGGAGTGGAATCCGGATGACCCGTCAGAAATACCGCCGTCCCGGATACGCGGTGTATTGACGATGAACTTGAAAGCGTTTGAATAATGTCGCCGAGCGGAACTTCATCCCTCCTCGTTCTATCGCGAAGGATTTGCGTACCCCGTCGCCACGTCAGCATAAGGGTCATGAGACCTGCGCCGATGGCCAGCGGTATCCAGCCGCCCTCAACGACCTTCAGCAAGTTTGCCATCAAGAAAATTGTGTCCACTACAATAAACGGTGCGATTACGACAGCCGCTGTGCCGGGGGACCATTGCCAGCATTTCCACATCACGAAGAATGCCATGATGCTGGTGATCACCATCGTGCCAGTGACTGCTATGCCGTAAGCAGAAGCCAGCGCGCTCGACGACCTGAATGCAAACACGAGATAGAGAACCAGGACCAACAACAACCAGTTTACACGAGGGATGTAGATTTGACCCTTCTCGGTCTCCGACATTCGCCGAATCTCCATGCGGGGCAGTAGTCCAAGTTGGATGGCCTGCTGTGTAAGCGAGAACGCTCCTGAAATCACAGCTTGGCTGGCAATGATTGTAGCGACTGTTGCCAACACCACCATTGGTAACAATGCCCAGTCTGGATAAAGCAGGAAAAACGGATTCTCGAGTTTCTCCGGGTGCGAGAGTAGCAATGCACCTTGCCCAAGATAATTGAGCGTCAACGCCGGGAAAACTACGATCAGCCATGCCGTCTGGATCGGTTTCCTGCCGAAGTGCCCCATATCCGCATACAGCGCTTCGGCCCCGGTCACGGTAAGAAATACCGCGCCCAGCGCGAGAAGCCCGGCATGACCGTGATTGACTAGCAGTTTGCTGAAAAAGCCAAAATTGACCGCTTCGATGATCCTCGGAACGCCTCATCGCGATGATGTGTATTCGGCGGCGCGTTGCAGTCGTTGTCGTCCTGGCGACGACGCGGTTATGCCGTGACCAGTTTGGGAACGCGGATCAGGTTATAGGCGATCAAGTTGAGCATGAAGTCGGCGGCAACGCGGCAAATGCCACGATGTTTGGTCCTGCGCATCGTGCCGTGCTGCTTGCCCCAGCCGAAGATGCATTCGATCATCGCCCGGCGCGTCTGCGACATGCCATAGCCCTGATGGCGCGTGGTCCGTGCGTCGATAGCGCTCCGGCGGCGCCTGCCGGTCTTGCCCATGCCATTGTTCTGCGTCACATGCGGTGTGACGTCGATGGCGCGAAGATTGGCCACATGATCGGCCGTGTCATAAGCCTTGTCCGCACCGGCGGTAATGCGGCGACCCGCTTTCCTGCCTTCGGCCTCGAGCATTATCTCCGCGGCGCGGCGCTCGGCGGTGCCGCTCGCGTGCGTGACGATGCCGGCCACGGCCAGCCCATGCCGGTTCTCCATGGTGACGTGGCCCATGTAGCAGAGCCTGGCCTCGCGTCCGGCCGCCTTGCGGTAGAGCCGGCTGTCGGGATCGCTCGTGCTGACATGGGTGTCGTTCTTGCGCGTCTGACCGTGGAAGTTCGTGCCGTCGTCGCCATCGCGGCCATCCTTGGGACGAAAGCTCTTCTGTGACGCCCAGGCCTCGATCAACGTGCCGTCCACCGAGAAGTGCTCGTCCGAGAGCAGCGGCTCGACCTGAGGGTGTTTCAAAAGCCTGGTCATGAACTTCGTGAACACATCGCCGTTCTGCAGCCGCTCGCGGTTCTTCGTGAAGCTGGTCGGGTTCCAGACCGGATGGTCCGGCGACAGCCCCACGAACCAGCGATACAATAGATTGTAGTCCAACTGCTCCATCAATTGGCGCTCCGAGCGAATGCCGTAGAGCACCTGCAGAAGTAGCGCGCTGAGCAATTGCTCCGGCGCGATCGAGGGGCGCCCTTCACTTGAATAGAGCCTGGCAAAGCTACGGTTCAACTCGCCCAGCACATCACGGACCAGCGCCCGGATCTTCCTCAGCGGATGGTTCGGCGGCACCCGCGCCTCCGGCGAGATGTACGAAAACAACCCGCCCTGATCCACAAAGGCTCCGCGCATCCCAACCTCCACCGATTCACGATGAAAATCGAATCAGCAAACTCTCGCACGCGCGAGCGGTTTTTCAGCAGACTGCTAGAAATTTGATACCGTAAATCGGATTGATGGCGGCGAGGATATGGATGTCGTCAAAGAGATTAATTAGGCCACCAATGGCAATGACGATGAACCAGATCATCATGATCGGACCAAACCAAGCCGCAACAGCAGCTGTTCCCCAGTTCTGAACGACAAACAGGCCAATTAGGATTACCAAGCTCAGTGGAAGGATAAACGGGTCGAAAGTCGGAGCGACGAGTTTGAGTCCTTCCACGGCGGACAAAACTGAAATAGCGGGAGTAATTATTGCGTCGCCATAGAATAGCGCAGCACCTGCCATGCCCATCAAAGAGAGAATGAAAAAATTGTGCCCCATCGCCCGCTGCAATAGGGCCATCAAGGTGAGTGTGCCACCTTCACCGTGGTTATCTGCCCGCATAATGAGCAGAACGTATTTGAACGTGACTATGATGGTCAGTGCCCACAGCATGAGGGACATGACGCCAACCACCATATCCACCGTTAATGCATGCCCCGCAGATGCCGCGCTCAGGCTTTCCTTAAGGGCATAAAGCGGGCTGGTGCCAATATCACCGTAAACAACGCCAATTGATCCTACTGCCAATGTCCAAAATGCAATCGGCCTCACACGCGAGGTTGGCTCAGAAACTGCGTTGACCACTGACACTGTCTCCGTTCAGACCGAAGATCGGCTTAGCATCCACAGAGGAGCCAAAGCCAGGGAGGTTGGCATTTCATCTTGACTGCTTGACGTTATCCAGTGCGCGAAACCACAGAAAACAAAATCCTTCGAAACTCCAGCCGTCAAAGGTGAGGAGTCAATCGCTTGGGTGCAGCCAGCTAAAGGCAAATGCAACCGCGACAAAGGCAGCGCAGATTGGCATCCAGTATTGAAACTCGAAGCCAAAAACGGTGAACCGCTCGATTAGAAAATGCAAAAATCGCCTCTGCTACTTTGAACCTGTGCCGCTCTCCTACACCGCCCAAGATGGGTGGATGAATCTAGCATTATTCCCGCCTAACGTCCGACCAGCAGCATCTATAGACGGGAATAGTTTGCTTCGGGCTGATGTCCGCGTTGGGTCCAGGCTGTGTAAAAACGCGGTTCCGCATTCCCAAACTGCTATCGACCAACAGTGACTGACACCAACGCGGCGATTCAGAGTATTTTTGCTGTTCCGCGTCTCGCTTCAACCTCCATGCACCTGGGTGCAAGGTGGAACGGCCATCAGCATCGACATTGTATCCACTGCCCGCGCGTCACGCTCGCATGGCTGCCAGCAACGGCTTGACACCGACGATGTTCAGCACACGCGTGAGATTGTAGCTGAGTACGTTCAGCGCCATTTCGGTTGCGACATTGGGAAACCGCTTCATTAGATTGTGCGTCGCACCCATCCGCATCTTCAGTGTGGCGAACGGATGCTCGACGGTTTCGCGGCGCACACGCATGGCTTGCGGGTTCTGATTGAGCCGTGTCTGCGCGGCCTCGACGACGTGTTCGTGTTCCCAGCGTTTGATGCGGCGCTCGTTGGACCTTGTACACCGATCCTTGAACGGGCAGCTGCAGCACGCCTTCGTCAAGTAAATCCGCATTTTCTGGCCATCTTCATCAGCGGTGAAGTGGTGCGCCAGCTTCTCGCCGGCCGGGCAGCGGTAGACATCGTCGTCGGCCAAATAAACAAAATCAGGTTTACCAAAACGGCCTGCCGACTTGGCTCCCTGGGTTTGCGGCTTGGGCAGCGTGACCGCGACCCCGGCCTGTTCGCATGCCAGGATTTCCTCACCTTTAAAATAGCCCCGATCCGCAACGACGGCGGCTTTCGCCGCCTGCGCCATCCTCGCCAGTTGCGATCTATCGGTGCCGACGTTGGTGACCTCGTGCGCGACAATCAGATGGTTCGTGGTGTCGACCGCACTTTGTACGTTGTAGGCGACCATGCCAGAGCCGCGCCCGCTCGTGGCCATCGAGCGGCAATCGGGATCGGTCAACGATATCTGCTTGTCGGGCGAGGCGAGCAATGCCTTTTCAATCGCGGCCAGCCGTTTCACTTCTTCTTCGAGCCTCGCCAGCTTTTCCTTAAGCCGCGTCTTGATCAGCAGCACCGTTTCCGAAGGCTCTTCTCCTGCCGCGATCCGGCGGTCAACGGTATCGAGTTGGCTCATGCGCCACGCTCTCTTCGATCTGCTTCTGGCGACGCTGGATCTTGCCCTGCGTGAAGTTGTTGTCGCGACTGTTCACGGCCTTGAACTTGCTGCCGTCGATGGCAACACTGACCTTCGCCAGCACGCCAATCTTGCGGCACAACTCGACAAATCGCGCGCAAACTTTCCTGATCGCGGGACCATTGTCCTTGCGGAAGTCGGCGATGGTTTTGTGGTCCGGCGCGAGCCGTCCGGTCAGCCACATCACCTCGAGATTGCGGCCGGCCTCGCGTTCCAGCCGCCGGCTCGATTGGACCCGGTTGAGATAGCCGTAAATGTAGAGCTTGAGCATTGGTGAAGGATGGTACGCCGGTCGGCCGGTCGCGGCAGGATCGACGCCATCGAATCCGAGGTCGCGGAGTTCCAGCGCATCCACGAACACATCGACCGCACGAATAGAATTGCTCTCGCCGACCCAATCATCAAGGCACTCCGGCAACAGCGTCGTGTGCTGGCGATCCGCCCCCTGAACGAAACCCTGCATCACTCCTCCCGCCGTAGATGCCGCGGCCGCAGGTACCCTTGAACAGAGCAAACGCCCGGTCGTGGGCGTCGAACACCATCTCCTGCGTCTCGCGCGGATAGGCACGAGCGAACAGCAGCCGGCTATGACTGAGCCGGACATGAGCGACCTTCACGATCACCGTCACGCCATGCAGCAGGACAACCTCATGGCTCCAGTCGAACTGGTAGGCTTCTCCCAGCGCGAAGCCCTGGGTCGACACGTCACGCCTGTTACGGGAACGTTGCGGCTGCCGGCGAAGCTGCATCAGCGTTCAATCGGCCCCTGATCGGTAGCGATATTGTGAAGCGCGACCCTTCGCCTTCTTTGCTTTGCACGCCGACTTCGCCATTATGCAAATCGGCCACCATCTTGACGAGGTAAAGGCCCACGCCGGTTCCCACGATTCCGGATACATTGCTGCCGCGATGATAACGCTCAAACACATGATCGAGATCGCTCGCAGGAATGCCTATTCCATAATCGGCAATGGAGACCCCGATCTGCTCCGAGATCGTTTCCGCGCTGATCTCAATGATACCGCCACCTGGCGAGTATTTGACCGCATTGGACAGCAGGTTGCTGAACAGCTGAAATAGCAGCTTGGGATCGCCAACCATACGTAAGGGCGCGGGTCCAAACCGCTCCACGATCGATGATCCCGGCGTGATCTCGCGATGCAGCTGACATACCTCGCGGAGTAGAGCTGCCAGGTCGATATTGCTCAGGTGAAGGTCGAGCGCGGTCCCACCGTCAATCAGCCGCGAAGAATTGAGCAGATTGTCGATCAAATGCGTCAACCGCAACACCGAGCCGCGAACCTTGCCGGCACGTTCGCTAACCTCGTCGGGATGTAGACGGTCCTTCATCTTGAGCAAGCGCCGCGCGTGCCCATCGATATGGGTCAACGGCGTACGAAACTCATGCGATGCCATCGAGACGAAATTGCGCTGCAACCGAGCCAGACGCTGCTCCTGCTCCAATTGCTCTTTGAGCATGGATGCTTGCTGCGCGAGCACACGTTGGCTGTACATCAGTTCCATGGCATTGTGGCGGAATACCACGGTGGCCCGCGCCATCTCGCCGATCTCATCGCGTCGCTCGGTGCCCTGGATATCGATATTGGTGTCGCTCGCTACAAGGCGATGCATGCGATCGGCGAGCTGCAGGAGCGGCGCCGAAATGACGCGGCTGATGTAATAGAGGCCGCCGGCAACCATCATGCCAGCAACGACGATCGCAAGCACGATCAGCCAGAAGGCGCGCCGGTAGGCCACGGCTAGACGATCGCTCGCCGCCTGCGAGTTGGCGACCCCACGATCGGTAAGCTGGCCCAGCGAATCATTAACGGCGTTATAGACAGCATGCGAACTGTCCTTATGGATTGCGATGGCCTCGGCTTTGCGATTGCTTCGCGACAGCGCCAGCATCTTATTGACGATCGTCCGATACTCGTTCCATCTTTCCTTGAACTTGACATAGAGCTCGTCTTCAGTCGCATCGTGCCGGATCCGCTCGAAATTGCGCTCCGCTTGCGCAATCAATCGGTCCAGTTCCTCCATTTCCTTTTCGGTATCGGCGACCTCGGATAACTCCAATGACAGAAGATGGGCCCCCTCAATTGCCCGGAAGTCGGACGTGAAGTTGTTGAGGTCGCCAAGAGCGCGGGTTGTCGGCAGCCACACCTCCGCGACGTCGGCAGACAGCCTGTTGAAATTGCTCAGCTGCGAGATGCTGAACAGCCCGAGCGCCGCGGCGAGCGCGAAGAAAAATACGAACACCGACGCGAGCTGAAATCGAACTGAACGTGGCTGCCACATCGGCCGACCTGCAGGGTTGATTGACGACACAAACCGAAGGAACCTATTATAACAGGTTTGGAAAATTGGGTTTTCGGCAGGACCAGGCCCTTTGCACGGCACGCCTCGGCGTTTGAGAGCTTCAATTCGATGTTTGAAACACGCAAACGAATTCTGTGCATCGAAGATGACCGGGAAACTGCGGCTTTGATCGCCGAAGAGCTGGTCGACCTTGGTTACGAGGCCAGCCTCGCCCACGACGGCCACGAGGGGCTCGCCGCCATCCTCAGGGACATGCCCGACCTCGTGCTGTCGGACATCAGCATGCCGATGATGTCGGGCTTCGAACTGCTCGAACGCCTGATCGACCTTGCACCGCGGTTTTCAAAAATGCCCTTTGTCTTTCTAACCGCGCTCACCGACCGGGACAGCGAACTCAAAGGCCGGCGTCTCGGCGCCGACGACTACGTCACCAAGCCCATCGATTTTGAGCGACTGGCCACCATCATTACGGCACGGCTTGCGGGTGTCGCGCGCACGGAGTTATGGCCGAAGCTCATTGCGCTCAATGAGAGGGAAGTGGAATGCCTGACCTGGGCCGCGCGGGGTAAGACTTCGGCAGAGGTTGCGCAAATTCTCAGCCTGACCAAGCGAACGGTCGATTTCCACATCGACAACGCCCGGGTCAAGCTCGGGGCCGCGACTCGTACAGAGGCCGTCACCAAGGCCGCAGCCGGACGTTTGATCGACCCCTAATTGAGTTGGACGGGATCACCAAACCGCGATCAGACAAATCAAGGCGAACGGCACGGCGACGAGGCTGATGTAAAGCCACATCCGGTATGCTTCCGCATCCTTGGGGGCCACGAACACGTGGTACACGATCCAGGCGCCAAAAACCACGCCCAGCGCCAACCGTACGAGGTCGCCCGGTGTCTCGTACACGCTCCAGATCCGCTCACTCTGCGGCAAGCTGACACGCGCCGTGATCACCACTAAGATACCGATGAACACCGCACGCATCAGCATAGCCGCGATTCGCAGGCGAGCTGAAATCTCAGGACCCGACGATAGAACTCTTGGCATGGCGCCACCCTCTTGGGCCGACACCTCAAACCAGAATTATCTCTGGGATAATAACGTAGGTTCCCGGGCGCCGCCAGACAATACGCGGCAGGCGGCACCACGTGAGCATTTTTTATCAGATCAAGCGCCTAGCGCCGAAAGCTGCTTCCGCCGATGGTCCCGGGGCTTTTCACGGAACCTCGCACCATGCCGGGACCGGATCCGGGGCGAGTCATGCCCGTTCCGGTGATTGTGGTTGCGCTACCGGGGCGAACAGTGCTGGGGCCGCCGACAGCGGTTGCCGCCCTCGGCATGCCAATCGCACGTGCCGTGTCCTTGGTCTCTGTGCGGGGTAATGACTTCTGCTGCACCTGATGCGTGCCAATCGTTTTCACATCGCCGATCTTGTCGGATCTCTTAGGCGCGCGATTAGACTGGACCGATATATTGGTGTCTACTGGCTCCGCGCTCGCGCCACTGCTCGGAGCGGGAGCGACTCCCTGTGCCATGCTCATCTGCATCATCAGGGCGCTGAGCAGCGCAGTTGTCAAAGGACAGCAGCCAAACCTCGAGCGGCTCCCCCTCACCCCAGGCCGATCCGGTCGATGACACCTCCAACCATATGGCATCTTATTCCTCGGGTGCCTCTGCGGCTGGTGCTGGCGGACCTTCCCTGCCCGTGAGCAGGGTCTGTAGCGCCGGCACAACGACAAGCAAGATGATGGGCCCGATGAACATACCGCCGACGACCACGGCAGCGAGCGGGCGCTGCACTTGGCTACCGATACCGGTCGAGACCGCCGCCGGCAAAAGGCCGATGCAGGCCGAAAGCGCCGTCATCAACATGGGACGCATGCGCTGCTCGGCCGCATGGAACATGGCATCAATCGTTCCTTGGCCGCTGGCTCGCACCTCATTGTAATAGGTCGTGATCAGGATGCCGTTCATGACCGATACGCCGAAGAGCGAAATGAATCCTACCGCCGCGGAGATGCTGAAATCCAGGTTGAAGAAATAGAGCGCCAGGATTCCGCCGCCAGCCGCGAACGGAATCCCGGCCAGTGCCATGAGGCTGTCACGCAGGGAATTGAACAGGCCATAGAGCAACAGAAGGATGATGCCGAGACTGACCGGCACGATGATCGCAAGCCGCGCCTTTGCCTGCTGCAACGAATCGAACTCACCGGCCCATGCGATACGATAACCGTTCGGGAGCTTGATCTTCTCTGCAATCCGCTGCTGGGCTTCCTCGACCGTGCTGCCAAGATCGCGGTCGCGCACGCTGAACTTGACCGGAATGAAACGCTCGTTGCGCTCATGCCAGATGTAGCTTGCGCCGGTATCGAGCGAAATATCGGCGAGCTCGCTCAAGGGTATGTAAGCATTCGTGCCGTTGCCGGTCTGAAAACCAACCTTGATGTTTCGCACCTTGTCGATGTCGTCACGGTATTCGGGCGCGAGCCGCACAGTGACATTGAATTGACGTTCGGCTTCGAGAAGCGTCGTCGCGACAGCACCGCCCAATGCCGCCTGAATGGCATTGTTGACGTCGCCGGCATTGAGCCCATAGCGGGCCGTTCTCTCCCGATCGATCTTGATGTTCAGGTTGGGCTGACCAAGCACATGAAAGATACCAAGATCGGCCACACCCTTGATCTGACTCATCTCCTGCATGACCTGGCCCGCAAGCTGCTCCAGGGTCGCCAGATCTCGGCCGATGATCTTGATGGAATTGGCGCCCTTGACACCCGAAAGCTGCTCTTCAATGTTATCCTGAATATACTGCGAAAAGTTGAGCTCGATTCCGGGGAATTCATTGATAAACTCGGCTTGAACCCGCTTGATCAGATCTTCCTTCGTCTCGCCTTTGGGCCACTGCTCGAATGGCTTGAGCGGCGCGAAAATCTCCAGGTTGTTGAATCCGGCCGCATCGCTGCCGTCATCTGGTCGCCCATGCTGCGTCACCACGGTCGTCACTTCCGGATGGCTGAGCAGGATCTCCCGCATTCTGTTTGCGATCGGCATGCCGGCTTCGAGCGAGATCGTCGGCGGCATCGTAGCACGGATCCAGAGATTCCCCTCCTCGAGGTGCGGCAGAAACTCGGTGCCGAGCCGGGGAATCAGCAGCCCAACGAAAACAAGAAACCCAAGGCCGACCGCGACCATGATCTTGCGATGCGCCAATGACCAGCGCAGCACGGGCGTGTAAATCCTGCGCAGCACCCGGACAACGATCGTTTCGACTTCCTCCACATGCTCGGGGAGCAGATAAGATGTCAGAACCGGCGTGATGGTAAAGGTGGCGATCAACGCCCCGACCAGCGCATAACCGTAGGTCTTCGCCATTGGGCTGAAGATCTGGCCCTCGACGCCCTGCATGGTGAACAGCGGCACAAAAGCCGCCACCGTGATCAGAGCGGAGAAAAGGACCGCCCTGTCGACCTGCAGGGCACTGGCCAGAATTGTGCGCAGGCGGTCGGTCCATGTTCCCGTGCCATCGCCAGCGCGAGTCGGATCGGCACCGAACCGCCCCTCAGCAAGCTGACGCAGGAGCAGCTCCCGTTCCTCGGGTCTGGCCTGGAAATTCCGAAAGATGTTTTCGACGAGAATGACCGCGGAGTCGACAATAATGCCGAAGTCGACCGCGCCGATGGACAAAAGATTGGCATCCTCCCCGCGCAGCACAAGGATGATTATGCTGAAAAACAACGCAAATGGAATATTGACGCCGACGATAATGGCGCTTCGCAGATTGCCGAGAAAAATCCACTGGATGAAAAACACCAGCAGGCAGCCGAAAATCAAATTGTGCCGGACGGTACGCGTGGTGACCAATATCAGCGCCCCGCGATCATAGTAAGGCACAAGCTTGACTCCGGGAGGCAGCGTGCCGTCGCTGTTGATTTTTTCGATTTCCGCTTCGACGCGCGGCAGCACGTCGTTGGTGTGTAGGGTCCGGTTCATGACCACGATCGAGGCGACGATGTCATCCTCTTTGTCGCGGCCCGCCTTGCCGAGTCGCGGCAGATAACCGACGGACACCTTCGCGACATGCTTCACCTGCACCGGCGTGCCGTTCGATTGCGCCAGGACAATGTTCTCGATGTCGCCGACGCGATAGCCCTGCGTGAAATCTTTCTCGCCGCCGCTGTCGAGGAGACCCACGCCGCGAATATTCACGGACTGCTGGCCGACATTGATCGTGCGTCCTCCTACGTTGACGTTGGCATTCCCGATTGCGCTGATGAGTTGGGACAGCGTGACGTTATAGGCATCGAGCTTGTTCAGATCGGCCTCGACCTGGAATTCCTTGGTTGTGCCTCCCCAGGTATTGACCTGGACAACGCCGGGAACCGTCAGCAGCCGCCGCTCCAAGACCCAGTCCTGAAGTGTCCGCAAGTTGGTCAATCCGAAATTCGGAGGACCGACGACCTGGTAGCGGAAGATCTCGCCCACCAGGCTCCCGCCCTGAATTGTCGGTTGCACGTTGTTCGGCAGGCTGACGCGTTGCTGCAGGTTGAGGGCGGCTTGGGTCAGCGCAAAATAGTAGTCAACGCCGTAATTGAAAACGACGCGGACAAACGACAGACCGTAGAACGAGTTCGAGCGAATGACGTTGACGCCGGGTGTGGCGGCGAGACCGACCTCCATCGGAATCGTGTAGTAGCGCTCCATCTCCTCGGCGGAGAGGCCGGGGGCCTGTGACGTGATCTCGAGAATCACAGGCGCCGGATTGGGGTAGGCCTCGATATTCAGCTTGGAATAAGCAAAGAATCCGGCACCTATAAAGACCAGCAGACCTAAGAGAACGATCGGACGGCGGGCCAATCCAAAAGCGAGCAGGCCTTTCAGCACGAGCTTCCTCTCAATCTTGCCTGTAGCGCAAGCTTATGACCGTGATGCCATCGCGAGCGCATTGCTGAGAAACAACGCCCCTTCGGTGGCGACCAACTCACCCGTGACAACACCTTCAAGGATTTGACGATATCCCCCACGCTGCAGGCCGACCCGGACGGTCCGTCTCTTGAAACGACGTCGATCTGCAGTGACCCAGATAGTCATGGTGCCGTCCCCCTCACGCACGACGCCGTCGAGCGGCACCGCGGGAGATGTAACCGGATCGCCGGTGTTGAAGACGAAGGTCGCAAACATGCCCGACTTCAATTCGTGTTGCTGGTTCGCAACTTCGGAGCGAACCAGCACCCGACGCGTGGTCGGATCGACGATCTCGCCGATCCGCGTGATCTTCCCGTAGAACTTGCGGCCGGGAAAAGCGCTCACGCGAACATCGACCTCTTGGCCGACGCGAAACGCGGGAATGTCGGCTTCGGTCACATTGGCCAGCATCCACATGGATTCGATATCGGCGACCGTGAATGGCGCTGGCGCACCTCCGGGCTGGACATACAGCCCGGGCGCCGCATTGCGCGCCGTTATCCGGCCGCTGATCGGGCTCGGCACAACCAGGACCGATTCGGCCACACGCTGGGAAACGATACGATCGATTTCCGCATCGTTTTTACCGAACAGGCGCACGGAGTTGCGCGCCGCTCTCAATGCGCCCTCGGCCGCTTGCTGATCAGAGGTGACTTGATCGAGGTCCTTCTGCGAGATCGCCCGCGTCGTATAGAGCTCCTTCAGACGCGCCAGGTTGCGGGTCGTGAATTGCAGCACTCCCGCCGCGGAGATCAGCGTCGATTCGGCCTGCAGAAGATCCGGGCTGTCGATTGTGAACAGGGTGTCACCCCGCCTGACATCGTCCCCGATTCTCGCGAACGCGCCGATGATTCGGCCCGGATAGGGTGTGAAGACATCGGTGGACACCTCGCCGTTGAACTGTATCGTTCCGACCGCTTGTTTCTCAATCGGAAATGCCAGCTCGCCCACTGGCTCGACTTTGACCCAGGAAAGCTGTGATTCCGACAAGTCAACGGTCAGCGGATCGCGGGATTGCTCCACGCTCGCCCGCTCGGCGTTCGCGCTGGTTGCCCCCAAGCCAAAACCAATGCGGTCACCATGCCAGATCAGATAGGCAGAAGCCGCCCCAGCGAGGCCCGCAGCCGCAAGAGCTGCGCGGATTCGACCATTTTTACCGATGGGAGCCATAGGGACGGATCATGTCCTGAATCGTAGAATCGCGGGACAATGGCCCTGGGCCACCCCACCGGTCTACTGTGATAAATCACACTTTCCCCCGCAGCCGATCTTTGCCAGTTGTGGCAAGGGGATCATAGCGAAGCGGCAGCTAACCTGAAATGATTGGCCGGCGATGGCCCCGCGCGCCAAGGCGATCAGGACGGTCAATCAGTCATATGTCGAACAGACCCGTCCGGTATTTTTCTCCTGCTACCGCCGCGCTGGCGGCCACGGTGCTGCTTGCGGGCTGCGCAGTGGGGCCGGATTTCAAGGTGCCGGCTGCTCCTGACGTTGACCGTTACAGCAAGGCGCCATTGCCCAGTCGAACCAGCTCGACTGACGCCCGCCAGGGGCAGGCACAGCGCTTTTCCACAGATAGGGACGTCTCCGACAAATGGTGGCAGCTGTTTCGGTCGCCGGCGCTCAATTCACTGGTCGAGAAATCACTGCAAGCCAACCCCAACCTGCAGTCGCAACTTGCCGCTCTCCGCTCCGCGAGGGAACTGGTCTACGCACAGCAAGGAAAATATTTCCCAACCGTCCAGGCCAGCTTCAACCCGACCCGCCAGCAGGCGCCGAACAATCCTCTCGGTTCGCCGCCGATCGGACCGGACGGGAATCCCATCAATCCTTTTAATGTCTTCACCGCCCAGGTGGCCGTTTCATATGCATTGGACGTGTGGGGGCTCAATCGACGCAGCGTCGAGTCGCAGCAGGCGCTGGCCGATGCGCAACGTTTTCAGGTGGAGGCCGCCTACCTCACCCTCACCTCGAACGTGGTCGTAGCAGCCATCCAGGAGGCATCCCTGCGTGCGCAGATCGATGCTACGCTTCAGATCATCGATCTCAACACCAAGATGCTCGAGATCATGCGCCGCCAGCTCTCGACGGGCTATGCCAACCGAAGCGACGTAGCTGCCCAGGAGGCGGCTCTCGCGCAGGTAAAGGCCACGCTGCCCCCGCTGCGACAGCAACTCGCGGTGCAGCGGGATCTGCTTACGGCCCTCGCAGGCCGCTTCCCGAGCGAGGAACCGGCGGAGACTTTCAAGCTGGCGTTGTTCCGCCTGCCGACCGACCTGCCGGTGAGCTTGCCGTCAACGCTGGTTCAGCAACGCCCCGACGTGCGCGCGGCCGAGGAGCAGTTGCATTCAGCAAGTGCGCTGGTCGGCGTGGCGATCGCCAATATGCTCCCAAACTTCACCATCAATGGGAACCGTGGCTACACCAGCTTGGAACTTGCCAATCTGATTTCGCCTCCCAACATAGCCTGGTCTGTGGGAGCAAATGCGGTCCACACGATCTTCGATGGGTTCACATTGCTGCATCAGAGCCGCGCGGCGGAGGCCACCTATGAGCAGGCGGCATGGACCTATCGCAACACGGTCGTCTTGGCCCTGCAGAACGTGGCGGACAGCCTGCACGCTCTGCGAAACGAGGCCGACACGCTCAAGGCGGCGCGGGACTTCGAGCGCGCCGCCAAGATCAGCCTCGATCTCGCGCGCCAGCGCATGCAGACCGGCGATGCCAACGTGCTTTTGCTGCTCACCGCGCAGCAGACCTACCTGCAGGCCTTGATCCAGGTGGTTCAAGCGCAGGCAAGCCGCTTATCCGACACGGCTGCCCTGTACGTCGCCTTGGGCGGTGGCTGGTGGAACAGACAGGGCCCCGCGGCGCCTGAGGAGAAATTCGACGTAGCGACGGCAACAGCCAAACCGGTCAGCGAACAGAGCGGACTGTTGCCATGGCTTCCGTGGGCACATTAGTCTAGCGCCTGAAACGAGCGCTCCTAAGCACCAACGAGGAATCAGAGCCGATTCGTCCGGCTCATTAACTTCCCTTACCCTGTCACCTGTCCTCGGCCAAGGTCGATGGGCGGGGTTCCGACCGCGAATCGCTAAGCCACACCCAGACGTTCGGGCCGGCCCGCGACAGGTGTTTGTCGTAAAGATACGGCGTCTTCGACCACAGCCGGATTTGTCCGTCATGTTGTCCAGGATGAACTCCCCGCGATCGGTCTTCACCGACAAAATCGCATGGCTACCGTCTCGCACTCGCCCACTTGCGTCGTATAGAATTGCACCCAGCCAATCGGCATGCGGGCGACGTCGCGATTTTCGACACCTCGTCAGCGCGCGCAATCGCCGCCAAACAACTCATAATCGCGGCGAGAGTGGATAACGCGATAGGTCCGCACGCGCCCCTACGTCATGATCCTCGCGCTGCCCGTCGCTCTTCCTCGTTGAATTTTCTGCCGACGAGTTTGGTGCGCTGCCGTGCTGCCTACTCAACTCGCTTCGCGCGTCCTTTTCGCGCCGCGCGCTGGCGAGGGTCGATCGGAGCCGTTCCCGATCCGCCTTGACCAGAGCGGACCGAAGCTCAGTATCGTATCACCGTTATCACAGCATTCCAGAACGTCGCGGATACCTTGTGGGCTCTGCAATCACGCGCGTGGTGAAGGCCGCTGTGCGTGCGGAGGACACCGCGAAAGCCAACCTCAATATCGTTCAGAAGCAGCTGAATGCAGGCCGGGTTAGTCAGCTTGCCGTACTCAACGCACAACAGACTTATTTGGTTGACTCGGTGATGCGCGCGCAATCGGAAGCCAATCGTCTTGCGGATACAACTGCTCTGTTCATGGCGAGCGGCGGCGGTTGGCCTGCTGATTACAACGCACGACTGTCGCCAATGTGCGACGGGCGACGCGCCGGTCGAATAGTCGACCCCAACTCCGCCCGCTACGTTGTCGAGCGGCGACCCCACCTGTGTCAAACTAATTTCCTTTACCGACCAGCTTCTACTTATACTGAATTGTGATTTTCCAGAAAGTGCCGCCCCGGTGAAATCAAAAGCGCATTCAACTGGCGCAACTCATTTGAGCAGGACTTGGCATGTCAAACAGCAGTGAAGCGGCCGAACGGCCTCCTCAGGCCAATCTGCCGGGTTTGAGTTTAGCGGCTCTGGGAATCGTCTTCGGGGATATCGGCACCAGCCCGCTCTATACGTTCAAGACTATTCTCAACATGGCGGGCAAGGCGCCGGATGCCAGCGTCGTTTTGGGGCTGCTTTCGCTCGTCCTCTGGACGCTCTTCATTATCACCACCGTGAAATACGTGTCCTTTGCCATGCGCATCGACAACGACGGCGAAGGTGGCATTCTGGCTCTGATGTCTTTGTTGGGTGTCAAAAAACAACAGCGGCCGGTCATTGTGGCGGTCGGCTTGTTCGGTGCCGCGTTGATCTACGGCGACGGCGCTATCACCCCGGCGATCTCGGTTCTGTCGGCGCTGGAGGGCGTGAACATCGCGACGCCAGCTCTGCAACCCTACATCGTTCCAGCCGCGGTGACGATTTTGCTTACCCTGTTCGCGGTTCAATCGAATGGCACGGCAAGAATCGGGAAGGCTTTCGGGCCGATCATGCTGGTATGGTTCGTCGCTATGGCGCTCATGGGTATATCGGGCATCCTGCAACACCCGTCCGTATTCGCCGCGCTCGACCCGCGATACGGGCTGACTTTTCTGTTCTTCCACGGCGTGACCGGATTCCTGGTACTCGGTGGCGTTTTTCTCTGCGTCACCGGTGCGGAGGCGCTCTACGCTGACATGGGTCATTTCGGCAGGAGACCGATCCGACTGTCATGGTTCGCCATCGTATTTCCAGCCCTGATCCTGAATTACGCCGGACAGGCTGCGCTCGTCCTCGACGGAGCGCCGACCGATGACAACATCTTCTATCGTCTCTGCCCGCCATCTTTGTTGGTACCGCTGATCGTTCTCGCTACCGTGGCGACGATCATCGCCAGTCAATCGATCATTACCGGCGCCTTCTCCATGACGCGCCAGGCCATTCAGCTTGGCTGGCTGCCGCGGCTGCGGATCAAGCAAACCTCGTCGGAAGGCTACGGCCAGATCTATGTGGGTGTCGTCAATTTCCTGCTCATGATCGTCACCATCGGCCTGACGATCGGCTTCGGCAAATCGGACAACCTGGCGGCCGCTTACGGCATCGCCGTTTCGCTCACCATGCTGATGACGTCGGCTCTGCTGTTCATCGCCATGCGCGATATCTGGGGCTGGAATCTCGTTGCCGCGGGAACTGTCGCAGCATTTTTTCTGACCATCGATGGCGCCTTTTTCCTGGCCAACCTCACAAAGGTGGCCGAAGGCGGTTATGTCCCGCTGCTGCTCGCGATGGCCGTCTACGGAGTGATGTGGGTCTGGCACCGCGGGGCCACCGAGGTGGTGGCGCGGATGCACGAATCCCTGATTCCGATCACGGATTTCATGGCCAAGATCCAGTCCGGCCGCATTCCGCGGGTGCCCGGAACCGCGGTCTTCCTGACCCGGACCGAGCGCGATACGCCGCCCGTGATGGTCTGGCACGTCAAACATAACCGCGCGTTGCACGAACACCTGTTCATTTTGCGTGTCGAGATTCTACCAATTCCCCGGCTCGCGTCGAACCAGCGGATTACCCTGCGGGAAGTTGCCCCGAATGTCTGGCGCGCCGAAGCCCGCTACGGCTTCATGGAGCGTCCGCATATCCCGGAGTTGCTGCTGGCCAGCAAGTCGCTCGGCTGCTCGGTCGATTTCGATGACGTGACCTATTATGTCGGTCACGAAACGGTGGTTCGCCGCGAGGACCGCATGGGGTTGCCCGCCTGGCAAGAAAGCCTGTTCGCCATGATGGAGCGCAACGCGGTTCATGTCAGTGATTTTTTCAGCCTGCCCAGCGATCAGGTCGTCGAGATCGGCCGGCAGATCGCCATCTGATCAACAATTAATCGCTTTCTTGGCGCACGCGAAATTGCGGACGACGCGATGCTGTCGAAACCGCAAGCAAACGCGACTTCGGCAGTCTGCCAATGCTTTGTCGATGCCAGCAGCCAACGGAGTTCCTTGGACCGGGCCGCCGTGACGGTGTGCAAAAAAGTCTCGTCATCCGCCTCGAACAGAAGCTGCAGATAAACTGAAATACCCAATTTGCCCCCACAGATGCCGGCGACGGGGGATCATTCCAGTTTGATGAATATTTGCTGGCAAACTATGGACGACGCTATCGGTCTAAGTCAGTCGTCATTGCGACCGTAGTAGCTCTTCATGAGCCGATAGTGACCTCTGGTAGAAACATATTCTTGATGGAGACAACTACCTCCCCTGCAAAATATTGCCTGCCCATCACAGTGCAGATGCTCGAAGTGCAGCTTCATCACGTGCGAGTTGTCGAAATAGGTCGCAAAGTAATGACCCGCGTGCGGTGGATGTCCGCACATACGGATGACAGCATTTTGAACCTCGGGCGGCAGGCGTTCCAGATGTTCCGAATTCCAGGGATCGTCGTGTCCAACCAGACTGCCGCGAGCGAATGTGCATGGTTGATTGCAAAGCAAAAACAGGCCAACCCCGGTCACGATCGCCGACAACCGCTCGCAAAATGCCCACATACCCGCACCCACTCATTCATTGATGGTGGACGACTTTGCCTGAGGGATTCGTAAAGCCATACTATCAGCAATGCTAACGACCGCTAGTGGCGATGGAACTGCCCGAATTATGTGCGGCGCATCAATTTGATAGGCTTGTGATCTGACCAGAAGCGGTCCGGCGGGAGCCACCGTCCATTTTTGCGATCAATCGCACGCCGATCATGGCTGAGACGGCTGCAGTCTCGATTGTGAGCACGGCCTCAGCCCTTTCGATCGTCGTTCTTTGCCTGTGTTGGGGTAGTATCGCAGCGAACCCCTTGTGAAGATGGCAGCCCCAGCGTTTTGCGGAGAAGGGCGAGTGAACTCTTCCCAAGGCCTCGGATTCGCAAGATCTTCGTATCCGGCGCTTCCCGTACATCTCCCACCGTCGTTAGGCCAGCCGCGGCGAGTGCCTGTTGCACTTTGGGCGGAAGCTCCACGTTAGCCATGGACATGTCATCCGGAAGTTCGGGAGATGGATCGATCATGGCCTGCTCCTTCTTACCGCCGATGGTCGTCATTCGTTCGGCCTACACAGCCCAACCCCGCTGCATGCTTGAGACAGGATAGCGAGTCGACAGGACCGGTATTCATTTCACGGCTCATGAGTACGTGTCAGCGTACCCCGCCACCCTTTCGGAAAATAAAAACCGCAATGATAGTCGACGCGACAATAATCGGCATCGAGATGTGCACTTGAGACCTTCGCGAACCACAACGCCAAGTGGCAATTTTATCCATCACGAGACGATAGTGCTCTGCATCGGCCTCTATGACCCAAAACGCGAGTTTGATGTGAAACAGCGAGGGCCGGTCTCGCCCACAATTTTTTGACCGGCCACGGCAGGACCTGGAGGGTCCACGTTGTTGATGCGCACATCAAAGACATGTCCCCATCCGACTGGGTCGGCGAGAAGCGCCCAAACGATCTCAACAGACGCGTTGACGACGGCTGTTGGACAACTCGCATAGGACATCGCACACCGTCGCTGGTCATAGATATTTGGCAACCAGTTTGAAGTCCCGCAGCGCCGCTCGGCCCGTCGAGCCGGACGCCCTGAGGGTTTGCTCCAGGCTGTGACTGATATGATCGTGAATGAGTGCTTTTTTGGCATTTTCAATTGCGCTCTCCACGGCTTGCAGTTGTTGCGCGATTTGAGCGCATGCCCGACCCTGCTCGACCATCTCGATAATCTTTTCAAGGTGACCATTGGCACGTTTCAGACGTCGGGCAATCGCAGAATGGGGATGGTCCGGCATTCGAGTCTCCTATCCTCCATGGGGGATATCATTGATCCTCCCCTGAGGATAGGTAAATGTGCTTGACACAGGTAGAGCTCAGGCGTATTGGCCAATCGCTGTGCCGAACATTCCGTTCAGGACCAGCACTTCAACCCTGATGAAGAGCACATGGGCAGTACTCCCTATGGTAACGCCAGTCCGACGTTGATCGGAATTGCGCTGCCGCAAGACATAGAGACTAGTCGCGCCGGCTATCGCCGCGTGAGGGTTGGTGACCGGGCTTAGCCGATCGCATTTCGCTCACTGGCCTGCCGCGCAAAGCGGAAGTGGAGGTGAGCGATGTTCAAGAGACTCGCAACATTTCGGCTTTTTCAGTCATGGCGCTTAGTGCCCGTGACGCAAGAAGCTATGCCTGCCAATGACAACCTGGCAAATATTCTCCGACCAAGGGGGCAGCGACGGATTAGATCCCAAGCGCTCGCTTGTCGTTGGTCCAGGATCGACGGTGGAACGCGATTAGGCTGTCGCTGGCAATCCGAGGCCCTCGCACAAGCAACGCTGGAGGACTCGGATTCTGAGCCGGTGAACAACCGGACTTTTCAGTCGCAAGCGATCCGACTTGGCCGTCGCCGCAACGCACAAAATTCAGTCCTGACGGTGGGAGCGTGATCAGGTCGGCTATCGAAAATGCGCGACGCTGGGGAGCCATCGGGCTTTTTCGGCTGGCGAGCAAAATCTTGCGCTACGCGATGATCATGTACCGGCAGCGCAGGATTTCTCATAACGGTCTTCGAACTGTCTTATCAGGAACGCGATTGCTGGAGCGGTTCGGAGCATGGCTGGCTCTGGGCCGCCGGCGAAAGCGCCAACAAGTCGAGCAGGATTTTCACAGTGAACGCATCGATTGATCAAGCCGCCATCAGCCTCGGTATGGCCACCCTCATGGGCGCATGCATCGGATTCGAGCGCCAATGGCGTCAACGGATGGCCGGCTTGCGGACCAATACGCTGGTCGCGATCGGCGCGGCGAGTTTTGTGATCTTTGCAGGTTTGTTTCCCGATGAAGGAAGTCCGACACGGGTGGCGGCGCAGGTTGTTTCCGGGATCGGCTTTCTTGGTGCAGGAATCATCTTTCGCGAGGGACTTCATGTCACCGGCCTCAATACCGCGGCCACACTGTGGTGCTCGGCCGCCGTGGGACTGTTGGCAGGAAGTGGTCACCCGCTGCACGCGGCGCTGGCGACGGGCTTTGTCATTCTCGTCAACCTGACTTTGCGGCCGCTGGTGCGGATCATCAACCGGCAACCGATCGCGCAGACCGAAAACGACTGCCATTATCGCGTTCGGGTGGTCTGCCGAAACCCGGAAGAGGCGCATGTCCGAGCCCTGCTTCTGCAGAGCACGGGCAACGGCCAGCTCAGTCTGCGGCGGCTCGATAGCATCGACCTCGAGGAAAGCGGGCGCGTCGAAGTCACCGCACAGCTTACAGCTCAGTCGAAAAACGACGCGGTTCTCAACAGGTGGTCGGCCGTCTCAGTCTCGAACCGACCGTGTCCGCCGCCAGTTGGAGCGTCGGGCCACTGCTGGAATGATGTTGTCATCGAGGCGATCGCACAAAATTGATTGAGGTATGGGTGGTGAAGCGGATTTATGTGTTTGGAAGCCGGGCGGGTGTTTTCCTGGCCGCTTGTTCCCAAGCGGTCGCGGCCGACCTGCCCCCGCGCCTGGCGACCAAGGCGCCGGTGCGCTCGGCCATCTACGATTGGACGGGGTTTTATCTGGGCGGCCATTTCGGCTACGGCGGCGGCAACCTCGGCCCCGGCACCAATCCTCTCCCCGAACAAGGCGTGTTCTTTCCACATTCAGTCACGGGGCTGATCGGCGGCTTTCAAACCGGCTATAATCGCCAGTTTACAAACCATGTCGTGCTCGGTGTGGAGGCGGGTGCGTCGTTCACGAGCCCGCAGGACGGCCCGGCGCTCACGCCCGCTCCTTTCCACACAGCGCCCGATTACGTCGGCACCGTGCGTGGGCGGATCGGATACGCGTTCGGAACATGGCTGCCCTATCTGACCGCCGGATTCGCCTGGGGGCATACGCACATCAATATCAATGACGATACGGGGAGTATCGTCTCATCGCTCGGGCACTACCACACCGGCTGGACCGCCGGCGCCGGCGTCGAATTCGCCGTGAGCGGCAACTGGAGCGCAAAGACCGAATATGACTACATCGACCTGTCGCGCCGGATGTACGATCTGAGCGGCTTTGGGTCGCTTGGCGTCAACGTCGATCCCCGTATCCACCTCTTCAAATTCGGTCTGAACTACCGGTTTGGCGATACGCCGCCTTGGGCGACGCCGGGTTCCACCAACGGACCGACCGCGCTTCCGGAATCGACCGACTGGAACGGGCATGCGCAAACCACATTCCTGCCCACGGCCTATCCGTCGTTCCGCTCGCCCTACGCGGGCACCAACAGTCTTCCCGGAAGTGGCCAGGCCCAGGAAACCTGGACCACGACGGCCTTCCTGGGCGTGCGGCTTTGGCAGGGCGGGGAATTCTATTTCAACCCGGAGCTTGCGCAGGGCTTCGGCCTGAACGGCACGCTGGGCCTCGCCGGCTTTCCCAATGGAGAGGCGCAGAAGGCCGGTTCCGCGTTCCCGAAAATCCGGCCGCAGCGCTATTATTTCAAACAGACTTTCGGTCTCGGCGGCGAACAGGAAGACGTCGCTGATGCACCAAATCAGCTCGCCGGCAAGCGTGACATCGACCGCGTCACGGTGATTGCCGGGCGCTTTGCGATCGGCGACTTCTTCGACGGCAATTCCTACGCCAAGGATCCTCGCGCGGACTTCATGAACTGGGCGATGTGGTCGTCGGGCGCCTACGATTTTCCCGCCGACCTGCCGGGCTATACGCGCGGCGCCGTGGTCGAACTCAATCGCAAAGATTGGGCGGTGCGAGCCGGCGTGTTCGAGGTGCCCACGGCTCCCAACAGCGACGTGCTGACCTACAAGGGCGCTGGCGCGATCGTTGAACTGGAGCAACGCTACAAGATACTCGATCAACCGGGCAAACTCAGGCTTGGCGCGTTTGGAAACCAGGGCAACACCGCCAGCTATCGCCAGGCGCTAGCGATGGTGGCGGCCGATCCTACGCTCGACATCAATGCGACAACGGCGAGCATCCGCCATACGCTGCCCAAATACGGTTTCTATGCCAATGTGGAGCAGCAGATCGCCAAGGACGTCGGGCTTTTCGTTCGGGCCAGCTGGAACGATGGCCAGAACGAAATATTATCGTTCACCGATATTGACCGGAGCATTTCGGGCGGCGTGTCGATCAAGGGCAGTTACTGGGGACGCCCGAGCGATACAATCGGCGTTGGCGGCGCCATCAACGGTCTTTCCGCCGCGCACCGCGACTTCCTCGCGGCCGGCGGCATCGGCCTTTTGATCGGCGATGGTCAGCTCAACTACCGAACCGAAAAAATCATCGAGACCTACTACGCTTACTCTATAGACAAGAATTTCACCTTCACCGCCGACTATCAACTCGTGATGAATCCTGCGTACAACGCCGACCGTGGACCGGTCTCGATTTTCTCAGGACGCCTGCATGGCGAGTTCTGAACAAGGCGGCACCTATGACGCTTCAAGAAATTCTGACCCCGAGATTGGGGCAGGCGCTGCGGCCCAACATCTGGGACATCGTTGCACTGCTCTTCGTGATCGGCGCCATGGTGCTGATCGTCTATGGCGGCGAGCAAACGACATTGCCTCTGTCGGCGCTCGACGTGACCCCGGTATCGCTCGATCCGGCCAATCTTCCGGTCTATGCGCTGCGGACGACGCTGCGGATGCTGCTGGCGATCATCTGTTCGATTATCTTCACCTTCATCTATGCGGCCTTGGCCGCCAAAAGCCGGCGCGCAGAGATGGTGCTGATCCCGCTGCTCGATATACTGCAGTCGGTGCCCATTCTTGGCTTTCTGACCTTCACAGTCGTCTTTTTCATGAACTTGTTTCCGGGCCGCGTGTTCGGCGCCGAGCTCGCCTGCGTGTTCGCAATCTTCACCAGCCAGGCCTGGAACATGACTTTCAGCATGTATCAGTCGATGCGCAACGTTCCGAAGGACCTGGAAGAGGCGTCCCAAAGCTTCCATCTCAGTGGATGGCAGCGCTTCTGGCGGCTCGACGTTCCGTTTGCCATGCCAGGTCTGATCTGGAACACGATGATGTCGCTGTCAGGCGGCTGGTTCTTTGTCGTCGCATCCGAGGCTATCACCGTCGGCGACACCACGGTCACGTTGCCTGGCATCGGCTCCTACGTTGCTCTAGGGATACAGAAGCGGGATCTTCCCGCGATCGGCTATGCGATCCTGACGATGTTTCTGGTGATCATCGCCTATGATCAATTGCTGTTTCGTCCAGTGGTGGCCTGGGCCGACAAATTCCGCTTCGAGCAGACCGCCTCGGCGACCGCCCCGACATCCTGGATGCTCGATTTGTTTCGTCGGACGCGGGCCTTGCGGGCGCTGACCTATCCGTTCGCGGCACTCAACAAAGCTATCTCGAATTTGCACATCGCGCTTCCAAGCCGATTGAGAATGGCAACGAGGGGGAGCCGCCAACCGTCGCGCGTCGTCGATGCCGTCTGGCTTGCCCTTATCATCGTCAGCACCGGCTACGCCGCCTGGAGGATCTATCAATATCTCTCAGCGACTTTGGGCCCATCGGACGTCGTCAGCGCGTTCGGATACGGCTTCATCACGCTGGCGCGTGTGATCGTGTTGATTACGCTCGCGACCCTGATATGGGTGCCGGTCGGGGTCTGGATCGGACTGCGGCCGAAGCTGGCCGAACGAATCCAGCCGCTTGCGCAGTTCCTTGCGGCGTTTCCTGCAAATCTGGCTTTCCCGGTCTTCGTGGTGATCATCGTTCGCTATGGATTGAACGCGAACATTTGGCTCAGTCCGCTGATGATCCTGGGAACCCAGTGGTACATCCTGTTCAACGTCATCGCGGGCGCCAGCGCGTTCCCGACCGACCTTCGTGAGGCCGCCGGAAGCTTCCACCTGAAGGGATGGCGGTGGTGGATAAAGGTTATCTTGCCGGGGATTTTCCCATATTACGTCACTGGGGCGATTACCGCGTCGGGCGGATCATGGAATGCATCGATCGTCGCGGAGGTTGCGAGCTGGGGTGACACGCACCTGACTGCAACGGGCCTTGGCGCCTATATCGCTGAAGCAACCGCGTCCGGAGACTTCTCACGCGTGATCCTCGGCATCGCCGTCATGTGCGTCCTGGTGACACTGTTCAACCGGCTACTCTGGAGGCCTTTGTACGCCTTCGCAGAACGACGCCTTCGCCTCGGATGATCAGGAAAAGCTCATGCTCGAACAAGTCAACAAAGCCAGCCTTCTCGATATCCGCGGCGTCTGCCGGTCCTTTTCGAAAGGAAGCGGCGAGGACCTTTTGGTATTGGAGAAAGTAGACCTGACCATCCATTCCGGAGAGATCGTAGGCCTGCTCGGCCGATCCGGATCCGGCAAATCGACACTGCTGCGCATCATCGCCGGCCTGATCGCGCCATCCTCGGGCGATGCGAAATGCCGCGGCGAGACCATCGTCGGACCGCCGAACGGCGTATCGATGGTGTTTCAGTCCTTTGCGCTGTTTCCTTGGCTGACCGTACTGCAGAACGTCGAATTGGGACTGGAGGCTCTTGGGATCGAGAGCTCGGAGCGCCGCACACGCGCGCTCGCTGCAATCGACCTGATCGGTCTCGACGGATTCGAATCGGCCTATCCGAAGGAACTGTCGGGCGGCATGCGCCAGCGCGTCGGGTTTGCGCGCGCGCTGGTCGTGCACCCGGACCTTCTGCTGATGGATGAGCCGTTTTCAGCCCTCGACGTGCTGACCGCCGAGACGCTGCGCACCGACCTGATCGATCTGTGGATCGAAGGCCGGCTGCCGATCAAGTCGGTGCTGATGGTGACGCACAATATCGAGGAGGCGGTGCTGATGTGCGACCGCATTCTCGTGTTTTCGTCGAATCCAGGACGCGTGGCCGCCGAGATCAAGGTCGATCTGCCGCATCCGCGCAATCGTCTTGATCCGACATTCCGGCAGCTCGTCGATAACATCTATGCGCGCATGACACAGCGCGCGGAACCGAGAGCGCCCACCATCGAGGGCATTCACGGCACAGGCGTCGGCATGATCCTCCGGCACGTCTCGTCCAACGTGCTTTCGGGTCTGATCGAGACGCTCGCGGGGCCACCCTATAACGGCCACGCCGATTTGCCGGTTCTTGCCAGCAGCCTGCAACTCGAAGCCGACGAACTATTCCATCTCGGCGAATCCCTACAATTGTTGCGGTTTGCCCAACTGAGCGAAGGCGATCTGGTGCTGACGGAAGCCGGCAAGCGGTTTGCCCACCTCGAAACCGACGCCCGCAAGAAACTGTTCGCCGAGCATCTCATCAATTATGTGCCGGTCATGGGTCTGATTCGGCGGGTACTCGACGAGCGGCCTTCGCACGCGGCGCCCGTCGCCCGCTTCCGCAACGAACTTGAGGATTATATGGCGGAAGATCAGGCGCATGAGACGCTGAAAACAATCGTCTCGTGGGCACGCTACGCGGAGCTATTCGCCTACGATGAACAATCGGAACTATTCAGCCTTGAAAATCCGCATTGAGTGCGTCTTAGTCGCATTTCGAAGACCGGATGCGAAATCGCTTTAACCGCAAGCAGCTTACCCTCCGCGTGGGATTTTTGATCTTTCTTATCGTAGCTGTTTGCCTGGGGATCTTCACCCTATTTCAGCGATTGTCGTTGCCCTAACGATGGCGAGGAGTCCAGTCGCGATGCGATAGGTTACCCCCTCTTATGATGTTCTGATCCATTGTGTTTGATGTCGAAATTATTGTTCGGGACTGAGAGCAGCTATTCAGCATCCGGTGTGACGGTGCGAACGACGCCTGCCCCCAAGATTGCAGATTTCATCGGTGCGGCGAAAATCTCGTCCGTCAACGCGAACTGGGGTGTCTATTGAGTTCGAAACCTGTGACAATTGGTCTTGATCTCGCAAAAAATGTTTTTCAGCTGCATGGCGTCGACGCGTCTGGCAAGACCGCTCTCAAAAAGAAGCTGCGCCGATCGGACATCCTGCCTTTCTTCCGTGCCCTGACGCCTTGCCTGGTCGGCATGGAGGCTTGCGGAATCGCGCATTATTGGGGCCGCGTTCGCTCATCGCGACATGAACGCGATCTCGCTCAATACTTCGATCGACCTTGGACCAAATTTTGTCGCGCTGGTGTTCGCTTGGGATCAATCCTGTGGCGGCGGGAACCGCTAAATTGAGGAACCTACTATTCATGACGCTCTAAACCGACGCGCACGGTCACATGATGAAGTCGATCCGGAGACGATCTGTGAAGCCGTCACCGACAAATACATTTCCCCGACCGGCCCTGGTCGTGGATTTCCATGCTGATCGCATAGGCCACATCGGCGGCGTTGAGGAACGCAAAGCCGCGGCTTGCCTAGTCGATGGATCATGCCCCTGCGGTGAATGTTGTGGTTGCCCGCACAGCAGCTTCGGTCCGCAATCGGCTCCTGCTCGACAATGATACGGCAATCCGAAGACGACACCGCCACGCGTCGTCAACGGTCCCTCACTGCTTGCCATCTGCGCTCCTGCGGGTCCGGAATGACGCGAACGGGAACGAGCCGAGCACTGGAAACACCTGCGGACGACCAATCCCATTGAAAGCATCTTCGCCACTGTGCGCCACCGCACGATCCGAAGAGCTGTCTGTGGAACAGGACCGCGCTCGCGATAGTCTTTAAACTGCTTGATGCTGCACAGAAATCTGGCGCCGTCTCGATGGCCACATCCAGTTGCCAAAACTCGTTCTTGGTGTGACATTCAACGACGGGATCGAGGTCATCACCAAGCCGAGCGAGCGTCATTCCGCGACCGCCGCCGCCTGACCGGCTATGCCGTCACCAACTTTGGGCATAGCCCCGTCGGGCAACAGGGTGAGTCTTAAGAAAGACTTTTTCAATCGGAATCTGGAGTGCATGTGTAGTGTCAACCGCAAACCCGAGGATAGGATTCGGTCGTTTTCTACGAACGCCTGTCGTTCTTCAGAAAATCGTTAGTGCTGCTGATCGCACTTTGGCCGCAAACGGCGAAGGCAAGATTATCACTGTATCCCTCATCGCCTTTTTGGTGCTGTGGGTGTGTTTCCAAGAGGTGTCGCACCAGACGATCGACGTTCATTCTGACATCAGCGAAGAGTCGCTGTGGTCAGAAAGCTTTTCGCTCGGATTCAAGCACCCACCGCTCTCGGCGTGGATCTTTAAACTCTGGTTTATGGCGTTTCCGCGCGCCGATTGGGCGGCGTATCTTTTAGCGGGGACAATGGTCGCCATGATGCTCGCCATCATCTGGCGGCTGCTGCGCGACTATGTTGACAGAGATCGCGCGCTTCTTGGCATCGCTGCTCTGATGTTCGTACCTCTATTCACGTTTCACGCGGCAAAGTTCAACGCCAATACCGTGATGATGCCATTTTGGGCCGCCGCGGTTCTGTTCTATCTGCGAGCGCGACGTGGGCTCGGCTCTTTTAACTCTTTCCTGGCGGGACTCTTTACAGGAATAACGTTTCTCGGAAAGTACTGGGCTATCTATCTCGTCGCCGGAATGGCAATTACATCCTTCATCGGCACGGGAACAAAGCGTTTTTGGCGTTCGCCTGCACCGTACCTGATGGCTCTGAGCGCTTCGTTTGTTGTCGCTCCTCATCTTTACTGGCTTCTCACCGAACATGCACACCCGGTCGAGCATTACCTGCAAGACACTGTAATGACCCCCGTTCCTTTTTGGAAGGCTGTGGCAGTGTCGCTTTTCTATCTTTGCGGGGTCGTCGCCTATGTTGCGATACCGCTAATATTCTTCGCTTGCCTTCGACCAAGTCGGGCCGCATGCTTTGACACGTTCTGGCCACGTGATGAAGATCGACAACAAGCTTTGCTGTTATTGGCCATTCCTCTCGTGTTACCTGCGCTGGCAAACTTGGCATTTCCGCATAGGCTTACCGCCTTGTGGACCTTTCCCAATTGGGCGCTGCTCCCAATTGTCCTTTTCAGCTCACCGCTGCTTGTTGTTCCCTTTCGGGGTGTTGCACGAACCGGTGTTGCCGCGCTTGCATTCACGCTGGGTGCGCTCGCCGTGTCGCCCTACTTGGCATACAATCATCTTTGGTTTCACGATCCGGATGCAGGTCACTACCGGCAGGTCGCCGCCGCAGTGTCCCGTCTGTCGAGCAAGAGGCCGCTGATTACGGGATCTATGGAGATTGTCAGCGGCTTGTCGTTCTATCTGCCGGAAAGGCATATCGCAAATCTCAACACGCTGTCGGACCATCGTGCCGACATTTCGATGAATGGCTTGATCATCGTCTGCCTTGAGGAGGATGCTGTCTGTCGGGCGACTACTACCGAAATGGACGTAATCGTAAAAAACGTCGTACTCACTCGTAAATTTCTGGGAAGGTCAGGACCTCAAAAAAAATACGTTATCACCATCGTTCCCGCGAGTGCGTCCCCTGCATCTTGAAATGGTCCTACATCTGGCAATCATCCGCTTCCTATGGAAGCACGACCTCTTGTACACCAACATGCGTTCATTTCCGCGGGAAGCAGACTGTCGCCCGCAAGCCAGATCCTTCAGCGGTTGGTTTATTCTGAAGTCGGATTGACCCATAACATTGTTCCACGATGCGTCGCACGATCGAAAGACCAAGACCGGTCCCCTCGCCGCGCGAATGGCTTCCCCGGAAGAAGGGTTCGAAGATCCGATCTAGATCAGCATCCGGAATTCCGGATCCGGTATCCTCAACCGTAAAAACCACAAACTCATTCTCGGCAAACAGGCTCACGTCGACTCGTCCATCTGAGGAGGTGTGTCTCAAGGCATTGTCGAGCAGATTCCGAGCCAGCACCGTAAGGGCGACAGGTTCGACCCGAACCGAAACGGGTTCGATGCGAGCAAAACCGAGATCAATCGACCTGTCCTGTGCGGCGGGAAGCAGATCGGCCACCACCTCCTTGAGGACGCGATCGAACTCGCCTTGCGGATTGCCTCCCGAAACGTCGTTATCGTACCGCGCCAGCGCGAGCAGCTGCTCCAGCAGATGGCCGGTCCTCCGAATGCCGGTCTTGAGAGAATTGAGACGATCGCGCCCGTCCTTCGAAAGATCCGCCTGCTCCAGATTCTCAGCCTGGACGACCAGAGCGGTGATGGGTGTGCGAAGCTCGTGCGCGGCATCGGCGACGAACCGCCGCTGTTTGTCGAACATCATTGCGATGCGTTCGAGAAGGCGATTGATGGATGCCACGAACGGAAGCAGCTCAGTGGGGATTCCTTCCGTCAGCAACTTCTCCAAATGATCCGATTGCTTTGCGTCAAGATGCCTTGCCAATCGGGAAAGAGGACGCAGGCTTCGATCCACCACGACCGCGATCAGCACCATGAGGCAGGGGACAAGGATTCCCAGTGGCACAATCGTCCGCAGCGCGCTGTCCTGCGCGACCTCGTCACGGTTGGCCGTCGGTTGACCGACGGCGACGCGACTTCCATCGGAACGCGTCCGAACGAGTATCCGCCACTGTGTTCCGCCTCGCGTGACGGTCTGGAACCCGTCAGGAAGATCGCTTGGCAGTTGGGAAACCGGATTTCCCCGGGGGGCCGCCGCTGCGCCCGGTTTGATCTCTTCGATGACGACCTGCGCCTCGCCGTCAATGTTTCCTTCCGACGGAAGTGTGGTCGAGAGATGGTTCCTTGCCGCCAGCGACCCCACCTGCAACAGGATCGCGTCCTGTAATTCCATCGCCTCATCGAAGGCCCATCGGTAGGCGAGATAGCCCGCCGCGAGCGCCATCCCGACGATGAATATGGTGAGTCCCGTGAAGAGTCGGCGGCGCAGCGAGGAGATCAACATGACCGATCGACCATCCAGCCGACGCCTCTGACGTTGCGGATCGACGATGCCCCGAGCTTCTTGCGGATGGCATGGATCAGGAATTCGACGGCGTTGCTCTCGATCTCCTCGTTCCAGCCGTAGATGTGCCGTTCGAGATCAACCCGCGACAGGATCGTGCCCGGGCGAAGCATGAGAGCCTGAAGAAGAGCGAACTCCCGTGCCGTCAGGCGCGACATGCCGCCATCGTGAATGGCTTCGTGGGTTGCTGGGTCAAGACTTATCGTACCATTGCTCAAGATTGCGGAACTTCCGCTTCCCTGCCGCCGCAGGATGGCCCGCATGCGCGCGAGAAGCTCTCGGATTTCGAAAGGCTTGACGAGGTAATCGTCCGCGCCGAGGTCAAGCCCGTGGATACGATCATCGATCGCATCGCGGGCAGTCACGATGATGACGGGCAACTGCCGGTTCATCTTCCGGAAGGCGCGCAGCACTTCGGTGCCATCTGGAGATGGCAACCCGAGATCGAGCAACGTGAGATCGTAGGTTACCGCACGCGCTGCTTCGATCGCGGTTTGGCCGTCGTTGACCCAATCCACCGCATATGCGGCGTCTTTGAGCGCCTGCGTCACCGCCGCTCCGACCATTTCGTCATCTTCAACCAGAAGAATGCGCATAAAATACCGTGCCGACGGCGTTGAAACGTCCCTTTTTACCAGTCACTTCGGCCAAGTCGGCCTCCTTCAGCGGATGCACTCCGATCGTTCCGAGGGCAATGCCCCTATCCAGGTTCGGTCTGAATCCATCAGACACTTAGCGGCTCCTTAGCCGCCGACAATCCTCAATTCTCCCGTTAATCGCTCAATTTCTAAGTTCTCCCTAAGTCAGCGGGTTCATGCGGAATGCACGTTGGCGGTCAACCTCACCGCCTCCTGCTTGGAGAAGCAACCAGATCCAAATCAACGACCTCATCGCGGTCATGGACCGGGTCGGTCCCCCTGATCCGACACGCATGGCCTGAAGCAAAAGCATCGATCGAAGGTAATTCCTCATGAAAAACGAATTCTCTGCCAGCTTGAGCAAGGTCCCCGCCGTCACGCTTGGGTTCTGGATCATCAAAATTCTTGCGACGACGCTCGGGGAGACCGGTGGTGATGCGGTCACGATGAGCGCTTTTCACGCCGACACCAATGCGCACAATGGCGGATATCTGATCGGCACCGGAATATTCCTTGCGATATTCGTAGCGGCGGTTGCAGCCCAAATCTCAACGAAAAAATTCAACGCCTGGGTCTATTGGATCGCCATCGTGGCGTCGACGACAGTGGGCACGGCCATGGCGGACTTTTTCGACCGCTCCTTGGGAATTGGCTACACCGGTGGCGCGTCGATCCTCTTTCTGCTTGTCTTGGCTTCCCTTGCGATCTGGTATTTTGCCATGGGCACTGTGGACGTTATGACCGTCGCAACTCCAAAAGTCGAAATCTTCTATTGGGTGACGATTACCTTCTCCCAGACGCTCGGCACCGCTCTCGGCGATTGGCTCGCCGATACCGGCGGGCTCGGTTATCAGGGCGGCGCGCTCGTCTTCGGGGCCGCGCTCGCAGTCGTTGCTGCGCTCTATTACTGGACGAGTGTATCGCGCGTTTTCTTGTTTTGGACCGCCTTTATTTTGACGCGACCGCTCGGGGCGACCGTCGGTGACTTCCTCGATAAACCGATCAGCCACGGCGGTCTTGACTTGAGCAGACCACTCGCTTCGACGATGCTGGCGGCGGTCATCATTGGCTCGATCTTGCTGTTGCCCCAGCGCGCGGGCCGGCATCCTGCATGATCACGGGACAGGATGATATGTTTCCTCGACCCCATCGGGGGTCGAGACCTGCGAGGCGAACAAAATGTCGGGGAGAAGCATCCTGCGCCGGATCGGCTTCGGCGCCCTGACCGCTGGGCCAGCGGTCATGTACGCCCTCCCGGCCATTGCAGGCCCTCCCTACCAGTCCGACGATCCGGAACCGACCGATTATCGTCACTATGAAATCTACACCTTCAATAAAGGTGTCCGCTCGAAAGGTGATCACTCGGGGGCGAGCGGCATCGACTTCAACTACGGTGCGGCCCCCGACCTGCAACTTACCGCAACCCTACCCGTCGGTTTCGACTTTCCTTCGAATGGGCGGACTGCCTTCGGACTCGGCAATATCGAACTAGCCGCCAAATATCGTCTTCTTCATCAGGATAGGTTCGGACTTGATGTAGCCGTGTTTCCACGCGTCTTCCTGCCAAGTGGCTCCCGATCGATCGGCGATCGCCAGGCGTCTCTTCTCTTGCCGATTTGGGTACAGAAAGACTGGGGTAAGTGGTCGGCTTTCGGGGGCGGTGGGTGCCAGATCAGCGCCGCAGGGCGTTCGCACGATTTCTGCATCTACGGCGGCACCCTGACGCGCCAAGTCTTGCCCGAGCTACAACTCGGGGTCGAAGTCTTTCATCAAACGGCCGACCGGGCAGACAATCTCGCGACGACAAGCCTCGGCATCGGGGCGAAATACGATCTGAATCAAAACATCCATCTTCTCGGCTATGCCGCAAAGGGCATTCAGAACGCACGAACTACAAATCAGTACTCGTGGTACACGGCGATTTTATTCACATTCTGAACTGATAATCTACTCCAGCTAACTCGCCACAGCGCCGGCCGGACCGCGCTCAACGGATGGCACCCACCGCCCATGATCCATGACTCGCGCCAAGCCTAACTAAGTTTGCACGCGCAGGATGGATCGACCGTTACGCCTAAGGCAGCTTCTCAGCTTATGGGAGACTGGAGTGTTATTTGGACGCGCTGACGTGTCTCGTTGCATTGGCACGACGATAGCGCTTCACCTTGATCGCAGGACACCCAGCTGTCAGAGCGTCGGAGGAATCCTTTCCGGACGAAAGCCACCCGCTTGGCGAGCTCGCCGCGCTCGCAACACGCGGTGCAAAGGACCAGGTCCCCGTCGGTGAGATCCTGGAGCAACGCTGGCGCTATGAACTCGGCGAGATTGACGTTGACCCATGGAAGGCGGCCCACCACTTTGTACCGATTCACGAGATCGACAAGATCGTCGACAATGAGATCGATCCGCCTGAGATCAAAGGGACAGGACCCGTCGCCGTCGCCGCCTCAAAACTCTTTCGGCATCAGAGCGTCATTGGCCGCAAGGAGCTCCTGCATTCCGCGCTTGTCGAAGCAAGCTTCCTCGCGGTCGGCATAGATCAGGTCTGGGCAGAACTGCACTCATATGAGGCGCGCGGAATTCTTCGGCGACTTGCGGGCAAGGAGAGGACAGAATGCTGGACGACCGCCTCGATCGCGGCCGCGGAAGCGCGCCTGCTACGGGCCGCAGATCGCTCCGATGAGCATGATTGGTTTCGAGCAGACGCGCTGGAAACAGCGCTCGCCAATGCGCCTCACCTAGCTGAAGAACAGGCACACGCCGTACGATTTTCAGCCAACCGCGATGGAGTAGCCATCTGCGAAGCACCTGCTGGCACCGGAAAGACAATTCTAACACGTGCGCTCGTAGAAGCAGCGCATCGCTCCGGGCTCAAGGTCCTGGGACTGACTCCGACCTGGGTTGCCGCGGACGAGCTCTCGAAATCGTGTGACATTGACGCGCTCGCGATTGCCAAGTGGCGATACGATTACGTCCGCGGACAAAGCTTCACCGTTGACGCCAATACTCTGATTGTCATTGACGAGATTGCATCACCTGGGCTGCTTCGTAGAGCAGCGTCCGCATCATGCTGTCGCCACACAGCGAGACGCGGCCCACCCGCGTGCTTTCACCCGACTGATTGAGGACGGGTGTCAAACCCAGCGCCGGGCCGACGGCTTTGGAGTTGCGGAAGCGGGCCGGAACATCGATGGTGCTGATGAATGCAAGCGCTATTACGGGCCCGACGCCAGGGACTGTCATCAAGCGGTTGCACACCGCATCGTTCCGGGCCAAAGCCAGTACCTTCCGGTGCAGACGGGAATACTTGGCGCAACTTGTCGCGAGCCACTAGCAATGATTCCATCAATTCGGCCAGATCAGGCATGCCTTCGAGCAGATCACGGATCCGATCCCCGAATTTGACCGAACCGACGACACCGACTTTGAGCCCGAAATTGCGCAGCAGGCCGCGGATGTCGTTCTCAATCGCAATCGCCTTCTCCTGCAGCAGCTTGCGAGCAGTTAGCAGGGCGCGGCGCTTCTGACTCGTCAGCGTCTTCACATGCACCGGCCGGAACAGGTTGACCCGCATCATCTGCGCAATGCCGCGTGCATCATTACGATCGCTTTTGTTGACCTGCGCCTTGAGGAAGGCCTTGGTGTGTCGGGTCTCGATGCAGACCGCCGGCAAGCCAGCATTGACAAGACCTTCGAACAGCCACTGCGATAAAGGACCGGCTTCGAGCCCGATCCGAACAATTTGCCAGGCAGGATCTTCCAAAACCTGTAAAAGATCCTCTGGATGGCTGGGAACTTTCGTCTCGCGGCAAACCTTGCCCGTTTCGTCCACGATGCACACCGACGTCTCTTTTATCGAGAGATCGAGTCCGGCATAATGTTTCATGCTGCGCTTCCTTCCCTGATGCTTGTGGCTGCTTAACAGACCACGTTCTATCATCAGCTCGAAGCGCAGCACCTCCATGCACTTTCGCCAAAGATGCGGCTCAAGCCGAATACCCCATCTGGCTCACCGGGGATTAGAGTTTAAGCGGCGTGCAGTCTATGCTGCAAGCGACGGTTTGCGATGGTGTCGCGCTTGATGCGGTGTCGTTCTGCGAGAATCGTCTCGGACCTGCCGAAGTAGACGTCAGCCGGGGTCAGATTGTCGATGCTCTCATGATAGCGGACATGATTGTAATGCTCGACGAAGGCGCCGACCTGCCGCTCGAGATCGCCAGGCAAATAGTAGTTGTTGAGTAAGATGCGGTTCTTCAAGGTCTGATGCCAGCGCTCGATTTTTCCTTGGGTCTGGGGATGATACGGCGCGCCGCGCATATGTTGCATGTCTTTATGTTCGAGCCACTTGGCCAGGTCGTCCGCCACGTAACTCGATCCGTTGTCGCTTAGAAGCCGCGGCCGCTGCTTTACATTGATGTGGTCCAGACCCGAGGCCGCGAGCGCCTGGTCGAGTGTGGCCGTGACGTCGGAAGCGCACATGGTGGGACCCAGCCGCCAGGCCACGATGTAGCGCGAGAAGTCGTTCTTTAATTGATCATCGGCGCTCGGTGAGTTTGTCGCGTGTATCGGCCACCTGCAAGGTTCTTTTCGAAGTCGTCCCATTTGGCGCTTCATCTCGGCATCCAAGGCGCCGGAATCCCGAATGTGAAGTTCGCGATGCAATGGCTCGCATGTAAATCGATCGGGTTTTTCCGGTAGCCTGCCGCTCTGACCGATACGGCAACTGTCGCCAGCGCTGTTGGCGCGGGGCTTTTTGATCAGGCCTCCTTGGGTTCAAACTCCGTGCCGTCTCTCCAGATAGCATGCATCACGGCCAATTTTCGGGCCAAGGCCACGACGGCCTTCTTGTGGCTCGTGCGCTTCTTTATGCCGTTGGCCCAGTTCTTCAGATGCTGGCCGGGCCCGGATTTCACCCGGCAAAGCAAGCTGTTGGCGGCTTCATAAAGGACCGTCCGCAACATTCGATCGCCTCGCCGGGATATCCGGCCACCATAATCAACATCGCCCGATTGGTATCGTCTCGACGTCAACCCGATGTACGCTCCCACCGATCTGGATCTGGCAAACCGGTCCGCTGTATCGATTGTGGAGACATATGTCACCGCGCTGACGGGGCCGACGCCTGGGATTGTCATCAGGCGGCGACAAGTTCCATCCACTCGAGCTTGGCGCACCATATCCTTCGTCAGTGCCGCGGCTTGACGCAATGCCTCTGTCCGCAGATGTAGAAGAGGCAGGATAATTCTCAACAGATCGGGCTGACTTTCCAGCGCCTTTCGGACCCTTTGGTCATAAGTCTTCAGATGCTTGGGAAGACAGATCCCGAAGGTGGCCAGCAGGCCCCTGATCGTATTCTCCACATTCATTCGCGATTTGATCGCAACCTCTCGCGCTCGCAACAACGCTCTCCGTTCCTGGGCAACCCGGCTTTTAACCTCGATCCGTTTATAGAAGCCTGTACGAGCGAGCTCCGCCAACATGGCGGCATCATTCTCATCGGTTGTGTTGTGCATCTGGCTCAGCACGGCATGGGCCTGGCGTGCATCGATGCACACCATTGGCAGGCCGCGCTGGCTAAGTTCACTATACAGCCAGTTCGCCATCCGGCCCGTTTCCAAAACAACACGCCGGATGTGCTGCAGGTTATCGATCAAGGCACGCTGTATCATGTCGGGGTTGGTCGGCTTCTTGAATGCCGCCCGGATAATTCCGCTTTGCGTGCGAACGCAAATCGCCGTCTCGTCCTTCGACACGTCCAGACCAACAAAAAGCTGTTCCATGCTGCTCTCCTATTTCGACTCGGCCATCATGACCGCGGGAGAGCGCTGAAGATCAATTACTCAGAGTGAAGTCTGTCTGCCAGAGCTGGTTGATGGCAGTGGTCTTATCCTTGAACTCGTTCGCCGCCTTGATCACCACATAAGCCGGGCTGGTGATGAGATCGCGCGCCTTCAGCAGCCGATAGACCGAAGCCTCGGAGACAAAGTACTTTCGCTCATCGGTAAAGCGCACCGCCAATTCCCGCGGGGACAGCTCCGGAAGCTCCAGCGCCAGATCGATGAGCTGGCCACGAACATCGTCCGGAATGCGATTCCAGACGCGGGATGGGCGCGAGCGATGATCAGTCAACGCTTCAATGCCACCTGCGCGGTAACGATCGTACCATCTGTAAAACGTGGCTCGCGGGATGCCTAGCTTGGCCAGCGTGCGCTTGGCTGGAAGATGTGACCGTTCGACCAACTCAATGATCTCGGCTTGTAAACCGGCGTTGAACAAAGCCCCTTGAAGCTACAGCGGTAACTCCTTGTGACAAGTAACGGAATCTACGTCGGAGTGGGGTCACGAGCGGCGCCGATCGTGACCCCACTCCGATCGGCTTTTTCCGATTGTCTTTATGGCGTTACTGCCGGCACCTGCAGCAATCTGACCCCTGTGCCGATTCACACCGAATCTGCCGACGATCGACCACGATGCGATCACAACTGGTGCCGCCGCCGACTTTTCGGAGGCCGACGACCGGCTCAAGAATCTGCCCCGCGTCCTGCGCTACGCGATGCTGGTCTCAACCGCCGCGAAGCATGTCGACCAGCGCCTGGCGGCGGAGATCACCGAGCTTTGCCCGGATCTCGCGCTTACCACCGGCTGGCTTGCCGGCCGCGAGACCGAATCCGGCCAGGACCTCGGTACCGATCTCGGCCTGCTGCTTGCCAGCGAGCTCGATCGTCTGGCGGTTAGTGAAGATCGGACGGATCTGCGATCCTTGGCCGATTGCGTGCGGCTGCTATCGCTGCCGGTGCCGACCGACATCTGTCATTTTGGCGAACACCGGCGCGCGGCCAAGAGCCTGTTGATCGCATTCGTCGGTTTTGCGCGCAGCTGCGATGACGAGGAGCTGTGCTCGGACCTCGAGCGGTTCTGTTTTGGCTGGGCGGCACTTCCCACCTGCGGCCATCTGTTGAGCCGCTATGACCAGTCTGCAGCCTACGCCGCGGATATTGTTGGTGCGCAAATGGCGGAGCACCGGGTCGAGGCAGCCAAGGCTTCGGTCTGGAAGCTGGTCAAGGACAGGGCGAAGCAAAAGGAAGAAAAACAGGCAGAGCAGAGGAAGAAAGCCAACGACGTCGAGAGCCAGACCGCGGCCCCTCGTGTGGCTGTTCCGGAAGATCGTCTTGTCGTCGCCCGCCTCACCGACGAGCAGATGAAGAATATCAAGCTAAAGGACATTATCGGTCCGCTCAAATCGGTGATCAACGTCACGCTCCCGCTGGTGAAGTCGCCGCCGTTGCATCAGGTACGTGAGATCCTGATGTTCGAATTTCCGTATGCTCTTGATGTCATCGACTTCGTGCTTGCCGACTTGGTCGGCCGGGCGACGGTGCGGCTGCGGCCGCTGCTGCTGGTCGGCGATCCCGGCGGCGGCAAGACGCGTTTTGCGCGCCGGCTTGGCGAAGTGCTGGGTGTGAGCGTGTGGCGCACCGATGCCTCACGCTCCGATGGCGCCGTCTTCGCTGGCACCGACAGGCGCTGGTACTCGGCAGAACCGTGTCATCCGTTCCTGGCGATCGGCCGGGCGAAACACGCCAATCCGCTGGTCCTGCTAGATGAGCTCGAAAAGGCCGGCACTCGTAGCGACTACGGCCGGCTGTGGGACTGCCTGCTCGGATTCCTCGAACCCGAAACCAATGCCCGTTATCCGGATCCTGCGCTACAGATCACGCTCGATCTCAGCCAGGTCAACTATATCGCGACCGCCAACAGCCTCGATCCGTTGCCATCGCCAATCCGCGATAGGTTCAGAGTCATCACCTTCCCAAAACCGACCGCGAACGATCTCGACGCGCTGCTGCCGGCGGTGACCGCCGACCTCGTCGGCGAACGTGGTCTCGACAACAGATGGGTCACCCGATGGCACCGAGCGAATGGCCGTCGCCACCCATTGGCGCGGCGACTCGGTCCGCCGACTGCGCCGGCTGGTCGAGGCCATCCTACGCGAACGCGATCTTCGCGCCGCCAGGAATTGAACGAGACAAAAATAATCATGAATGATCGGCCTCATCACGCATGGTTGCCGTCCCGGCTACCACGACCTCCGGCTATTACTGCAGACAGTACCCTCGCCTTAGGCAATCTCGCGAATCCCGCTACATTCGGCACCCATATGCACAGGACCAACGCCGTGACCGAACCCCAGATCGTCTGCCCGAACTGCCATACCGAAATCAAACTGACCGAATCCCTCGCAGCGCCACTTGTCGCTGAGACGCGACGGCAATTTGAGCAGCAGCTTGCGGCGAAGGAGGCTGACTTCGGCAGGCGCGAAGCGGCACTCAAAAAGACGCAAGACGATCTCGCCGGGGCACGCGAGGCGATTGATGAGCAGGTCGCAGCTCGACTGAAAGCGGTGCGTGCGTCCATCGCCGAAACCGAGGCGAAGAAAGCCCGCACCGCACTGGCCAATGATCTCGAACAACGCGACCGGCAACTCGCCGAGTTGCAACAGAACCTGACCGCAAATAACGCCAAATTGGCCGAGGCCCAGGCGGCCCAGGCCGAGATCATGCGTAAGTCCCGCGAGCTTGATGATGCCAAACGGGAGTCGAGCTGACGGTCGAGAAAAAGGTGCAGGAAAACCTGTCAGCTATCCGGGATAAGGCAAAGCTTGAGGCCGAAGAAGCTCTTAAAGCGAAAGTGTCTGAGAAAGAAGCTCAGATCGCGGGGATGCAGCGTCAGATTGAAGAACTGCAACGCAAGGCGAGTCAGGGCTCCCAGCAACTGCAGGGCGAGGCACTCGAACTGGAACTGGAATCTCTGTTGCGCGGTCGCTTCCCACGTGACCTGATAGAGCCGGTGCCGAAGGGCGAATTCGGCGGTGACGTCCTTCACCGCGTGCTCGGCGCCGCGGGACAGAGCTGTGGCGCCATCCTTTGGGAATCCAAGCGAACCAAAAATTGGAGCGACGGCTGGCTCGCCAAACTGCGCGACGATCAGCGCTCGGCCAAGGCCGAGATCGCGCTGATCGTCTCGGCTGCCCTGCCCAAGGGCGTCGAGACATTCGACCTCGTTGATAACGTCTGGGTCTCCGAGCCACGCTTCGCCATTCCGCTCGCCATTGCACTGCGAGAATCGCTGATCAATCTCGCCGGCAGCCGCCAGGCTGCGGCTGGCCAGCACACCAAGATGGAACTGGTCTATCAATATTTGACCAGCTCCCGCTTCCGTCACCGCATCGACGCCATCGTCGAGAAGTTCACCGATATGCAGGCCGACCTCGACCGCGAGCGCAAGACCATGATGAGGATGTGGGCCAAGCGCGAGGAACAACTCAAGGGCGTTCTCGACTCCACCGCCGGCCTCTACGGCGACCTCCAGGGCATCGCCGGCCGTGCCATGCAGGAGATCGAAAGCCTTGACGTCCTGATGATTGAAGATGGAGCAGCCAGCAAAACCGGCTCAAGCTAGAACGACGGACCGCTTTGCGCCGATATCCGTGGGCACAAGACCTCGAATGCCGAAGTGACGAACGCGAAAAACTCGCTGCAGTCACCGAGCAGCACTACAATCGATCGAAGATCGAGTTAAAGGCCGGAGGCCGACAGCAGACCCGATAGAGCAGCCACCAGGCGTAGATGATGTTGGCGGAGTAGCATTCGCCCTGCGTCAACTGACCAGGCGCGACGTCATGGCGGAGCGTCGGACCTGGCTGGAGATTGAAGGTGCGGTTCAGTTCCTCGAGCAACGGCTCACCCATCATCTCGACCAAATCGCCGCGTGATTGGCAATGATCGCGTCGAGGCTGCGGTCTTCCTCGGCCGCGTCGTCTCGCCGTTTAGTCGGATCGGCTCCGCGGGCTTTTAGGATATGCCGTAGGTTGGCCTCCAACTGCGGGATCAGCAGATAGGCAGCCGACACGAAGTCGCCTTGGAAAAACACGCGCGAAGCCGAGAGCGTAGAGCGGCGCTTGAAGCCGAGACACAAACGGGGAGACGCCCACGATCGGATGGTACCATTCTTCCGGCGGCTTGCCGATCCCAGCGTCGGGCGTGAATACAATCGTCTTGCCCTCGTTGTCGACGTGCTTGCCGCCCATCATGGCGCTGAAAGGCTCGTTCTCGGCCCGCGCGCGGGCGGCAGCTTTGAGGTCCTCGATCGCGGGACGCACTAGCACAAGCCCTGCCGCCGTCAGCCACTTGCCGTCGCGCGCATCCATCGCCTCCTTGCAGGTCACGATGCGTGCGCTGACGCCGGCAGGCCTGACGCAGGTCTCGGGTGAAGCGGCGACCGGCTCGCAGCAGGCCACCTTCAATGCGATGGACCTGTTCCTGGGGATCTTGAGCGATCCCTTCGTCGCCAGTCGCGGCAATGGCGCAACCGCAAACGGTGTGGCCCCAGCCTATGCCGAAGAGGGCTACGATGTCAGTGCCTATGCGCCGGGAGACACCCCACGTTCGAAGAACGAGCGTGACGCCTATGCCGCAATCTATCGCAAGGCGCCTGCAATGGCCGATCCCCTCATCCCGCGCTGGAGCGTGTGGGCCGCGGGCTACGGCGGCTCGCAGACCACCGACGGCAATGCGTCGCTCGGCTCCAGTACCGCGACGTCAAGTGTCGCCGGCGTCGCGGTCGGTCGCCGACTACCGCATCTCGCCGTTCACAACCGCCGGCTTCGCAATGGCGGGCGGCGGCACCAATTTCAATGTCGCCAACGGGCTGGATATTGTTGATTTAGTCTTCGGTTGATCGGTCTTGGCCTGCATGATTCCATTCTCGTGTTGCTTTGCGGAGGGGCATAACGATGATGGGGATGCAGACGGTGCCAGCGCAGCTGTTCTACGATTTTTGCCTCGATGACCACGTCCCTGCCGATCATCTGCTTCGACGGATCGATCGATTTCTCGATCTCGAGCAGGTGCGCACGAAGCTGAAGCCCTTCTACAGTACCATCGGTCGCCCCTCGATTGACCCTGAACTGATGATGCGGATGCTGATCGTGGGCTATTGTCTGGGCATCCGGTCCGAGCGGCGACTGTGCGACGAGATCCATCTCAACCTGGCCTACCGCTGGTTTTGTCGCCTGGGGCTCGACGGCAAAGTGCCGGACCACTCCACCTTCTCGCGCAATCGTCATGGTCGGTTCCGACAGAGCGATATCCTGCGGCGTTTGTTCGAGACAGTGGTGGAGCGATGCTTGCGCGAGGGTCTTGTCGGCGGTGAAGGGTTCGCGGTGGACGCGAGCCTGATCGCGGCCGACGCCAACAAGCAGCGGTCCATTCCGGGCGACCAGTGGCAGGTCGATGGTCTCGACGCCAATGCGGGGCGGGCCGTTCGCGAGTATCTGGCAACCCTGGACGATGCCGCGTTCGGTGCGGCCAGCGAGGTGACGCCGAAGTTCATCTCGCCATCCGATCCAGCGGCGCAGTGGACTGGCGCTCACAAGGGGCACGCCTTCTTCGCCTATGCCACCAACTACCTGATCGATACGGAGAACGCGATCATTCTCGACGTCGAAGCGAGCCGAGCGATCCGCCAGGCCGAGGTCGGTGCCTCACGGACCATGATTGATCGAACTACCAAACGTTTTGCCATCAAGCCCCGGCATCTTGCCGCCGACAGTGCCTATGGCTCGGCAGCGAACCTCGCCTGGCTAGTCAAGGAGCGGCAGATCGAGCCGCATATCCCGGTGTTCGACAAGTCGAACCGGACCGACGGCACATTCTCGCGATCTGACTTCGTCTTCGACGCGGATCGCAACCGTTACACCTGCCCGCAGGATTGCTGGTACAGTTCAGACGGGCTTACGCAATACCGCGCTCAGGCATCACCAAGGACGGGACGCGACTCTACCGCGCGAGCAAATCCGATTGCCAGGGCTGCACATCCAAGGAGCGGTGCTGTCCGAACACGCCGCAGCGCAAAGTGCCGCGCGATATTGATGAAGATGCCCGCGATGTGGCCCGAGCATTGGTGAATACGCCAGCTTACGAACGTTCGCGGCATCGCCGCAAGAAGGTCGAGATGCTGTTCGCTCATCTCAAGCGTATCCTCAGGCTCAACCGCCTGAGATTGCGCGGCCCCTGCGGCGCACGAGATGAATTCCTTCTCGCCGCCACCGCTCAGAACCTGAGAAAGCTCGCAAAGCTTCGACCAATGCCGGTCCTCGGTCCTGTGGGAGTATGACAATGCGCATGCTCTCCGAGATCGATGCTCTCATGCGCAGGGCAGCTCCGAAACAACGCGTCGGAAAATAGGCCCTGGACCCCGCGAAGCGACAAGCACGATGCAAGTCGGGGACTAAATCAACAATATCGGCCATCAGGAGTCACTCAGGACGGGCAGCTCTCTCGCGGTTCAGCCGCATCTAAGTCTTGCCGCGCCTCGGCGCGCCCGCCCCTTCGGCGGCAACTGCGGATTCAGCCCCAGGTATGTGAGGGTGTGATGGTCACCGGCCTGGTACTCACGCTCAGGGCGGTGTAACCTCAGCGCGTGACGTAAGCTGCGCGATCGTATAAGCCCAGACCGCGGCCGCTAAGCAGCATTGTGCAAAGGGGCCATGTGGGATTCACGATGATTGAGCACGCGCTGGTGCAGCTCTCCAATGCGGCCGGCGTGGCCCTGGGCATCGAGTCAACATGATTGCCTACCTCCATCTCAAGGACGACGTCTTCACGCGCATCGTCCAGCTGCAGGTGCTGAAGCAGTTCCGCCCGGTCGATCAGCCGTTCACGAACAAGGGAATGCCCTGCTACTTTGACGGCGTAGAGATCCTGCAGATCGCGCTCGATGTGCCGGAGGCGGCGACGTCGAGCTTCGTGCTCAACAACACGCCGAACGTCGGCGTGCCGATCGCGCCGGCGGAGCCCTACCTCCAAAGTCATCCGCTCCCCTTCTCTCCGCTGCGCGTCGACTTCAGCATGCAGCTGCTTCTCGTCTCCGACGCGGCGCTGACGGCGGCGAGTCAGGTGCAGCCCGACGGCAGCTATCCCTTTCCGGTGCGCGACCCGCAGCTCACGATCCCGCTCGCCCACGCGATCTTCCAAGTCACGCTCGTCGTCGACGCCGGGGGGGTGCCGCAGCTGCAGATCGACATGGTCCAGGACCCGCTCGGCGCGGACATGTTCGCCGGTGCCGAGTCGATCCTCGACGGCGTGCGCTCGATCAGCATTCCCCTGCCGCTCGCCGACGCGTTCGCCGATGCGCTGGAGCCGGGACGCTCGCGCGTGCTGAACGCCGGCCTCACGCGCACGGAGGGCCCCGGCGGCGGTGTTGTCGTCTTTCGCCTCGAGTTCGAGCCGGCGGCGCAGGGCGCGGCCTCCGACATCGCCCGTCTGCGCGAGTGGGATGCGTTCTTCCATCGCACCGGTCTCTCGTCGCCGCTCGACGGGCGCGACTGGGCGATCGAGCTTCCGACCGACTCGCTCCTGCGCGGCATCGCCGCGCAGCTCGACGCGCAACTGGATTCGGCCGACGTGCGCAGCTACTTCGAGCGGACCGGCGACGCAACAGGTTCACTCGTCGAAGGACATCCGCCGGAGTTCTACTTCTCGGTCGACGGCATCCTCGAGAGCGTGTGCGGCGGACTCGATGTGCAGGCCAGGATCTCGGCGACAGCCACGCTCACGTCGCAAGGGCCGAACGTCGCGCGGGTGAGCGTCGACATCGGGCTCCATCTCGATGCGTGGGACTCCTTTAAGTGCACCGTGTTGTCGATCCTCAATCCCTTCGCCGGATTGATCACGACGGTCGACAAAGGTCTTCCCTGGTTCGCCACGCCGGTCGTGCATCTCTTCCTCGTGCTCATCCCGATCGCGCGTATGTTCGGCGCCGACGACATCGTGCTGACGATGGCGCTTAAGCAAGCGGCGGCGGAGCTGAACAAGGGAAGCGGCCCCAAGGTCGTGCGCACGAGCCCGTCGACCTTCTACGTCGATCTCCCTTTCTCGGTGCAGACGAGCCTGCTCCAGAACTGGCTCTCGGTCGACGACTACGGGACCAACGCGGGGCGCCTCGTCGTGCGCGGCGCCTTCACCGCGCCCGATCTCAAGACGCTGCCGCGTCTCCAGGGGACGCTCGTCGATCCGTTCGAGTTCTGGTCGTTAGTCGACCGCTGCTCGACCAACCGCAAGTGGACGACATCGGCCACGCTCGACCTCGATGTCGACAAGGACGGCACGATCGTCTACCACCCTGACGTGCCGATCGCCTGGGGTGTCCACCTGGTGCCCGACGCGCAGGGAAAGTTGGTCGCCGCGGGCAACGCCACTTGGCAGCTTCTCGCCGACCTGCAGGGCGTGTACGCCGGACCGCGCGCTCTCACGCACTGGAGCGGCATCCCCGGCAGCTTCGACGTCGAGGTGACAGACCCGCCGCCGGCGTTCGCGCAAGCGCCCTACCCCTTCCGGCTCCGCTTCTTCACGTCGTTCGGCGTCCGCGAGTACGCGATCCCCGCGCCGCCGCCGCCGCCGGCGCCACCGGCCACCGAGCAAGAAGTGATCGCGCTCGAGGCGGCGCGCATCTCCGAGTGCTACATCTTCACGTCGTTGATCGACATCGTGAAGGCGCTGCAAGTCGTGTGGATCCCCGACCCACCTGACGGCAGCGAGGTCACGCAGCATTGGCAGATCGTGGTCGACGGACTTCGCGCGACGGACCGCGTGCACGTGTGGAACGGAGACACCGGCGAGCCGCTGGCGGAAGCAGGCGCGTTGCTCGGAAGTCGCACCGAGCTCTCCCTCCTGCTCCCTCCGGCGCGCGCGGCGACGACGCTCCAGATCACGATGAACGACGACGGATTTCTTCCCGCGCGAGCATACGCCGAGCGATTGCGCGCGCTCCCGGCGCTCAGCGCGCACGGTACGTATTCGACGCGCGTTCGGCAGACGCGGCTCCGCGCGCTCGGAACGATCGCGCTCTTCGCGCCGGCCACAGAGTTGCTCCTGCAGCAGCGCCTCGACGGACTGCGCGTCGTCGCACAGGGGGCGCACGGCACGACGTCGATCGACACGGCGTTGGGCGCGACGGCTCACGTCGTCGGCTACACGCTCTCGCACGACGCGACGCCGCTGCGCGTGCAGTCGCCCTCGCATCGCTTCGCGGTGCTCCGAGAGAGACACGACGATCGTGATGTGGTCGTGCTGCGCGGGTCGCACGACGCGCAATCACGTGGCGCGGAGCACGAGCGCAGCGAAGACCGTGCGCACGCGCTGCGGCGCGAATCACATGCGCACGAAGCGGGTGCGATTCTCGCGCGGTACAACGTGCGACCGTGGTACGACTGCGGCAGCGTCGCTGGCCCGTACTTCGCGCAGCTCGACGAGGCGGGGACCGCGGTCACCATCTTCAACCGCGGTGCGACGCGCGAGGTGCCGCCCGAGATCGGACGCGTGCTGACGTCGCCGTAACCACCGTGGTTCGCGAATCGCGTTAAAACGAGCTAAGGGAGCAGGTCTCATGGGCAAAGATGACCGCAACACGCTAACGTGGGCCAGGCCGGCACCCAATGTGCCGCACTATCAAAACCACAAACGTCCCGACAAGCATGACCGGACCCGAAACCGCCGCGAAATTACCGAATACTTCGACCGCCGACGCGCACGCCTGAGCGTCGTCGCGACCACGGAGACGCCCCGTGGCCAGCTGATCGACTGGGTTCCGATCGAATCCCAGGGTGAGGGCGAAGCAATCGCAAGGCCGCCTTCCGTCGAGCCCGAGCCCTCGACGCTGCGGCGCTGGGCGGATGATCGCCGAACTCGGCGACGATCACTTGCGCAATAGCCGCTTCGGTCGGCAGTCCGCCAGGCACGACATACTCCGGCGCGTGCGCCTGAACGACCGCGCCCGAGCAGCGGCGGCAAGCATATTTTGGACGACGCGTGACCAGCACGCGCCATTGCGCCGGGATCACGTCGAGACGCTCGCTGACGTCTTCGCCGATCTTCGTCATCGCGCCGCAGCCGCAGGGACACAGCGTGCTCGCAGGCTCGATGATCCGCTCCACCCGCGGCAAATGCGCAGGCAGGCAGCCCCGATTGCGATGACGGGCTTGATCTAATGCGCCGCGCGATCGGCCCTGGATAATCGCCGCCGCTTTCTCCTGCGCCGCGTCCAGGACGCCTTGCGCGATCTCGACGTCTTCGAGCAGCAAATGATATTGATCAGGCCGCAGCTTCTCGGATTTCGCGCCAAACTTCTCGCGTCGTAATTCGCCGACAATGACTTCCAATCGACGCCGCGCTTCCTCCGACGCCGCCAGCGCCGCCTGGTGCTCGCTCAACGTCGCCTGGGTTTGCGTCAGAAGCGCTTTCAGGCGGTCATTTTCGTCGCGCAGCGTCGCGATGCTCATGCGCAATTTCGAGCACAACACCGCCACCGGCACCAGATGCAAAGAGCTTCCGAGTCACTCTGCCGCAGCTATCCCGCGACCTGAGGACGGCGCGCCTCCTCAGGTCGGACCAATCTCCAATCGAGACCTTCAAACAAAGCTGCGAATATCGCCGGCGATATCCGCATCACTTCGTTCGTAATCGTCGGCCACACGAACTTGCAGCCTTCCAAACGCTTATACACCTCCACCAGGCCCGTTCGATCCCAGGCCAGAATCTTGATCCGGTCCGCCCGTTTCGATCGGAACACGAAGGCCGAGCCATCGAAGGGGTCGAGACCAAGCATCTCCTGCAGCTTCGTGGCAAGGCCATCATGGCCGCAGCGAAAGTCAATCGGCCGCGTCGCGATGTAAATCTTCAACTTCGCGCCAGCAGCGATCATTGCGAGGCTCGCACCGCGCCAACCTGCTGAAAGCTCACAGCTAGAGCCCTTGTCGTATTCGATAGCCGAGCATATCCTCGACCATGGCAAAAGCAAAAGCGCAAGGCGGCAGGATCAGGGCGTCGTCATTCGCGTGCTGCTCATGACCGGCTGCCCGCCGTGGCGAAGCGACATGCGGGGCAAAAGGACCAACTCGCCGAGCTCGCCCATATCATCCGACCCGGCGTTGCGGGTCCAGATCAATGAGCAGCACGCTGCGAAGTCGCACAGCATACTGGTGAAGGACAACCTGCCAGGATTCAGCCAGGAGTTTACAATTCCAAACCTTCGACTGCTACTCCTATTGATCGTCAGCGAGCAGAGACCGATTTGAAGCTGCAGATTTTAGCCGTCGTGCCCTGTCGGCAAATCCTGTGCGAGGCGGGCGTGCAGCCACCACAGAAACATAGCCGCGACGTTTCCGTCCATGCTGGTAATAGCCATAGCGCGACTGGGTCCGTTCCGTGCCATGCCCGGCTGCCGCCGCGACGATCTCGCCCGCGCCAAACGTCGTCTTCATATCGGCGATCAGTTGATGCCGCGCAATATTCGGAGTGATGTTATCTTCGATTGTCGGAAAGACTTTCGCGCCGAGCTTCGACATGGCCTTTCGCAGGCCATTTTTCGAGTCGATGCTGACAACGAGCCGGCCGCCCGCACCTTTGCAAAGCAGTGCGAGATAGCGCGCCGGCTCATCCGCGACGCACGGATCAATCGTAACCGTGGTCCGTTGCGTTCCGAACAGGCCGCGGTGACTTTTCACGGGCATGAATGACAGCGCCAAAAGACCGGACGGATCGAGTGCGAGCACGACGCCGGGCGAAAATCCGGTAGGCCGATCGCCGGCCATGAGTTCTTCCGAACGGACGGGAATCGTCAAAAGGACCGCGAGCGGTGCGCGATAGAGCCACTCCTTAGGCGCAGCTATCCACAGCAGATGGTCCCAATCGAACGGCAACACCGCGAGCAAATGCCGTTTGCTGAGTTCGGCGCGATCACGACCGGCGTTCTCGGATTGATGCCAGCGCGATGGCGGAAGGGTCCATGGCAGGGTGCCCGGCGGAATCGGCGGATCCAATGCAAAGATTGGCTCCAGGCGCTCGACCAGCTCGTGCAGCTTTCTAGCGGTTCGAACTGTTTCGTTAGCGTTCCTGGCCTCGATCGCAGCGATACATTCACTTGCAGCCTCATCCAGGCTGCGCGCGCCGATGAAGTGCACAGCCGCCCGACGATGATAGTATGTGTTGAGACCGACACCCGGCCTGAGGGGATCGAGATCATCCCTCTCCCACATCCTTCGGAATTGCTTCTTGTACGCTTCGAGCGTCTGAGAGCTGACCGTCCGTCCATCGACCTGGGCACACAAGGCAGACGCCCGTGTGATGATATTTATCACGTCCATCTCGCCACCCTCGTTATTGTCGGCCTCGCGTGCTCTATCTTGTCGGCCTATCTTGTTGGCCTGTTCCGTGGTTTTCGGTGGCGTCGTTAGGTTTCGCAGCGCCGCGTCAGCGCGACGTTCTGCTCGATCTCGCCTTCACCGCAGCGACAGACGCGGATGTCCGTCTTATTGCGGACGCGCTGCCACTCGAAACTCGACTTTTGCGGATCGGCATCGATGATCCCAACCGTATAGCCCACCCGCGCCGCGATCACTGCAACGTTCGTGAGGGTCGTGGATTTGCCGGAGCCGCCCTTGCCGACAAAGGCAATGACGGCTTGCAGCGAAGACCCAGCCATGGCGGCGGCGCGCATTTTTGTTGCGGACGCTGCAAGCTCCGACGACCGTGGCAAGGAGACCGCCCCCTCGTCTAAAGACGTCATGATCTTGCTGGCGGAGCGTTCAAGCTGACTTGCTATCATGTGATCAATCCTCCAGCTTCGGCCGGCGGCCCCGGCCGCGGCGGCGTTTCGCCATCGCATCGAAGTCGAGCCCCTTGAAAACGGACCAGTTGATATCGTTCAGGGAGCGGCACGTTGGCGAGATACCGGCAATGTTTGGTCGAAAGCGCGCGGAAGCGGCTGCATGCTCATGGGCGTTGCGTTCCTGATATCGGCAGCCGCGGCGCAGATCGTCTGACAGAGCGCGGCGAGTTGCTGCGCCAGAGCCCTGGCCTCGGCGCGGCTGCGCGGGCCTATCTGGGCGCGGACCATAGGGGCGCCACCGGCAAGGCGGAAATTTGCTTTTCCACCGCGCAAGAATTGCGTGGAGAGCCGGATCTGGAAGCGCCAGCCGGACGGATCGCCAGTAAGGGAACCTCTGAGCAACGTCACCTTTTCTGAAGGGTGACAGTCGCAACAGTGTCCGCGCCATTGTCGCCGCGCGCCGGGAAGCGATCACCTGGCGGCACACACGTAATGTCGACACGCCACAGGCCTACTGGTCGTATCTGCGCCGCTATCCGCGCGGACCGCACGTCGCCGACGCCCATTGCCGCCTCGCCTATCTCGCCGCTGCGTTTGAGCCGCCCCCGATGTTCACCGCGATCGACTATGACGTCCCGCCGCCGCCCGAAGACGAGGTCGTGTATTTCCGTCGGCCGGTGCTGGTCTTTGACGATCCGGACTATGGATTCCCACCGCCACCGTCGCCGCCGGTGTTCTTCCTGCCGCCGCCACCACCGGATTTCGTCGTGCTGGCGCCGCCGCCGCCCGTATTCGCGGCGTTTGTGCTGCCGGTTCCAGATTATGTGCCGATGCCGGCATATTACAGCCCGCCGCCCTACGTGGCGCCGCCGCCGAACGTCATCTACAACAACATCCACAATACGGTGGTGATCAACACCACCACCAACATGGTCACGATCACCAAGCCGGGTGGCGAGGCGCAGACGGTGACGCCGGCGCAGGCGCTTGCGTCGCAGCCAGTGTCCGTAAACCAAACGGCAGCGTCACCAACCGCCTGCCGCACCGGGAATGTCAGGCGCGCCGAATGCTCCGAACATCACAGCCACACCGTCGCACGGGACAGCCGCGGGGTTGCCGCAGCTGGCGCTGCCGTGGCCGAGGCCGCTTTGCTGGCGCGATGGCTGCCCCGACGATTGCACGCCCGGCTCCGCCACCCAAGGCGCATCCGACGCCCCAGGCCACCAAGCCGTGCGTCCAACCGAATGGACAACCGTGCAAAAGGTAAGTCGATTTTCGGCTCGGAAGCGGCTGTTCATGCCGAAGAAGCGCGCGGAGCGACGGCGGACGTCTCTCCGTTCTTCCGCGCAGGAGCTGTGCAGAACAGGTGATCCCCCCGCCCCTGTCGGCCTGTGACGGACCAGACCCCTCTCATCGGCGCACGCGAATGGACCTTGCCCCCTGGGACACGCGCGTGTATCACAACGACCAATGCGCAGCAGAAAGCTCTGGGATATCAGATGCTTATTCAGGCGTGGCCACTGGCTTGGAATCCTAGTTCCCCAGCCAGTTCTTCATACAAAATCGTTCGGCGCGGCGCGATCGCTCCGATCAGCCAGGGATTGCGCTGGCCGATGTGATCGCCGGCGATCCCGGATTCCGCCCGCCCGATTTCTGGGGCTCTTTTGTCGCCACCAATAAAGTAAACGAATCTTTAAGCCCTGAGCCGGGGCGGCGTCCAGCCGGCCCGCGCCGTGCACGGCAGACCCGTCGCGCCACGGTCCCGATACCGCCGGCTTAACAGTTTTTGCAATAACTGCATGCGACAGTCGGGCCGACAGACACAAGAATTGTGATCAGCAAAATGCCTCATTCGACTTCCGCCAGCTCGTTCGGACGCGTGATTTCGGTGCGCGGATCGCAGGCGCGCGTCGGTATTCTGCAGACCGGCCGCATGTCGCCCACAGCAGCGCGCGCCACCGTCGGCCGATTCATCAGCCTGCGCAGCGTCACCTCCACGATTGTCGCCATGATCACCGAGGTCTCCTGCGAGCATCTGCCGTCCTCGGACGAGTTCATGGCGAGCGCCTCTGTCGATCTGCTCGGCGAAATCGACAGCTCCGGTCCCCGCCCGCGATTCCAGCGCGGCGTCACCAACTATCCGGCGATCGACGACGCAGCCGATCTCGTCACCAACCAGGAACTGCGCACGATCTACACACCCCGTGGAGCGGATCAGATCGATATCGGCACGCTGCAGCAGGACCAGTCCGTCATAGCCTATGTCGACATCGAGGAAATGCTCAGCAAGCACTTCGCCGTGCTCGGCTCAACCGGCGTCGGCAAGTCGAGCGGCGTTTCGCTGCTCATCAACGAAATCCTGAAGTCGCGGCCCAATCTCCGCATCTTCCTGCTCGACGTGCACAACGAGTACGGCCGGTGTTTCGGCGAGCGCGCGATCGTGCTCAACCCGCGCAATCTGAAATTGCCGTTCTGGCTGTTCAACTTCGAGGAAATCGTTGACGTCCTGTTCGCAGGACGTCCCGGCGTGCCGGAGGAGCTCGACATCCTCGCCGAAGTGATCCCGATTGCGAAGGGAATCTATACGCAATATCAGCACACAGACCGTGTCGGCCTCAAGCGCATCGATCCCAAGAGCGTCGGCTTCACCGCCGACACGCCGGTGCCCTATCGTCTGGTCGATATGATCTCGCTGATTGACGAGCGCATGGGCAAGCTGGAAAACCGCTCGTCGCGCATCGTCTACCACAAGCTGATCTCGCGCATCGAAACCGTACGCAACGATCCGCGCTACGCCTTCATGTTCGACAATGCAAATGTCGGCGGCGATACCATGGCCGAAGCCGTCAGCCTGTTGTTCCGCCTGCCTGCCAACGGCAGGCCGATGACCATCATGCAGCTTGCGGGCTTTCCCGCGGAGGTCGTCGACTCCGTGGTATCGGTTCTCTGCCGCATGGCGTTCGACTTCGGGCTGTGGAGCGACGGCGTCTCGCCGCTGCTGTTCGTCTGCGAGGAAGCCCACCGCTATGCGTCAGCCGATCGCACCATTGGCTTCGGTCCGACCCGGAAGGCGATTTCTCGCATCGCCAAGGAAGGCCGCAAGTACGGTGTGTATCTTGGCCTCGTGACGCAGCGCCCAGCCGAACTCGACGCCACCATCATTTCCCAATGCAACACCCTGTTCACGATGCGCCTCGCCAACGAGCGCGACCAGGCGCTGTTGCGTTCGGCGGTCTCGGATGCTGCCGCGAACCTGCTCTCGTTCGTGCCTTCGCTCGGCACCCGCGAGGTGCTGGCCTTCGGCGAGGGCGTCGCGCTTCCCACCCGGCTGCGCTTCAAGGAAGTCCCGGCGCACCAATTGCCGCGCAGCGAAGCTACGATCTCGACGGTGCCGTCCGCCAACCGCGGCCACGACATGCAGTTCGTCGACGCCGTACTCGAGCGATGGCGCGGGGCAACCTCGCATCGCGACGCGCCCAACGATCCCGGCCCCACGGAAAGGCCGGTTGCGCGCATGATGGACGCGCCAATGCTGCAGCCGTCGCTCGGTCTCGATCCCGACCGTTTCACGCTTCTGAAAAGGCCGTTGCGCTAGTTGCCGCGAGCCGGCGGCAAGGCTTCTGCTTTCAGGCCAACCGGTCTTCCTTTATGATCCAGATGTGGATCGAACGGAACGGACCTCATGACGCCGCCGACTGCCGGACGCTTCCCGATACCCGATCTCGCCGGGCTGCCCGAAGACATTCGCGCGCGGATCCTGGCGGTACAGGAAAAGTCCGGCTTCGTTCCCAACGTTTTCCTGACGCTGGCCTACCGTCCCGACGAATTCCGCGCGTTTTTCGCCTACCATGATGCCCTCATGGAGAAAGACGGCGGACTGACGAAAGCCGAACGCGAAATGATCGTGGTCGCAACCAGCATCGCCAATCAATGCCAGTACTGCGTCGTGGCTCACGGCGCGATCCTTCGTATCCGTGCCAAGAATCCGCAAATCGCCGACCAGATCGCCGCGAATTATCGGAAGGCCGATATCACGCCACGCCAGAAAGCGATGCTCGATTTCGCGTTAAAGGTCAGTGCCGAGGCATACAAGGTCAGCGACGCGGACTTTGTGGACCTCGCCGGTCACGGTTTCACGAACGACGACATCTGGGACATCACCGCCATCGCCGCGTTTTTCGCACTGTCGAACCGGATGGCAAACGTCATCGACATGCGCCCAAACGACGAGTTTTATCTGATGGGACGGCTGCCGAAGTGACCTCAGCCGCCCGACGCTGGTCCGCACCATCCAGGCAAATAGATCGCTTCCGCGCTCTTCGCCAGCGCCAGCGCTTCCTCCATCGCCTTCGCAAAATCGGCTTCGATGACCTTGCGTGATAGTCTTCGCCGTAAATAGTCGGCCCAGAGAAATTCGCTGAAAGGAGTGGTATCCTTGGCGTAGCCGCCGGCACGGCGCAGTTCGCCGGCAAGACTCCGGAACGGATCGTCTTTCAGATCGGCGATCGATTTCGGAATGTCCCTGAAATGACGGCGCTCTCCCTTCGTGTCGTAGGGATAGACCCACCGGCGATTGTCAAGCACAACCCAGAATGCATCTCGATCAACCATCGTCAGATCAGCAATAACGGTGACGAGAATGTCTTTTACGCCCTCGTCGTGAAGCGCCCGTGCGAGGTGGTGATGATCAATAACGTAATGGCGCTGATCGGGTCCGAGCACCACCGGGATCATATGCTGGCCTAGCAGTTTCGCCTGTTTTTTCTTGGATTTGTGAGCGCGCCAGCGCTGGCGTTTTTCCTTCACCTCGCGCATCCCGACAGTCATTTGCGTCGGACGAAGCGACAGGATCGGGATTGGCTGCAGAACAGGCTCGCGGATATTCGTCATGGTCGGCGCTCCGGAAGAAGACAAAAACCGATCGGGTCCGATTATGGCATGATGTAACAGACATCAAAATCTTCGAATTGGTCGGATATGGGCGGCGATCTGACGTCGGCGCAAAGACCGAAAACCCGGCACCTCTCCACGGCATGAGGAAGTCAACTGGCTTGCAAACTTCTTACACCCGTCATGACGACTTTCTGTGTGAGGCTCGCGCGCAATGTGCTAAAATCGCCAGAACTTGCGGACCAATACCCGCGGACCGGCACCTATGGGAACACAGCGGCCCAAAACGCCAGAAGAAGAGCACGTCGTGCTCCAGTTCCGGCCGCGCCGCCCTGCAAGATCGCCCGGACAACGACCCCCGGCAAATGCAAATGCCGCCAAACCTAACTTCGCGCAGGAAGCCGGCCACCCATCCCATCGTGAAGAGCCTTCCGACCAGCCGGACGACTTCCGCCACCGGATGCTCGCAAATGCGGCTGCGTTTGCCTTCACGATTGCATTGACCGCCGTCGGGCTGTGGCTGGCCATGAGCATCGCCGATTTGCGCATACTCGGGACTGCGCCCTGAGCGGCTTCAGGATTGCATACGTCACGCAACACCCCGGCGATAGGGCTGCAAAGCTGAAAGCACCCTGATTCGGCTGAGGAATACGGCGTTGCGGAGCGCCCGGCGCCATTGAACTCGGGACAGTGCTCCGATATATGGGCAATCGACTCCGCACGATAGGCCGGCCGTTGCGGAGACGGCGCCGCCGTCGAACACCGATACGACATTTATCTTCAATGTATCAAAGGCTTAAAGATGTCCTCCACATTCGATCGGGTCGCCAACATCATCGCGGAAACCTGCGACATCCCACGCGATACGATCACACCCGAGAGCCACGCCATTGATGATTTGGGGATCGACAGTCTGGATTTCCTCGATATCGCTTTTGCAATCGACAAGGCGTTCGGGATCAAGCTGCCGCTGGAGAAGTGGACTCAGGAGGTCAACGACGGCAAGGCGACCACCGAGCAATACTTCGTCCTGAAAAATCTCAGCGCGCGCATCGACGAGTTGGTCGCCGCCAAGGGCGCGTAATCGCGCGGCCATGGATCTCGCATACTTTCATCTGATTGACCGCATTACCGACCTCAATCTCGGCGAGAAAACGATCGCGGTTGAGGCTCAGGTGCCTCAGCAGAGCACGATCTTCGAGGGTCACTTCCCCGGCTATCCGCTGATGCCGGGTGTTCTGTTGATCGAGTCGATGGCGCAGACGTCGGGCTGGTTGCTGATCGCGTTGATGAAGTTTGAGCGCATGCCGTTTCTTGCCGCGGTCAAGGAAGCCAAAATGCGAACTTTTGTGACTCCCGGCGAACTTCTGAGCATCGAGGCAAGTATCGTTCACGAAGGTTCCGGTTACGCCATGACCCAAGCCAAAGTCAGTGTCGGTGGCAAACTGCGATGCAACGCGACGATCACGTTTGGCATCGCCGCCTTCCCGAACGCGGATTTGCGCGGGCACATGGAGGCCATGGCCAGCCGCATCGGATTCCCGCAACAAATGATCGCTCATGGCTGAGACATCACCACGTTCAGCACCGATTGAAGCCTGGATCACCGGCATCGGGCTCGCTACGTCACTCGGCGAGGGCCTTGATGCGCATTGGGACGCGCTGAACCAGCGGCGTATCAACGCCGACGAGAAGAGCTTCGCGCCCCACATCGTTCATCCGCTGGCGCCCGTCAGCTTCGACGCGCAGATTCCGAAAAAAGGCGACCAGCGCCAGATGGAAGCCTGGCAGCGCATCGGGACATACGCCGCGGGACTGGCGCTCGATTCCGCCGGGGTCAAAGGCAACACGGATATACTGGCGCGGATGGACATGATCGTCGCCGCGGGTGGTGGCGAACGCGACCTTGTCGTCGACTCCGGAATTCTGAATGCTGAGGCAAAGGGCAACTCCACGCCCGGCTTTCTCAACGAACGGCTGATGAACGACCTGCGGCCGACACTCTTCCTAGCGCAGTTATCCAACCTTCTCGCCGGCAATATTGCCATCGTTCACGGCGTTACCGGCTCCTCGCGCACATTCATGGGCGAAGAGGCCGCCGGCGTCGACGCGGTGCGCATCGCGCTCGCAAGGATCGCCGCCGGTCAAAGCGACATCGCTCTGGTCGGCGCCGCCCATAATGGTGAGCGGAAGGACATGCTCCTTCTCTACGAATTCGGCGACTTCAACCTGAAAGAAAAATACGCGCCGGTCTGGGCGCGCGAACAGAGCAGCGGTTTCGCGCTCGGATCCGGCGGCGCTTTTCTGGTGATTGAATCCCGCCCCCATGCCGAGGCCCGCGGCGCGAAACCGTTTGCGCGCCTGACCAATGTCGTCGCCGACCATTCGCGGCGCAAACGTTCCGGCGACACCGCATCGACGCTGGAATCGCTGTGGTCGAAGCTGGGCAGCCGTACGAATGCCACCGCGATCATCACGGGCGCCACCGGCGCCGAGCCGGTCACGTCGGAGGAACGCGCGTTCCTCCGCGCCCATCCGGACATCCCGGTCCGCGCGACCGGAACAATGTTCGGTCACACCATGGAAGCGCAGTTTCCGCTGGGTCTCGCCGTCGCCGCGTTATCGCTGTCGCGCGGCGCGCTGTTCGCACCTGCCGATCCATCGGGCGAGGAGATTGATATGTCCAAGCCTCCGGCCCAGATTGTCGTGATCGGAGCCGGACACTGGCGCGGCGAAGGCATGGCGCTGGTTGAAGCAATCGGCTGAGCCGACTTAAGGATTCGACGGGGGAACCATGACCGCAATGCGCGACAAATCCGGCAGGCCTGTCGTCGTCGTCACGGGTATGGGTGTCGTGACGTCTCTCGGCTCCGGCAAAGCCGACAACTGGGCCAGACTTTGCGCGGGTGAATCCGGCATCAGGACTATCACGCGCTTCCCGACCGATGGCCTGAGAACCACGATGGCCGGCACGATCGATTTCGTCCCGGTCGAGCCGTTCACGTCGACCGATCTCTCGGAACAGCTCGCGAATATTGCGACCGAGGAAGCCGTCGCGCAGGCCGGAATCGGCAGCGCGGGCGATTTTCCAGGCCCACTGTTTCTCGCGGTCGCCCCGGTCGAACTCGAATGGCCGCAGCGTCACGAACTTGGCCGCCTCATCGGCTCGAATACCGAGATCGACTACGATCAAATACTGCGGGTCAGCGGCGGCGGCGCGTTCAAGCAGTATCACCGCCGCTTCCTGTTTGGTTCGGTTGCGGACCATCTCGCCGACACCTTCGGCACCAAAGGCTCGCCCATCTCGCTCTCAACGGCTTGCGCATCTGGAGCAACCGCAATTCAACTCGGCGTCGAAGCGATCCGCCGTGGCGAGGCCAACGCCGCGCTGTGTGTCGCGACTGACGGCTCAGTCAATCCCGAGGCGCTGATCCGGTTCTCGCTGCTGTCGGCGCTGTCGACCCAGAACGACCCTCCGCACACCGCGGTAAGGCCGTTTTCCAAAAACCGCGACGGCTTCGTGATGGCCGAGGGCGCGGGCGCACTGGTTCTCGAAAGCTATGAGGCCGCGGCCGCGCGCGGCGCGAAAATCCTGGGCATCGTGGCGGGATGCGGCGAACTGGCGGACTCTTTCCACCGCACGCGCTCAAGCCCCGACGGGAAGCCGATCATCGGATGCGTTCGCAACGCGCTGGCGGATGCCGGCGTAACCGCAGAGCAGATCGATTACATCAACGCGCACGGTACCGGCACACCGGAAAACGACAAGATGGAATATCTCGGAATCTCGACCGTGTTTGGCGAGCGCGCCAAGCAGATCCCGGTATCATCAAACAAATCCATGGTTGGCCACACTCTCTCGGCGGCGGGAGCTGTCGAAGCGGTGTTCTCGCTGCTGACGCTCGAGCACCAGCGCATTCCACCGACCATCAACTATGACGTGCCGGACCCGGCAATCCCGTTCGATGTCGTTCCGAACGCAGCTCGCGATGCGCGCGTCACCACGGTCATGTCGAACTCGTTCGGATTCGGCGGACAGAATGCGTCGCTGATCCTGACACGCGAACCGGTCTGACAGCGCAAGTGCGACAAATTCTTACCCGGCTCGCCAACGCGCCGACGCGTACGAGATACCGACCGGCCTTCGACGGGATTGTCGTCCTCTAATGCACCCCCTCCTCCTTCGAACCCGAGCCCGACTGCGCGACACCGTCAAACCCGTGAGCGCAGCCGCCATCGGCGCGTTGACGATCGGGCTGTTACGCGCGACGCGCTATTTCGATCCGATCAAGACGGCAAATCTGTTCGGCCGGATCACGCAGAAGATCGGACCGATGCTGCGCGAGCAGAAGATCGGGCGCGCCAACCTGACGGCCGCGTTTCCCGACAAGTCGCCGGATGAGATCGAGACAATTCTGGCGGGAGTGTGGGACAATCTCGGACGCATCGGCGCCGAGTTCGCCCATCTCGATAATATCTGGGATCTTGATCCTGACCGCCTTGGAAACGGCCGCGTCGAAATCGAGCCAAAGAGCCAGAAGCTATTTGAGCGGCTGCGCGACGACGGCAAGCCGGCGCTGATATTCGCAAGTCATCTCGGAAACTGGGAGCTCCCTGCCGTCGCCGCGGTCGCACACGGGCTCGATGCGGCGGTGCTGTATCGTCGGCCGAATATCGCATCGGCCGATCGCGCGATCGAGCAATTGCGCTCCGTCAATATGGGAACACTGATCCCGGCCGGCCGTGACGCACCTTTCAAACTGGCGCACGCGCTGCAAAGCGGCCAACACGTCGCTATGCTGGTCGACCAGTACTTGACCAACGGCGTCGACGTCACGTTCTTCGGCCGCAAGACCAAGGCCAATCCGATGCTGGCGCGTCTGCTGCGGCAGATCGAGTGCCCGATCCACGGCGTGCGGATCATCAGGTTACCCGGCCATCGCTTCCGCGCCGAACTCTCTGAGGAGATCGCGCCGGTGCGCGATGCCAGCGGACAGATCGACGTCCAGGGCACGATGCAGGTTATCACCTCGGTGATCGAGGGCTGGGTCCGCGAATATCCGGATCAATGGCTGTGGCTGCACCGCCGCTGGCGGTAGAGTCGCGCGGCGGTCCTATCACCGCCCGGTCTTCACCCGCGTCCACAGCCGGTTGATCATGCGCTGGGTCGCCGGGCTGCGCGCCGTGATGACGAACAGCCGCTTCATCGTGGCCGCGTCCGGATAGATCGTTTTGTCGTTGAAGATTTTCGGATCGATCAGCTTCTGGCTGGCCAGATTGCCGTTGGCATAGGACAGGAAATCCGAATTCTTCGCCGCCACGTCGGGCCGGTAGAGATAATTGATCAGTTCATAGGCTTCAGAGACGTTCTTCGCATCCGCCGGGATCGCGAGATTGTCGAAGAACATCTGCGCGCCTTCTTTCGGAATCGCATAACCGATCTCGACGCCGTTATGGGTCTCGGCCGCGCGGCTCTGCGCCTGCTTGATATCACCGGACCAGCCAACGACGAGGCAGATCTCGCCGGTGGCGAGGCCGTTCAGATACTCCGAGGAATGAAATTTCCTGACGAAGGGCGTAACATTGCTGACAAGGTCCGCCGCCTTTTCGAGATCGGCCGCTGCGATGGAATTCGGATCGAGACCCAGGTAGTTCAATGCCGCCGGCAAGAGATCATCGGCGGAATCGAGCATCTGGACGCCACAGTCCTTGAACTTTGCGAGCTTGTCCGGGTCGAAGATGATACTCCAACTATCGATCTTGCCGTCGGCTCCAAGAATGCGCTGCACCGCCTTGACGTTGTAGCCGATGCCGGTCGTACCCCACATGTAGTTCGCGGCGTAGCGGTTGTCGGGATCGTATACCGCGAGCTTCGCCGTCACCGCGGGCCAGGCGTTGGCAAGATTCGGCAGCTTCGATTTGTCGAGTTTCTGGAAGATGTTCGCGCCGATCTGCCGCTGAAGGAAATATGCCGTGGGCACCACCACGTCGTAGCCCGACTTGCCGGCGAGAAGCCTGGTTTCCAGTGTCTCATTGGCATCGAAGGTATCGTAGACCACCTTGATGCCGGTCTCCTTGGTGAAGGCGTCGAGCACGCCGGGCGCGACGTAGTTCGACCAGTTGTAGAAGTTGACGACCCGCTCGGCCGCATGGGCCGGCCGTGACGACGCTCCGCTAAAGCCAAACGCGAACGCGGCGGCGACCCAGAGCCATGTGTATCGATTAGCAATCATCGCTTGCACGGTCCTAAAAAGCATGCACGGCGTCGGACAAGCGCTCCAGCGCGCTGTCGAGCGTGGCATCCTTCTTGGCGAAACAGAAGCGCACGACCGAGGTGACCGCATCCTGTTCATAGAACGCGGAGACCGGGATCGCCGCGACCTTATGGTCCGTCACGATGCGCCTGCAAAACGCCTCGTCGGTTTCATTGAGCCCGAGCGGCGAAAGATCGACCGTCAGGAAATACGTCCCCTGCGATTGCAGAACGGGAAACCCGATATCTTCCAGGCCGCGGGTCAGACGATCACGGCGTCGCGCCAGATCGCGGCGCATCGCGAAAAAGAACTCATCCGGCTTGGCGAGGCCATGGGCAACCGCAACCTGAAGATTCGGGGCCGTCGTGAACGTCAGAAACTGATGCACCTTTGCGGTGACCCGCAAGAGCGGCGGCGCGGCGCAGACAAAGCCGATCTTCCAGCCCGTCAGGGAAAATATCTTCCCGGCCGAGCCGATCTTGATGGTGCGGTCGCGCATACCGGGAATGGTGATCAGCGGAATATGCTCGCGGCCGTCGAAGACGACATGCTCCCAAACCTCGTCACAGATCGCGACCGCATCGAACTCCTGGCAAAACCGCGCCAGCAGTTCCAGATCCTCGCGCGGATAAACCACCGCGGCCGGATTGAGCGGATTGTTGAAGAGCACCGCCTTGGTCTTGTGCGTGAAGGCGCCACGGAGCGCGTCTTCCGTCAGCCGCCAGTGCGGCGGCTCGAGACGAACAAGCCGCGGAACGCCGCCGGCTTGCCTGATGATCGGAAGATAGGAGTCGTAGACCGGTTGGAACACGATGACCTCGTCGCCCGGCTCGACCACCGCCAGTATGGCGCTGGTCAATGCCTCCGTGCCACCGGAAGTCACCATAACCTCGGTCACCGGATCGAGCGACAGGCCATGCCAGTGTCCATAGTGCGTGGCGACCGCCTGCCGCAACTGCGGGATTCCCATCATGGATGGATATTGATTGTAACCGTCGAGAACGGCGTCCGCCGCCGCGCGCCGGATATCCTCCGGACCCGGATCGTCGGGAAAGCCCTGCCCGAGGTTGATGGCATCGTTGTCGCGCGCGAGCTGCGACATCGTCTCGAAGATTGTGACTGGAAGGTCAGCGAAGACCTTGTTCATCGAGAGCGTCAAATCTCAGCCGCCGGTTCGGGTCGGCAACCCCACCGCTTTCCATCCTAGAATTCCGCCGTCGAGATGCTTGTCGTAAGCGAGGCCAACGGCCTGCGCCGCCAGCGAAGCAGTCACCGAGCGCTTGCCCGAGCGACAGGCAAACACCACCTGCTTGCCTTGCGGGTCAATAGCCTTGGGATCGAAGCCCGACAGGGTAGCAATGACCGCGTCCGGGAAAGCCTCCGCCGCGATCTCGTTCGGCTCACGGACGTCAACCAGCAGATAGCGTCCGTCGGCAATGCCCTTCGAGACATCTTCCGGCGTTAAGTCGTGAACGACAAAATTCAGATTCGCCAACGTGACCTCCTCGCGCTTTGCATTCGGACGCTCGCATGCCGATTTCGCCCGCTGTCCGGCCGCGCAAGGTCGCCCCTTGCGCCGATAAAATCAAGCACCGCCCAGATTCTAAAATGATGACTTGCCTAAATGATGACCTGCGTTCCCACTTCCACAACCCGCCCGGTCGGAATCTGGAAATAGTCCGTCGCATCGTTCGCCGACCGGCTCAGCGCGATGAACAGGCGATCCTGCCAGACCGGCATTCCCGAATGCGCGGACGCCTTCAGCGACCGTCGCGAGACGAAAAACGACGTCGACATGATGTCGAACTGCCAGCCGAGCTTACGCGCAATCGCCAGAGCTTTCGGGACATTCGGCGACTCCATGAAACCGAAGCGGAGGCTGACGGTCGAGAACTTCTCGCTGATATTTTCCATGCGAACCCGCTCGCCGGGATCGACACGCGGAGTTTGCGCCGTTTCGATCGTCAGGATGACGTTGTGTTCGTGAAGAACCTTGTTGTGCTTGAGGTTGTGCAGAAGCGCAGTCGGTACGAAATTGGGATCGCTGGTCAGAAACACCGCTGTGCCCTTGACGATATGCGGCGGCCGTTTTTCCAGGCTTTTGATGAGATCCAGAAGAGGCACCTCGGTGCGCCTGGTCTTTTTGACCAGGATTGCCACGCCGCGGCGCCACGTCCAAATCAGCACGACCACAGTGACGCCGAACAGAAGCGGCACCCATGCGCCATCGAGCAGCTTGAGGAGATTGGCGCTGAAAAACATCATGTCGACGACGACAAGCGGGATCACCAATGCGGCGGCCGTCGCCGCGCGCCAGTTCCACAGCTTCCAGACAACGACAAAGCCCATGATGCCGTCGGCGACCATCGTGGTGGACACGGCGATCCCGTAGGCCGAGGCTAGCCCGCTGGACGTGCGGAACAAGAGCACCAGCAGCAGCACACCGATCAGCAAGAGGATGTTGACGCGCGGCAGGTAGATCTGGCCGGCATGTGACTCCGAGGTGTAGCGGACCTCGAAACGCGGCAACAGGCCGAGTTGGACGGCCTGACGAACGAGCGAATAGGCGCCGGTAATAACGGCCTGGCTCGCAATCACCGTGGCGGCGGTTGCCAGAATGACCAGCGGCAGGATCATCGGCGCCGGCGCCAGACGGAAGAAGGTGTTATCGATGGCGTCGGGATGGGCGAGGATCAGCGCTCCCTGCCCGAAATAGTTCAGCAGCAGCGCTGGCAGGACCAGACCGAACCACGCCGCCTGAATTGGTTTGCGGCCGAAGTGGCCGAGATCGGCATACAGCGCCTCGCCGCCCGTGACCGACAGAAAGACCAGCCCCATGATGACGAGGCCGATCAGGCCATGATTGAGCAGGAAGTGAATGGCGTACCAGGGATTGACCGCCAACAGCACGCTCGGGTCCTCGTGGATGTGCAGAACGCCGAGGACTGCAATGGTCACGAACCACAGTGCCATCACCGGAGCGAACGCCGAGGCGATACGCGCCGTGCCGTGGCTCTGCACCGCGAACAGAATGACCAGAATCAGCAACGTCAGCGGGACGACGTAGGGGTCAAGCGACGGCGCCGCGAGCTTCAATCCTTCGACTGCGGACAGCACCGAGATCGCCGGCGTGATCATGGAATCGCCGATGAACATCGAGGCGCCGACCACGCCAAGCGCCAGCAGAAGCAAGCTTCGCCGCCCCAGCGCCCGCTGCCCGAGCGCCATCAGCGACAGGGTTCCGCCCTCCCCGTTGTTGTCGGCCCGCAGCAGCAGCAGAACGTATTTGGCGGTGACAACGATGAACAGCGACCACAGGATCAGCGACAGCACGCCGAGCACGATCACCGGCGTCACCGTCCCCTGCTGCGCGGCATGATTGACCGCCTCGCGGAACGCATACAGGGGCGATGTCCCGATGTCGCCAAAGACCACGCCGATGCTTCCGAGCGTTAACGCCCAAAAACCGCTCGTCTTTGCCGAAGCTTCGCCTGTGGCTTCGGCGGGGGGATCGCTGACGGCCATGGTGTCTTGCAATTGCTCTGATGGTGATTTGATCCGGGGCTATCGCCCACAAGCACAGGTCCGTCAATCCATCGAATACCATTGACAGCCTGCATTCATCCGCCCAGCCGGAAGCCGAATCCGGTAAAATGGTACTGTAACGGTCAGGGCTTCAAATTCGGAGGCAGCGGAGGCGCCTCGCGCATCAGGGTGATGGTCACACGCCGGTTCGCCGCCAGCGAAGGATCGTCCGGAAACAGAGGCATGCTGTCCGATTTGCCCGATACCGCGAAGATATGGCTCGCCGGCAACCCCTCTCGCTCGAGAATCTGGCGAACAGCGTTGGCGCGATCCGCGGACAGATCGAAGCCATCATAATCGCTGCGCGTCGGCATGAAATTCGAGGCGGTATGGCCGGTGATCGAAATCCGCAAAGGTGTCGCCTTGAGCGGAGCCGCGAGCTTCCTGATCAGCGCGCGCGTCCGCTCGTAAGGCTCCTTGGATCCGTCCGCAAACATCGACCGGCCATCCTGGTCGACGATCTCCAGGTTGAGGCCTTCCTTGGTTTCCTCGAACATGATGTGCTTGGAGAGCTCGGTCAGTTCCGGCATGTCCTGCAGTGCCTGCCGCAGCGATGCAGAAGCAAGCGCGAACTCGCGATCCGTCTTGAGACGCGCGCCCGCGGTCTGGGAGCGTTCCTGCTCGTTGGGAGTCGGGGTGGTGGAGGTTTCCTCCGGCGGGACGTGCGCGGCGTTCTTCAGTTTCGGCCGCGTCGGCAGCCCATCCGATTCGATGATGCCGGAATATCGCACCTCGGTCTGAACGCCGAAGGCATCACGCATCGAGCCCGCGACGATCTTGAGCTTGGTGTTGTCCATGGTGGAAAAGGCGACGAGCATCACGAAGAAGCTCATCATCAGGCCCATCAGATCGGCGAACGTGACGAACCAGCCGTGGCCTCCGCCATGCGCATCGCCGCGTTTTTTCTTGGCCATCGCTGGTTCCCCGACTCGCCGAGATCACGCTGGAACCGGCTCGCCTTCCTCTTGGCGGTGCTTCTCCGGCAGATAGGCGAGCAGCATTTCGCGCACCAGCGCGGGACTCTTGGAATCACGGATCATCAGGATGCCGTCGATGATCAACGTACGATTGGTTTCCTCGTCCAGCAGCTTGCCGTGCAGCTTGTCTGCGATCGGAAGGCAGAACAGATTGGCGACGAGCGCGCCGTAGAGCGTCGCAAGCAGCGCTGTCGCCATGAACGGGCCGAGTTTGGATGGATCGGTCATGTTGGCGAACATCTGCACCATTCCGATCAGGGTGCCGATCATGCCAAATGCCGGAGCGCAATCGCCGATAGCGCGGTAGATCTTGCTTCCTTCATCGAGGTGCATGAGAAAATTGTCGCGATCGCGCTCGAGGTTATCGCGGATGAATTCGAGATCATAGCCGTCCGCGACGAAACGAATTCCCTTGGCGAGAAACGGCTCGTTTGTCTCGACTTTCTCGAGACCCACCGGCCCTTGCTTGCGGGCGATCTCGGCGATCCGCGCCAGTTCGTCGACAAGGTCGCGCGCCGACAGCCGGCTCATGGTGAAGGCAAACTTGGCGCCGAGTGGCAAGCCGTGCAGAATCGCGCCGAGCGGGAAACGAATCATCGTGGCGGCGGTCGCACCACCAAAGATGATGATCATGGCGTGTTCGCTGACGAACATGTGGAGATCGCCGCCCATAAAGACCATCACGGCGACTACGATCATGCCGAAAGCAAGTCCGGCACCCGTCATGATATCCATGGAGAACTCCAACGCAGGCGAACCACCGGCTATCCTGGACGGCGGCGCGGCCCGTTCTGAGCCACGCGTCACAACCCTAACTTTGGCGCCATTAAGGACCCGTTACCGGAGAAGTAATTGTTGCCAATACATTAATTGCCGAACCAGAGCGGCTGTCGGTAAGACGGAATCAATCCAGGCTGCGCGGCGTCATGCGCAGATACGACCGTTCGAGCAACGGCGTCGCTCCGGCTCGCCGGTGACTCACGCATCGATCCTTTCTCGAGGACAATGGATTACGGGCATAGGCAAGCGGAACGCGGTTCTTCGAACGGCTATGTCCGGCAATGACGGATCATCGAAGTAGTTCGCACAGGTGCGCAAACTCCGGACCACTGTACGTACGCAAGGCTCAATGCGGGCGGGGAGACCGGTTGTCCTGCTTCCGCGGCCGGATCGGAACGCTTGGCGACTTGGCCTCGGTGGATGGCGGAATTGGCGACGCCGCGTCGGCGGATGACGGGGCATCCGGAAACGCCTCCTGCACCGCCGCCTTGACCTCCTGGTCGCGATAGGATTTCCAACCGATCGGAAGGCACGCCAGGAAAATAATCGAACCGAAAGAGAGGACAACCCACGGATAACTGATCAAGAGTGCGATGACGAACACCACCGCCACGAAGACCGGCAGCACCAGCTCCGGCGGCACGCGCATGCCGACCATCTTGCCGGAGAAGACCGGCAGCCGTGAAACCATGAGGACCGCGATCAGCAACGTATAAAGCGCTGTCAGCACTGCGGGCGGTTGCGGGATACCCAGGAACGCCAGATAGACCGGCAGCAGCACCGCGATCGCACCCGCTGGCGCCGGCACGCCGGTAAAGAAATTCGCGGCAAAGGCCGGCTTGTTCGGGTCGTTCATCGTTGCGTTGAAGCGCGCGAGTCGCAGGCCGCCACTGATCGCGAATATCATCGCCGCGATCCAGCCCACATTGTTGAGGTCGTGCAACTGCCAGAAATAGAGGATGAGACCAGGCGCGACACCGAAATTGACGAAGTCAGCGAGGCTGTCGAGTTCAGCGCCAAACTTCGACTGACCCTTGATCATTCGGGCCACCCGCCCGTCCAGCCCGTCGAGCACAGCCGCGAACACGATCGCGGCCACCGCAAGCTCCATCCGTCCCTCGGTCGAAAGCCGGATTGCCGTCAGCCCCGCGCAAATCGCCAGCAGCGTGATGAAATTGGGTACAAGCATTCGCACCGGGATTGGGCGAAACCGGCGGCGACGCATCTCAGGCGATTTCAGGTCGTATGGCGTTTTCACCCCTCCTATATAGCAAGGCCCGGCCGGGGCCGCACCCCCGGCTAGTGTGGGTTGGGTTCAGAAGTTCGCTTCTTCCGGGCGAGTCCATCAAGCGAACTTCTGAACCCAAACCACACTAGAATCATAAGGTCCCTAGTGTCCCATTGATTCCGAAGTTCGCATCAAAGGTTGCTGCAAGGGCTTGCGAACTTCGGAATCAGGACACTAGCCGCCTGAACGGTTAGTTGCTGCGAAAGGTCCGTCCGCTCTCACCAAGCTGGAAGTCGGCCAACACCGTTTCGCCTGCGATCGCGGTCTGCCCCTCGGACACCAATAGTTTCGTTCCCTCCGGCAGGAAGACGTCAAGCCGCGAACCGAATCGGATCAGCCCGAAACGTTCGCCGGTTTCGACCGTCTGCCCCTCGTGCACGAACGTAACGATACGACGCGCGACCAGTCCGGCGATCTGAACCACTCCGACCAAGCCGTTGTTCGGCGTCAATATGACCAGCGCGTTGCGCTCGTTGTCCTCACTTGCCTTGTCGAGCTCTGCATTGATGAATTTGCCGGGACGATAGACGATCCGTTCGATCCGCCCCGCGACCGGGCTGCGATTGACGTGACAATTGAACACGCTCATGAAGATCGAAATACGCACCATCGGCAGCTCGCCGAGTTCGAGTTCGGCGGGCGGCACCACCGGCGCGATCATCGAGATGCGGCCGTCCGCCGGCGAGACGACAAGGCCTTCGCGAACCGGCGTCACACGGGCCGGATTGCGGAAAAACAGTGCGCACCAGATCGTCAACAGCGTTCCGATCCAGCCCAGCGGGGCCCAGATCCAGAACAGGATAAGGCTGGCGAGCGCGAAGCCGCCGACGAAGGGATACCCCTTCGGATGAATTGGCGAAATTTGCGCGCGGACGGATTTGGCGCCCGAGCGGATGGATTTGGCGATGGATAGGAGAGTCTGTCGATCTATGGGCATGAGCACCTGATGTTCTGCGAATGAACCTGAAGTGAAGGTAAGCCTTATGGAAACGTGAGTTTCGACCCTCGAGCAGCATCCGTTTTATTCAGAGCCTCATTATTCCGAAACCGCACCACAGAGAACCCCGATCTGCAAAGCCACACCGCGGTGATATCCGATGCTTGATTCGGAAGGGCCGTCTTGGATCCATTCTACTCTGCCGCGGCGGCTGGCGCTACCAGCGGATCATCCACAGGCGGAGGGGCCCGGTTGGGCGCGTCGTCGGAATCGCCAATCAGCGCCAGTTTCTCCCGCGCCTCCTGCGCTTCCCGCTGCCTGTTCCACATACTGGCGTAGAGACCGTCGGCTGCCAAAAGCTCGGCATGGGTCCCCCGCTCGGCGATTCGGCCTTGATCGAGCACGATAATCTCGTCTGCGCCCACGATGGTCGACAGCCGGTGCGCGATCACCAGCGAGGTCCGGTTGCGCGAGACCCGTTCGAGAGCCTCCTGAATTTCATGCTCGGTGTGGCTGTCGAGCGCCGACGTCGCCTCGTCCAGCACGAGGATCGGGGGCGCCTTCAGCACCGTGCGCGCTATCGCCACACGCTGTTTCTCGCCGCCGGACAATTTCAATCCGCGCTCGCCCACCTCCGTCTCGTAGCCCTTCGGCGACATCTTGATGAAGCCATCGATCTGCGCCGTCCGGGCGGCGGTCTCGACCTCTTCGTCGCTCGCGTTCCAGCGGCCATAGCGGATGTTGTAGCGGATGGTGTCGTTGAACAGCACGGTGTCCTGCGGCACCATCCCGATCGCCGCACGCAGCGATATCTGCGTAACATCGCGGATATCCTGACCGTCGATCAGGATGCGGCCGCCCGACACATCATAAAGGCGAAACAAAAGGCGCGAGATCGTCGATTTACCCGCGCCCGAAGGCCCGACGATGGCAACCGTCTTTCCGGCCGGCACATCGAACGTCAAGCCCTTGAGGATCGGACGATCCGGATCGTAGGAAAACCGCACATCCTCGAATTGTACCGAACCGTGCCCGACATGCAGCGGCTGGGCGCCGGCGCGATCCTTGACCTCGGGATTACGCGTTAATACGCCGAACATTTGCTCGATATCGATGATCGCCTGCTTGATCTCGCGATAGACCATGCCCATCAGATTGAGCGGTTGGTAGAGCTGGATCATCATGGCGTTCACCATGACGAAATCCCCCACCGTATGAGTGCCGTTGCGCACGCCGATCGCGCACATGATCATAATTGCCGTCAGCCCGGTGGTGTAGATAACTGCCTGGCCCGCGTTAAGTACCGCCAGAGACGTATAGGTCTGCACGCTCGCGGTTTCGAAGCGCTCCATCGACCGGTCGTAGCGCTTCGCTTCACGAAGCTCAGCACCGAAATACTTTACCGTCTCATAGTTCAGCAGCGAGTCGATCGCCTTGGTGTTGGCGTCTGAATCGGAATCGTTCATCCGCCGGCGGATTTCAATCCGCCACTTCGTCGCCTGATAAGTGAAGACCATGTAGACGACCACGGTCGCCAGCGTGACCAGCACGTAGCGCCAGTCGAATTGCCATAACAGCACTGCTGCGAGCAGACCCACCTCGACTGCGGTGGGGACCAGCTGAAGAATAACAAGCCGGACCATCCCCTCGATGCCGTTGCGCCCTCGTTCGAGCACGCGCGTCAACCCGCCGGTCTTGCGCTCGAGATGAAAGCGCAGCGACAACTCGTGCATATGGACGAACGTCTGGTATGCCAGCCGGCGGACGGCGTGCATCGCAACCTTGGCAAAGATACCGTCGCGCCACTGGGTGAGCAGCGCCATCAGCACGCGAACAAAGCCGTAGGCCAGCGTCATTGCGAGCGGCGACAGGATCAGCCACATCGTCCAGTTGTCGGGCTGCACGGGCGCGCTGCCCGCGCCGTTCAGCGCGTCGATCGCCCACTTGAAGGTGAACGGAACGACCAGGGTGGCGACCTTTGCCGCCAGCAACAGCAGCATCGCCCAGACGACGCGCATCTTCAGGTCGGCGCGCTCGCCGGGCCACATATAGGGCCACAAATGCAGGAGCGCCCTGCCGAGCGTCGCGTTCCGGGTCGGATCATCGGAAGGTGTTGCCGGCGCGCTCGCCGGATGCGCAGCGGCGCTACGCATGGATCGCGCCTGAAGAAACCAGCGGCGGCCGCCGCCGCACATATCGTCTGATCGGGGTCATATATCGACTGTCATATAGAGCGTTTGGATGCCGCGTACACCCTACCCGGCAATTCTTTTCGCTGCGGAGCCGGCCCCGCAGGCCCTTGACCCGGTGCCGGCAATAGCCGAGCCTTGACGCTGTAATTAGTCGGGGCCACTCTATTCCTATGAACACCATCAAAACGGTCTGCGTCTATTGCGGCTCAGGCCCCGGTACAAATCCCCAATTCGTCGAAGCCGCCGTCGCTTTTGGTAGAGCGCTTGCCCGGAACAACGTGGGGCTGGTTTATGGCGGCGGTTCGGTCGGCCTGATGGGCGCCGTCGCGACCTCGGTCCTCGATCACGGCGGCACCGTCACCGGCATCATTCCGGATTTCCTGACCGCGCGCGAGCACGCGCTGTCCCGGGTGCAGGAGATGATCGTCACCCGCGATATGCACGAGCGCAAGCGCCTGATGTTCGAGCGGTCGGACGCGTTCGTCGCTCTGCCCGGCGGCGTCGGAACGCTGGAGGAACTGGTCGAGCAGCTCACCTGGCAGCAACTCGGGCGGCACAGCAAGCCGATCATGCTGGCGAATGTCGCCGGCTTCTGGGAGCCGCTGCTCGCGCTGCTCGCTCACATGCGGGCCACCGCCTTCATCCGGCCAACGCTCGCAGTCAACATCCTGCAGGCCGATCGCGTGGAGGACATCCTGCCGCAACTTCGCACCGCCGCGGGCGCCACGCTGGACTCGAAACATATGCCGGCCGACGTCGCCGACCGGCTGTAACCACAGCGGATCTCTCTCACACCGTCGCGCCGGCCTTCACCAACTTGTAAAATATTGAATCCATCAGGGCCTGGAACGACGCATCGATGATATTGGGCGACACGCCGATCGTGGTCCAGCGCTCGCCCTCCTCATCCTCGCTCTCGATCAGCACGCGCGTCACGGCTTCCGTGCCTCCGTTGAGGATACGCACGCGATAGTCGATCAGCTTTAGCCCCTCGATGTATTTCTGGTACTTGCCGAGGTCCTTGCGCAGGGCGACATCGAGTGCGTTGACAGGGCCGTTGCCTTCACCGGCCGAAATCAGGGTTTTGCCGGCGACCTTGACCTTCACGACCGCCATCGCAACGGTGATGCGCTGGCCGTGGGAATTGTAGCGCTGCTCGACATTGACGTCGAACTGCTCGACATCGAAATACTCCGGCACGCGGCCGAGCGTACGCCGCGCCAAGAGATCGAACGACGCATTGGCGGATTCATACGCATAGCCTGCAGCCTCGCGCTCCTTCATCTCCTCGATCAGCCGGCCGAGCTTCGGATCATTCTTGTCGAATGCAATGTTCGCCCGCTCGAGCTCGGCGAACACGTTGGCGCGGCCGGCCTGATCCGACACCAGCACCTTGCGACGATTGCCAACCGATTCCGGCGCAACGTGCTCATAGGTCGCGGGGTCCTTGAGGATCGCCGAGGCGTGAATGCCGGTCTTGGTGACGAACGCGCTTTCACCGACGTATGGCGCGTGTCGGTTCGGCGCGCGGTTGAGCATGTTGTCTAGCGTGCGCGATGCCTGCGTCAGGGTCGCAAGGCGATTCCCAGACACGCCGATCTCGAAGACATCGGAAAATTCCTGCTTCAGCCTTAGCGTCGGGATCAGCGAGCAGAGATTGGCATTGCCGCAGCGTTCGCCGAGACCGTTCAGAGTGCCCTGGATTTGCCGCGCCCCTGCGCGCACCGCCGCGAGCGAATTGGCAACCGCCTGCTCGGTGTCGTTATGGGCGTGGATGCCGAGATGGTCGCCGGGGATATGTCTCGCGACCTCGCGAACCGTCGCCTCGATCTCGTTCGGCATGACGCCGCCATTGGTGTCGCACAGCACAACCCAGCGCGCGCCGGAGTCGTAAGCCACCCTGGCGCAGGCGAGAGCGAACGCCGGATCCTCCTTGTAACCGTCGAAAAAATGTTCGCAGTCCACCATGACCTCGCGGTCAGCTGCCACGGCGGCCTTTACGCTGTCGCGAATCGACGCGAGGTTTTCGTCGTTCGTGGTCTCGAGCGCGACCCTGACCTGATAGGCAGAGGATTTCGCCACAAAACAGATCGCATCCGCCTTGGCCTCGATCAGCGCGGCGAGACCCGGATCGTTGGAGGCGGACCGGCCCGGCCGCCGCGTCATGCCAAAGGCGGTAAACCGTGCATGGCGAAGCGCGGGCTTTTGCAAGAACAGCTCGGTATCGGTCGGATTTGCGCCGGGATAGCCGCCCTCGATATAGTCGATGCCGAGATCATCCAGCATCTTCGTAATCACCTGCTTGTCCTGCAACGTGAAGTCGACGCCGTTGGTCTGGGCCCCGTCGCGCAGCGTGGTGTCGAACAGATAGAGGCGTTCGCGGCTCATGCCGCACCTCCCGCGACCAGCGTCTTCTTCATCGTGGTATTGGCCAGCCACTCATCACCAATCGTCACCGAGTTGCGTTGCATCGCGACGTAGCCGCGCTTGGCGAAAAACCGCTCTGCCGTATCGCTGGCCTCGACGGTCAGCGCTGCGGCGCCGCGCGCGCCGGCAAGCTTCTCGAGTGCATCGCACAACGCAGTCGCAACCCCATGCCTCGCCGCACCCGGATGCACATAGAGCATGTCGATGTGATCGGCTCCCTTCAGCGACGCAAAACCGACGGGCGAGCCCTGCAGCGTCGCCACCAGCGTCAGTTCGTTCGCGAGCCGCGCGCCGAATTTGCCCTCGTCATCAGCAGCGCCAGCCCACGCGATCTGCTGCGCCTGGCTGTAGTCGTCGCCGGTCAGTTCCTCGATGCTGGCGACAAAGATCGCTGCCAGCACGGGCACGTCGGCTGGCAGCATCGGCCGCAGCGCAGGTTTGGGAAGCGCCTGTCCCATCGCGTCAAAACACTCCGAACAGACGGACGACCAACACCACCGCCGCGATGATCACCGCCCATTTGATGAAGATGTAATAGCGCCAGTGTTTCGGAAACGGCGTGTCGGGCTTCGTCATCGCGCGATCTCCCATGTCGTCACCGGCTTGCCGTCGGCGTCCTTGCCGTCCTTCAGCACCACGCCCATGGCGGCGAGTTCGTCACGGATGCGATCGGATTCTTTGAAGTCTTTTCGCTTTCTTGCCTCAAGGCGCGCAGCCACCAATTCATCGACGTTCGAACCTGCTTGCTGCTCCTGCGATCGCAGCCAACGCGCGTATGAAAATACATCGATACCAATAGACAATAGCGCCTGATCAAAATCATCGTCGTAGTTGAGTTCACCAACCCTCGAGACCATCAGCGGAGTATTCAGATCGTCAACGAGCGCCTCTAATATTTCCGGTGAGAGGTTCAATTGAACCGATCGTTCTTTCACCGCCATTCCGCGACGCGCATAGTCAAACTGTTTTATTCTACCGCAGATGCGACGAAGGATGGTTTCGCTTTCTTCCAAAGCCTTGGTCGTCCAATCGATCGGCTGGCGATAGTGGGTGCGTAACATATTTAGCCGCAGTACCTCGCCCGGCCATTTCCGCCCGCCAAACTTCTCCGTGGTCAAAAGCTCATTGATCGTCACGAAATTGCCGAGGCTCTTCGACATCTTCTCGCCTTCGACCTGCAGGAAGCCGTTGTGCATCCAGGTGTTCGCCATCGTGTGCGTACCGTGGGCGCAGCGCGATTGTGCGATCTCGTTCTCGTGGTGCGGAAAGATCAGGTCGAGACCGCCGCCGTGGATGTCGAAGACGTCGCCAAGATAGGCCGCGCTCATGGCTGAGCATTCGATGTGCCAACCCGGCCGTCCCCTGCCCCACGGGCTGTCCCAGCCCGGCTCGTTCTCCGACGAAAGTTTCCAGAGCACGAAGTCGGCCGGATTCTTCTTGTGCGCGTCCACCGCGACCCGCGCGCCGGCCTTCTGCTCATCCAACCTGCGGCCCGACAGCGCGCCGTAGTCCGGCATCGACTGTACATCGAACAGCACTTCGCCGCCGGCCTCATAGGCATGACCCCGCGCGATGAGCTGCTTGATCAGCGTCACCATGTCGGCTTTGCCGTCGGCGCGCGGAGCCACGAATTCCGTGGCACGCGGCTGATGGGTCGGCGGCAGGCAACCAAGCGCCGCGACATCGGCCTGAAACTGCTCGGCGGTCTTTTCCGTGACCTTGCGGATGGCCTCGTTCAGCGGCAGTCCCGGAAAGTCCCGCGCCGCGCGGTCGTTGATCTTGTCGTCGACGTCGGTGATGTTGCGGACATAGGTGACATGATCGGCGCCGTGGAGATGCCGTAGCAACCGGAACAGCACGTCGAACACTATGACCGGCCGTGCATTGCCGATATGGGCAAAGTCATAGACCGTCGGACCACAGACATACATCCGCACATTCGACCGATCGATCGGCGTGAAAACACGCTTCTCCTTGGTCAGGGTATCGTAAAGGCGCAGTTCCATGGAATCCCGTTCCGGTAGGTGCTAACGGCCCGACAATTGTGTTTCCTGGCGGTGTACTCCCATTCGCAAATCCCCGTGGCACATGCATGCGAATGCGAGAGCCAGGACACTGCTGGCCGGGCGTCCAGTGCTCTCTTGTGAGAAAAGACGGCCTCAGCCAGCGAATCGCTAGCTCATAATCTCGCGGCAAATGCCGCAAATGGCGAGGAAACCGTTCATCCAGATACCATGAAACAGCCGGGGGTGCGGCGTCAAGGCTATGCCCCACAAACGCCTCATTTCGCCGTGAAATCGCCCCGGCCCGTCGTCGTGGCTCGCAACGGCGACGTTCTTCATTTTCTCCATTTTAGTTTCCGGTACACGATGCGAATTATCCCCGCAATTCTGGCAGGCGCGACTCTCTTTGCGGGAGCCGCCGCATGGGCCGACAGTCGCGTTTTCATCATTGCCAACCAGGCAGACGGGTACGGCATCGACCAGTGCCTCGCCCAAAGCGAGAGGTGCGGTGCCCACGCCGCGCATTCCTATTGCCGGTCACGCGATTTTGCGCAGGCCACCGCCTACAGACACGTCAAGCCCGATGAGATGACGGATTCGATTCCGGGGTCCACAGGATCCTGTAAACACAGCGGCTGCAACGAATACGTCGCGATTACCTGTCAACGCTGACGATCCGTAGCGAGAATGCCGGTATCGTGCTGAGCCCGCCACACTCGCGCCCCGGAAACGACGTGACGCTGCCGCGAGAAGCGGATATGACAGGGCCAAGCTGTCAAACGGCCGTCACAGTAACGCATCCGGCCCGCACCATCAGCGTCTCGCGACGCAATCAGGCTCGCCCGGTTGCGTCAAAAGTCACCGCGACGGGTGCGTCTGCGTTCGGAAGACAACCCCTCTTCGCAGAGCCAGTTTGCAGAATCGTCCCGGGATCGCTCTGATGGCGGATCATGCCTGACCTCTTGTTTGCCCGCCGCACGATACGGATTTTGGCTTGCGCCGTTGCCCTCGGCACCGCGGTCCCTGCCGCTGATGCCCTGGCGCAGGGCGCTCCGCCTTCAGGCGTCAATCCGATTTGCCCACGACTCGAGGCGCAACTCGCAAGCATCGAGCGCGGGGGCGGCAACGCGGCGATGGCCGATCAGATCCGGCGCTATGAGGAGGCCGCAGGCAGGCAACAGGCCGAGCTAGAACGCGTAACCGCGCAAGCAAGGCGCACCGGCTGCGACAGTTCGGGGTTCTTCCAGCTGTTCAACGGCCAGTCGGCGCAGTGCGGGCCGGTCACCCACCAGATCCAGCGGATGCGGACCAATCTCGAGCAGATCACCACCAGCCTGGAGCGGCTGCGTACGGGAGGCAGCGCGGGCAACCCGGACCGCGACAATCAGCGCCGCTCGGTGCTAGTGGCGCTGGCGCAGAACAATTGCGGCCCGCAATACGCCGCGGCCGTGCGGAACACGGGCAATTTTTTCGATAACCTGTTCGGCAATTCTCCCGAGCATATCGATAATTCGGAGCTCCCGCCGGCCGATTCAGGCGTGCAGTCCGGAACCTATCGAACCGTCTGCGCACGGTCATGCGACGGCTTTTATTTCCCGATCTCGTTTGCCACCGTGCCGAGCCGTTTTTCCGACGACGAACGCACCTGCAAGAGCCTTTGTCCGGCGGCGGACGCCACTCTCTATGCTTATCGCAATCCCGGCGAGGACATGAACCAGGCCGTCTCGATCAACGGACAGCATTATTCTTCATCGCCCAACGCATTCCGATACCGGCAGGAGTTCAATCCATCGTGCTCGTGCAAGGCGGCGGGCCAGACCTGGGCGGACGCGCTGAAGGGACTCGACGACAAAGCCACGGCGGCGCAGCAGGGTGACATCATCGTCACCGAAGACGGCGCCAGGAAGATGTCCCAACCGGCCAACAGCAAAGGTTCGAAAAAGAAGGACGCAGCCGCAGCGACGGCCACAGCGCCCGAGACCACCTCCGCCGGTGCAGCGCCGACCGGCTCCACACCCCCGTCATCGAACAAGCCGATCCGCTCGGTCGGACCAACGTTTATACCCGCGCGATAGAGCATGATCCCGAAAAGTGGGAACCGGTTTTCGGATCAGATCATGCTCAAGCAAGGGATAAAGCCAGAGTCTGGTTCAACGCAGTTGGAATCGCACTCTGGCGTCCTTTACAACGTCACCCCTCAAAAGCTTCCGCAGAGCTCCGGCTGGCTCGGGAGACGAGGTCTTCATTCGGCTTCGGCAACGGTTTGCCGGGATCGCGAAACCGGTTGGTGATCGGATAGCGGCGGTCGCGGCCGAAATTCCTGGGCGTAACCTTGACGCCCGGCGCCGCCTGCCGGCGCTTGTATTCGGCGGTGTTCAGCAAGCGATCGATCCGCGTGACCACGTCGCGGTCGAAGCCCTCGGCGACGATCGACGCCAGCGGTTCCTCCCGCTCGACCAGCCGCTCGAGGATTGCGTCGAGCTGATCGTAGGGCGGCAGCGAATCCTGATCCAGCTGGTTTTCGCGCAGCTCCGCTGTCGGCGGCCGGGCGATGGTGCTGCCCGGAATCACCTCGCCCGATGGGCCAAGCGCGCCGTCCGGCTTCCATGCGTTGCGCAGGCCGGCCAGCCGGAACACCTCGGTCTTGTAGATATCCTTGATCGGATTGAAGCCGCCGTTCATGTCGCCGTACAGTGTCGCGTAGCCCACTGACATTTCCGACTTGTTGCCGGTGGTCACCACCATCGCGCCGGTCTTGTTGGAGATCGCCATCAAGAGCGTGCCACGGGCGCGCGCCTGCAGGTTCTCTTCGGTGATGTCGCGCGGAAGCCCTGCGAAAGTGCCCGAGAGGATCTCCTCGAAACCGTTCACCGCTGGCGCGATAGGCAGCACCTCATAGCGAATGTCGAGCGCCTTTGCGAGCTTCGCCGCGTCGTCGAGCGAGACCTGCTCGGTAAAGCGGAACGGCAGCATGACGCCGCGCACGCGCTCCGCTCCGAGGGCGTCGACGGCGATGGCCGCGCACAGAGCGGAGTCGATACCGCCGGACACGCCGAGCAGCACGCCGGGAAATCCGTTCTTCTGGACGTAGTCGCGCAAGCCCAGCACGCATGCGGCATAATCCGCCTTGTCGTCGTCGATCTGAGGCGCGACCGGTCCTGTGCACCGCCACCCCGCCGCGGACTTGGTCCATTGCAGCGTGACCACACTTTCCTCGAAGGCCGGGAGCTGCGCGGCAAGCGAGCGATCGGCGTTCAGCACGAAAGACGCGCCGTCGAACACCAGTTCGTCCTGACCGCCGACCTGATTGAGATAGACCAGCGGCAAATCGCTCTCGGTCACGCGCGCAACCGAGATCGAGAGCCTGATGTCGTTCTTGCCCTTTGCATAGGGCGATCCGTTGGGAACGACGAGAATTTCCGCGCCGGTTTCCGCCAGACACTCAACGACGTTCTCGTACTCGGCGGATTCTTCGACCCAGGTGTCCTCGCAAATCGGCACGCCAATCCGCACACCTCGAATTTTCAAGGGTCCCCCGACCGGTCCCCTCGCAAACACGCGCTTTTCGTCGAATACGCCGTAATTCGGCAGATTAACCTTGAAGCGAAGCGCCGCAACCCGCCCGCCATCCAGCAATGCATACGCATTATAGAGTTTGCCCTCATCCACCCATGGAGTGCCGATCAGCACGGCCGGACCACCGTCGGTGGTCTCGCGCGCAAGATCCTCGACCGCCTCGCGGCACGCCGCCTGGAACGCAGGCTTCAGGACCAGATCCTCGGGGGGATAGCCGGCGATGAACAGTTCCGGAAGCGCCACCAGCGCGGCGCCATCGGCCTTGGCCTGCGCGCGTGCGGCGCGAGCCTTCGCAGCATTGCCGGCAATGTCTCCAACCGTGGGATTCAGCTGGCCGAGCGTGATTTTGAAGGTGGTTTCGGTCATGGACGTACGTTGCCCGCAGGCCTCGCCTTTCTGCAATTGTCACGCTTATAGCGGTTTCGCGCGAAGTGGACACCGGTTCGGGGCAAGAAAACACATCCGATCGAAGCCTAAAGGAGGCCCATGCGTTCGGCGATGGCACTGCTCCAGACCAGACCGATAATGAGCAGCATCATGCCGACCGCAGCCGAGCCCATATCCTTGACTCGCCCGATCTGCGGATCGTGATCGGTCGTCAATCGGTCCGCCAGTTTTTCGATCGCGGTATTCAAAAGCTCAACCACCAGAAGCAGCAGGACCACCGCAACGAGTTCGACACGGCGGGCCGCCGTCGCTCCGACAAGCCACGCCAGCGGCAGCGTCAGCAATAGCGCGAACAATTCCTGCCGGATGGCCTGCTCGGAACGGGTGGCAAAGATCAATCCGTTCCAGCTATTGATGGTGGCGCGCAATAAGCGCAACACCTCAGAAGCCCGCTACCGCGGGGATTGGCTTGACCTTGCCCGCACGATCCTGCCTGAGCAATTCGGCGATCATGAATGCCATGTCGATCGACTGCTCGGCATTCAGGCGCGGATCGCAGACGGTGTGATAGCGGTCGTTGAGGTCTTCGTCCGTGATCGCGCGTGCACCGCCGATACACTCGGTGACGTTCTGTCCGGTCATTTCCAGATGAACGCCGCCGGCATGCGTGCCCTCCGCGGCATGAATGCTGAAGAACGACTTGACCTCCGACAGGATGCGGTCGAACGGGCGGGTCTTGTAGCCGCTGGTCGAGGTGATGGTGTTGCCGTGCATCGGGTCGCACGACCATACGACAGCACGGCCCTCGCGTTTCACAGCACGGATCAGTTGCGGCAGGTAATCCGCGACCTTGTCCGAACCGAAGCGGCCGATGAGCGTCAAACGCCCCGCCTCATTGTCCGGATTAAGCACATCGATCAGCTTCAACAGTTCATCCGGCTTGAGCGACGGGCCGCACTTCAGTCCGATAGGATTCTTGATGCCGCGGAAATATTCGACGTGGCCGTGGTCGAGCTGACGGGTGCGATCACCGACCCAGATGAAATGGCCCGAGGTCGCGTACCAGTCGCCGGTCGTGGAATCGACCCGCGTCAAGGCTTCCTCGTAACCGAGCAGCAGCGCCTCGTGGCTGGTGTAGATATCGGTCGCTCGCAGTTCCGGGTGACTCTCCAGGTTAAGCCCGCAGGCGCGCATGAAATTGAGCGCGTCGGAAATACGGTCGGCCAGCTCCTTGTAGCGCCGCGACTGCTGGGAATCCTTCAGGAAACCAAGCATCCACTCATGCACGCTGCCGAGATTGGCGAAACCTCCGGTCGCGAAGGCGCGCAGCAGGTTCAGCGTCGCCGCCGATTGCCGATAAGCCATGAGCTGACGGTGCGGATCGGGCACGCGTGACTGCGCGGTGAACGCGATGTCGTTGACGATATCGCCGCGATAGCTCGGCAATTCGACGCCGTCGATTTTCTCCATCGGGGACGAGCGCGGCTTGGCGAACTGGCCAGCAATGCGGCCAAGCTTCACCACCGGCAGCGCGCCGGCATAGGTCAGAACCACCGCCATCTGCAGCAGCACGCGGAAGAAGTCGCGGATGTTGTTGGCGCCGTGTTCGGCAAAGCTCTCGGCGCAGTCGCCGCCCTGCAGCAGGAACGCCTCGCCGTTTGCGACTCGGGCCAAGGCTTTCTTGAGATTGCGCGCCTCACCCGCAAAAACCAGCGGCGGAAACGTGGCAAGTTGCGCCTCGACCTCGCCCAATGATTTCGCATCCGGATAAACCGGGATTTGCAGCGCGGGCTTGCTGCGCCAGCTATCGGGTGTCCACCGCTCGGACATGAGGTCAACTCCTAAGCAAAAACCGCCACTTAACGGGGGGGTGCTGAAGGACCGGTATATATACAGGCTGGCCGCGCCACGCCAGTTGGAGTTAAGTCTTACCGTACAAGAGCTTGCGGCAAAAGCCGAATTCGTCGTTGACGGATCGCCGGGAGTACCTTCGGGGGACTCAAGCGAAGGCCGGATCAGCCACTTCGGATTTCTTTCGCGCGGACGGACCCGCGATACTCCGAGTGGCCTGAAGCCAGCCTTGGGAAAGCCCTCACTCCGCCGCTTCGCGCGCGTGGCGTGCGGTTGGCGTCCGCATCGTCACGAGTTCTTCGGCCGCCGTGGGATGCAATGCCATCGTCGCGTCGAAATCGGCCTTGGTCGCCTTCATTTTGATCGCAATGCCGAGAACCTGCACCATCTCGGCGGCGCCATCGCCGACGATGTGGCAGCCCAGCACGCGATCGGTCGTCGCATCCACGACAAGCTTCATCAGGATGCGGGTATCGCGGCCGGACAATGTCGCCTTCATCGGCCGGAAAGTCGCCTTGTAGATATCGACTTTGGTGAACTGCAGGCACGCCTGTGCCTCTGTCAGACCAACCGTGCCGACCTCGGGTTGCGAGAATACCGCGGTCGGAATGTCCGCATGATCCACCCGCGTCCGTTTGTTTCCGAACACCGTATCCGCGAAGGCGTGACCCTCGCGGATAGCAACCGGCGTCAGGTTGAAACGATGCGTAACATCGCCGACCGCATAGATGTGCGGTACGTTCGTTTGCGAAAAGCCGTCAACGGCAATGCCACCATTCAACGGATTGATGGCAATGCCCGCCTTCTCGAGTCCGAGGTTTGCAACGTTCGGATGCCGGCCGATCGCAAACAGAACCTGATCGGAGGCGACGCTCGACCCATTTGACAAATGAGACGTGAATTCGTCGCCATGCCGATCGACCCTGTCGACGGTGCAGCCCGTCAGAACCGTGATACCGTCTTTTTCCATCTCCGCGCGAACATGCGCGCGAACATCGTCGTCGAAACCGCGCAGGATATTGTCGCCGCGATAGATCAGCGTCACATCGCTGCCGAATCCGGCAAAGATGCAGGCGAACTCGAGCGCAATATATCCGCCGCCCTGGATCGCAATTCGCTTCGGCAATTCCGCGAGATGAAACACCTCGTTGGAGGAGATCACGTGCTCGATGCCGGGAATGGCCCGCCCGTGGTTGGGCGCACCGCCTGTTGCAATCAGCACATGCTTCGAGCGGATTGTTTCGCCCGTCGCCAGCCGCAGCGTGTGCGGGTCCTCGAACACCGCCCGCGTCTTGACGACGCGCACGCCCGCCTTCTCCGCATTGGACGTATAGGCCGCCTCAAGCCGGGCGATCTCCTTGTCCTTGTTGGCGATCAGCGTCGGCCAGTCGAACGTCGCGGACGGGATCGACCAGCCAAAACCCGCGGCATCCTCGATGTCGTGGCGGATGTGAGATCCATAGACCAGGAGCTTCTTCGGCACGCACCCCCGGATGACGCAGGTGCCGCCCATCCGGTATTCCTCGGCGATCACGACGCGCGCACCATGTCCCGCGGCGATGCGCCCGGCGCGCACGCCGCCAGACCCACCGCCTACGACGAACAGATCGACGTCGAAATCAGCCATGCGCAGGTTCGGCCGAACTCAGATTTCCTTACCACGCTTACGCATTTCCGCTCGGAATTCGCCGTTAACAGTTTCCGCAAACTGCTGCGCCCACTGGTTCGTGAATGCCATGCTCGCCTCGAGCGCCTTGGGCTCCTGCGCGATCATCTTCTGTCCGAGCGGAGATTTGTAAAAGGTAACCAGATCCTTCAATTCCTGCTCGGTAAAATGGCTGGCATATATCTTCGCCATGCCGTCACCGATCTCCTTTTCGCGACCCGCCAGCGACTTGGCAACGATCAAGGCGACCTCGTTGAGATCCTTCTGATAGTTCAGATTGGATTGAAGCAACGTGGTCTTTGTCCGCTCCACCATACCCGGAACGGCATTCCCGTACATCGCCTCCGCGTGCTTCAGCGTCAGAAGTTCCTTGGCCGAAGCAATGGCGGCGGGAGTCGGTTGCGCGGGCTGCTGAGCCAGCGCAACGCCTGAGAACGCCAGCGCCACGGCAAGGCAAGCCGCGGGCAGAAATCTTGAAAGACCCTTCATCTCGATATCTCCTGGTTGCGGCGCTACTGCCGCTCAACAACGCGAATTCCTTGTGCGCCCGCTAACATCGCCACACGCGCGAGGCCAATGAACAGGCCATGCTCGACGACGCCGGGTATCGGATTCAACAGCCCGGCCAGATGGGATGCATCGGGTATTTGCCCAAGGTGGGCATCGAAAATCCAGTGGCCGCCATCGGTGACGAAAGCATGGCCGTCCGGCCCCTTTCTGACGACCATTTGACCGGAAGCGCCGGCTTTCGCAAACGCCTCGGCAATAGCACATTGCGTCGCCGCAAGTCCGAAGGGAATGACTTCGATCGGCAGAGGAAAGCGGCCGAGCCTGGCCACCCACTTTGTCTCGTCCGCAATCACGATCATGCGCTCCGACGCCGCAGCCACGATTTTCTCGCGCAGAAGCGCCCCCCCACCCCCCTTGATCAGATTCAGATCGGGGTCGATTTCGTCGGCGCCATCGACCGTCAGATCGAGCCGATCGAGGTCATCCAGGGTAGTAAGAGGAATACCGCACCGCTCCGCGTCGGCTCGCGTTACTTCGGATGTCGGTACACCAACGACCTTCAGCCCGTCCCGAACGCGCTCACCCAAAAGCTCGACAAAGTGCTTGGCGGTGGATCCCGTTCCCAGACCCAGCTTCATGCCATCCTCGACGTATTCAAGGGCACGCGCCGCAGCCTGTCTTTTCAATGCATCCAACGTCATCACGACCTCAATTTTTCGCAGCCCCGCCATGGCCAACGAGGCATTCCCAAGGGTGGTTCAGAAGTTCGCTTTGCAGCCGACGCGGGTTCGGTCAAGCGACCTCCCGGGCCCGCATCATATTTTTTTGAATTGCCGGCGTCTCTTTGATTCCGAAGCTCGCATCAAAGGCTGCCGCAAAGACAGGGGAATTCGAAGTCGGGACACTAGCGTCGTTCGTTCGTAAGGAACAGGGCAATCAGGCGTTTCCGCCCCCATTCTGCATGCGGCCAGGTCCGGACTTCGCCCTTGCATGTCCGGCGGGAGGCGGGTACCGATCCGCCATCATGATGTCTTCCCCCTCTCCCATGGTCGTATTCGACCTCGACGGGACGCTGGTTGATACCGCGCCCGATCTCGCCGCCGCGCTTAACTTCGTTTTGGACCGCGAAGGCCTGCGCACGGTGCCGTTGGCAACAGCCCGCTCGATGATCGGCGCAGGCGTTCGGCGCATGATCGAACGCGGCCTTGAACACGAGGATCACCCCGCGACACCCGATGATATCACGCGGATGATGGGCGACTTCGTCGACTACTATACGGCGCATATCGCCGACGAATCCCGTCCGTTCGAGGGACTCATCGAGGCGCTCGACGACCTGTCGGCGCGAGGATATCGTTTCGCGGTCTGCACCAACAAGCTGGAAGCGCTTGCCAAGCTGCTGCTTGACCAGTTGGGATTGAGCCCGCGGTTTGCTGCAATTTGCGGCGGCGACACCTTCGGCGTGACCAAACCGGACCCGGCGATTCTGCTGCAAACGATCGCGCGCGCGGGCGGACGCCCCGAGGCCACCGTCATGGTGGGCGATGCAGGACCCGATATAGGGGTGGCGCGGCGTGCCAGAATTCCGGTCATCGGGGTCGAGTTCGGGTATACCGAAGTTCCAATCGCCGAACTCAAACCTGACCGTCTCGTTGCCCACTTCAGAGAGTTGCCGGACGCAGTCGTTGCCCTTCAGGCCGCATCGCTGAACATAACTAATTGATTTATCTACTAGAATTAAATTTATTACGGACATTAACCGTCCGTTAGCAATTGCGATCATCGCCATTGCGGCGGTCTCGGCACACTTCTATGGTCCGCGCGGGGACTGCGGCTGCTCGCCGCAATTTAAGTGACGGATTGATCGATCATGCGCCGGTTTATCGTGATTGCCGTAGCAGGCGTCAGCCTGGCCGGCTGTTCTTCGCTCGATACATTCAAGTCCGCTCCACCGAACGTAACGGTCCAGTTGGACTCCGTTCCATCGGGCGCAGACGCCCGGACGTCGCAGGGCCAGTCCTGCAAAACCCCTTGCTCGGTGGAGGTTCCAGCCGCCGAAGGCTTCAGCGTTTCCTACACCCTGGCCAATTATCAACCTCTGACAGTGCCAGTACAGGTGACACGTCAGCCCGGTGATTTCACATCCCCCGCGACCACAACAGTCGATCCCAACCCGGTGGTCGGTGAACTGCAGCCGGTCACGCCCTCGAAACCCGTCCGCAAAAAGCCACGCAAACGGCGCGTACCAAAGGCGGCCACAGCTCCGGCGGCCTCATCGCCCACGACGGCCTCGCCTTTCCCTGAACCAACCGCAGCCCCTGAACCAGCCGCCGCTCCTGCGCCCGGCCCGGACCATTAACTTCTTGTGCACTGCAGCAAACCCAGCCGCCATTGTGCCGTAGCTACGACAGGCCTACATTACAGCATGGATACGGCTTACGCCGTTGCGACAAGGCAATTTGAATGACCGGCTCATCTGTCCTCACCGAGGCTTCAAGCTCAAAAAATATGGTCGACCCGTTTGGCCGGTCCATCAGCTATCTGCGCGTATCAGTCACAGACCGCTGCGATCTTCGCTGCTTCTATTGCATGTCGGAAGACATGACGTTTTTGCCGAAGGTCGATCTGCTTACGCTGGAAGAGCTTGATCGTCTGTGCTCGGCATTCATCGCCAAGGGTGTGCGCAAGTTGCGGCTGACCGGTGGCGAGCCGCTAGTTCGCCGCAACGTGATGTCGCTATTCCATTCGCTGTCTCGTCACCTCGGGACCGGAGCGCTGAAAGAACTGACGCTTACGACAAACGGATCGCAACTGGCCCGTTTCGCGGCTGAACTAAAAGATTGCGGTGTACAGCGGATCAACGTGTCGCTCGATACGCTCGATCCAGCGAAGTTTCGCGAGATCACCCGCTGGGGTGACATCCAGAAGGTCATGGACGGCATCGATGCGGCACAAGCCGCGGGCCTCGCCGTCAAGATCAATGCGGTCGCGCTCAAAAACCTCAACGAAGATGAAATTCCATCTCTGATGGAGTGGGCACACGGACGAGGCATGGCGCTGACCCTCATCGAGGTCATGCCGATGGGAGATATCGGCCAGTCCCGCACCGATCAATACCTGCCGCTGTCCATGGTGCGCGCGCGGCTCGCCGGCCAGTACACCCTCACCGACCTCGATGACAGCACGGGCGGCCCTGCCCGCTACGTTCGGGTCAGCGAAACCGGCGGGAAGCTTGGCTTCATCACGCCGATGACCCACAATTTCTGCGAATCCTGCAACCGCGTCCGCATCACTTGCACGGGTACCCTGCATACCTGCCTCGGCCATGAAGACGCTTCTGACCTGCGCCGGCCGCTCCGCGCATCCGCCAGCGACGAGCTGCTGTACGAAACGATTGATCGTGCCATCGGCCTCAAGCCGAAAGGTCATGACTTCATTATCGACCGCCACAATCGTCCGAGCGTAAGCCGGCACATGAGCGTAACCGGCGGATAGGCGGCAGCGCCTGTTTTCGTGGCGGCCAGGCCGCTCGATATACCCCCAAGATATCACCGAACCTCCGATTGACGGCGGCTACCGAGCGCTGGAATGGTGCGATTCATCGCAGCTCGGCCAGAAGTTGCATTCCGGGGATACGGCGAAGCCCGCAGTGCACCACTAGCCATTGCGATAGCTATTGCGGTTTTCGCGAGCGATGCAGGCTCCGGAGCCCGGCTTCCACAACGCGCGGCCGGCTGGCGCGAGGAGGAGTGTGATGCGCCCGTTACTGGCCCTCAGCACGGCCATCGACCAGCTCAATGAAAAAGTCGGATACGTGTGCAATGTCCTTGTGCTGCTCGCCGTTCTGGTGAGCGCCGGTAATGCGATGATCCGATATGCCTTCGACTACAGCTCAAATGGCTGGCTCGAATTACAGTGGTACATGTTCGCCGTCCTCGTGATGTTCGGCGCGTCCTACACCTTCAAACGCAACGAACATGTCCGCGTCGAAATCTTCTATTTGTATCTGTCCGAGCGCGGCAAGCTCTGGCTCGATCTCATCGGCACCCTCTTCCTTCTCATTCCGTCCTGCCTGTTACTGAGCTACCTGTCGTGGCCATTCTTCATGCAGTCCTACGCGGTCGGTGAAATGTCGGGAAATGCCGGCGGTCTGGTCCGCTGGCCGATCAAACTTGTCATCCCGTTCGGATTCGTCATGCTCGCGCTTCAAGGTGTCTCGGAAGTGATCAAGCGTGTCGCAGCGCTGCTGGGCGTTGTCACGATCGATGCGACGTACGAGAGACCGACTCAATGATTACGCTCCAGATGATGCCGCCGATGATGTTCGGCGGCCTGGTCCTGGCGATGTTGATCGGCTTTCCGGTGGCCTTCACATTGGCTGCAGTCGGACTCTCGTTCGGCTTCCTCGCCATCCATCTTGGCTTCTTCGATCTGAATTTCCTTCAGGCCATTCCGGGGCGCGTGTTCGGTGGTGTGCTGTCCAACGAACTGCTGCTTGCGATCCCCTTTTTCACGTTCATGGGATCGGTGCTTGAGCGCTGTGGTCTTGCGGAGGACATGCTCGACTCGATGGGCCAGTTGTTCGGGCCGATCCGCGGTGGTCTCGGATATTCGGTCATACTTGTCGGGTTCATTCTCGGCGCCATCACCGGCACAGTCGCTGCCCAGGTGATCGCCATGGCCCTCATCTCGATGCCCGTGATGATGCGGTACGGCTACAACATTCGCTACATCACGGGTGTGCTGGCGGCATCCGGCACGATCACCCAGCTCGTTCCACCCTCCCTGGTGCTGATCGTTCTCGCTGACCAGCTTGGAAAATCGGTCGGCGATATGTATCGCGGAGCCTGGGGGCCCGCGCTGTTCCAGATCGTGCTGTTCGCCGGCTATACGTTCCTGCTTGGCCTTTTCAAACCCGGTCACGTCCCTGCCGTGCCGAAGAAATTCCGCACGCTGGCGGGCTGGCCGCTTTGGCGCAAGTGCCTGATGGGAATCATCCCCTCCGCCGTCCTGATCTTTGTCGTGCTCGGCACCATGATGATGGGGCTTGCGACGCCGACGGAAGCAGGTGCAATGGGCGCCGTCGGTGCTATCGTTCTTGCAGCCATCCACCACAAGGATTTCAGCAGCACCGGCCGAAAATTCCTGATCGTCGGCGCGATCGCCGGCGGTATCGGCACGCTCGTCGGGATCTTCATAGCCGAGGGACCGGTCTTCAAGATCGCATTCGCCGTCACCTATCTCGCGGTCGTGTGGATTTGTCTGGAAGCCGTCCGCATTCCCGAGCTACGCGACCTCATCAAACAGGCCTATCAATCGACGATGCGCCTCACCACCATGGTGACGTTCATCCTGATCGGCTCCACCTGTTTCTCCGTGGTGTTTCTCGGCGTATCCGGCGGCGAGTGGCTCGAACACCTGCTGACCTCGCTGCCAGGCGGCGCGTGGGGCTTTCTCATCTTCATCAACGTCTTCATCTTCTTCCTGGCGTTTTTCCTCGATTTCTTCGAGATCGCCTTCATCATCCTGCCGATGATCGCGCCAGTGGCCCAGAAGCTGCTCGCTCCGATCGTCGGCGCGGACGCCGCCTTGATCTGGTTCGGCGTCATGATCTGCGTCAACATGCAGACCTCGTTTCTCCACCCTCCATTCGGTTTCGCATTGTTCTACCTGCGCGGCGTCGCGCCGCGCGAGGTAAAAAGCTCCGACATCTATTGGGGCGCCATGCCCTGGATCGGATTACAAATTATCATGGTCGTTCTTGTGATCGCATTCCCCGCGACGGTGACGAGCCTGCTCAGCAAATCGACAAACGTCGATCTCAACAAGATCAAGATCGAGGTTCCCGACATTGAGGTTGCACCGTTCGATTTCGGTTCACCACCGAAAACACAGCAATAACCAAATCTTCAATGCGCGTCGGAAAGCATTCTCCGAAGAGACGACCCGCGACAAGCGAGGGTGGCGGAACGCAAAACGTCCGGCTTTTGCGCCGGACGCCTAGAGGCTTTCACCGTTTCATCGAAACGGTGAAAGCCTCTAGTTTATTGATCTGACGCGTTTTCTTCACGCGAACCGGATTCCACTTCGCTTGAAAACGCTCTGACGTGGACAGTCTACGATTTGAGGGCGTGATCAGCCGCGGGTACGCGATCGGATCATGAAGCTGTCGTAGGTATATTCAGCCACCTGCCACCACAGGTATTCGTCCGAGCGATAAGCCTGCATGGCTTCGATAGCCTTCTTGAAGTCGGGATTCTTCGCTGAAATCTCGCCCCATAATTCATTCGTGGCTTTCAGGCAGGCATCAAGAATTTCATTGCTGAACGGCCGCAGTTGCGTACCACCTGCGACGAGCCGCTTGAGAGCGGTGGGATTCTGCATGTCGTAGCGAGCCGCCATCCAGGTGTTGGCGTTCGCCGCCGCATTCATCACTATCGCCTGATAGGTCTTCGGCAACGTATTCCACTTCTCGAGATTACAGAACGCGTGCACCGTCGGGCCGCCTTCCCAGAAACCCGGATAGTAGTAGTATTTCGCGACTTTTTGAAATCCCAGCCTTTCATCATCATAGGGACCGACCCACTCGGCCGCATCGATCGTACCCTTTTCCAGCGAGGGATAAATGTCGCCGCCGGCAAGCTGTTGCGGCACGACGCCGACCTTCTGAAGCACCTGCCCGGCAATACCGCCGATTCGCATCTTGAGGCCCGACAAATCGGCGACCGTTTTGATCTCCTTGCGAAACCAGCCACCCATCTGCGTGCCGGTATTGCCGCATGGAAAGGAGATGACGCCGAACTTCTTGAAGAACTCATTGGCGAGTTCGTTCCCTCCGCCCTGATACAGCCAGGAATTCTGCTGACGCGCGTTGAGGCCGAACGGGACAGACGCGAAGATCGCAAACGTCGGGTCCTTTCCGACGTAATAATAGGAAACCGTGTGGCTCATCTCGACCGTATTGTTGGCCGTTGCATCGAGCGCCTGCAATCCGGGAACAACCTCTCCGGCAGCGAAGAGCTGAATTTGAAACTTGTTGTCGGTCATTTCCGCGACTTGCTTTGCGAAATAATCGGCCCCGCCATAGATCGTGTCGAGCGATTTCGGAAAGCTCGACGTCATGCGCCATTTGATCTCAGGCGCCGACTGTGCGATCGCGGGCGAGGCTACGGCGGTAACAGCTGCGCCGGCCGCTGAAACTTTCAAAAAATCACGACGTTTCATTCAGACACTCCTTATGAGGACGTTTCTTTGAATTCCAGCGAGCGCGGTCGACGACCCGCCCAGATCCAGCACCACCGTAGTCCACTCTAGCGGAGTGAATTTGGCATTCGCTTTCCGGATTTGCTGCGAAGTGGGTAGCGAATGTCAAATTCACTCCGCTAGGCTGCGGCGGTCGCACCCTGGAGCTGGTCACGAATACGTCCGGCAATGGCGCGATAGATCGCCGCATGTGGTCCATCCGGTTCGCTCTCCATCACTGGATGACCTGAATCGGAGGTCTCGCGAATCAACATGTGAAGCGGAATTTCGCCAAGAAACGGCACCCCCAACCGCTCCGCCTCATGTCGCGCGCCCCCGTGACCAAAAATCTCGCTTCGCGACCCGCAATGCGGACACTGAAAAAAGCTCATGTTTTCGACAATGCCGAGAACCGGCACGTTGATTTGTCTGAACATGGCAAGCCCGCGCCGGGCGTCGATCAGCGACAAATCCTGCGGCGTCGAAATGATGACCGCGCCCTTGAGCGGCACGCTTTGCGCCAGCGTCAATTGCGCATCGCCCGTCCCCGGCGGCATGTCCACGACCAGAACATCGAGTTCGCCCCAGGCGACATCCCGCAACATCTGCCTGATCGCAGACGTCACCATCGGACCGCGCCAGATCATCGCGCGTTCTTCCTCGATCAGAAAGCCGACCGACATGATCGCGAGGCCAAAACGCGCGATCGGGACCATCTTCTTGTCGTCTGTCAATTGCGGCTTTTCCCGAATGCCGGTTAGTCTTGGTATAGACGGCCCATAGATATCGGCATCGAGCAGACCGACGCGCAAGCCGAGAGCCCGCAGGCCCAGCGCGAGATTGAGCGCGGTGGTCGACTTGCCAACGCCGCCCTTGCCGGATGCAACGGCAATAACAGCGGCAACTCCGGGAATATCCGCCTGTCGCGCCATCGGCGAACCTGATGCCGGCGGCGACCGATGAGTCGATACATTCGGAATCCCCTGCGCGGACCCCGGCGAACTTGCGGCGCTACCCGGCTTGCGTTCGGCGGTCAAAGCGACCATCGCAACCGACACTCCCGGGATCGCGCGCACGGCCATCTCTGCCTGGGCGCGAACGTCCTCCCATACCCGGATGTCTGACGCCTCGACGTTGATAGAGAAAAACACCTTGTCGCCATTAACAGCGATCTCCGACAAGACGTCGGCGTCAGTCAGTGCCACGCCGCGGGGAGAGAGAACACCGGCCAGTCGATCAAGAACTTGTTGGGGTGTTACGCTCAAGTCGTCTCTCCGAAGTCGGCGCGTTAGTGGGATGGATTTGACATTCGCTACCCGGTTTGCAGCGAATGCGAGAAGCGAATGTCAAATCCAAAACTCTGCTAGAAATCTATATTCGCTAGTGGTCCTTTGTGATTCTAACATTTGCAAGAGCGCCTGCCGCAACGGGATCAAATGTTGGAATCGGACCAATAGCTTCGAAACAGGCTCAACATGGCTACCCGCCTCACGGCGGTCAACGCCCTTGCTCAACTAATCTAATGGCGGGTTTGGGTGGACCAGCAAAGCCGCAGAGGGGTCAATCCCGTTCAGCCGCCGCATCATAGTTGAGTTCGATCATCACGCCGTTCGGGTCGCAGACGAAAATCTGCCAGAGGGCTCCGCCGGGGATCTCGCGAGCCTTGAAATCGAACCCTTTTGACTGGAGACGCTGCTTCATGCCCCTGAAATCGCGGCTCGCGAAGGCGATGTGATGGACAACGCCGGCGTCCGGCTTTTGCGGTTCGGACGTCGGTGAGATATCAACGAGGTGAACCACCGGCTTGCCCTCGCTATAGAGCCATGCGCCCGGAAACGCGAAGTCCGGCCGATCGCCCTTGGTCAGACCGAGAATCTCCTCGTAGAAGCGCACCGTCTCGGCAAGCTTGCGGGTCCGGATATTGAAATGATCGAGCATGCCCACGCTCATGTCGCGCCGTTCCTTTATCCGACTGCCCAACTCAACTCTAACCCGTTTTGAAACACCTTGGAATTCCGCCAGCGACAACCCTCACCTGTCCGATCGTATCATTGTTGTGTCCGCACCGTTTCAGGATTTTCCGGTCTTTGCCGCAGCAGCCTCGAGGGATATGCTGTGCAGTGAGCGATATTTTTTGCAAGCAGTTGATCGCGACACGTTCTTCTCGCTCTCCGCAAATGGGCCGCTCAGCAGGCTCAGCCGCAATCACGGCAAAAACCCAGAATTTTGAACAAGGTTCGGACATGGCTAAAGTCGCATTTCTCGGTCTCGGCGTCATGGGATTCCCCATGGCAGGACATCTCGTCGCAAAGGGCGGTCACGAGGTAACCGTGTTCAATCGAACGCCGGCCAAAGCGAAGGCATGGACCGAGAAATTCGGCGGCAAAACCGCACCGACGCCGGAAGCCGCCGCTGCCGGTCAGGATTTCGTGATGGCGTGCGTCGGCAACGACGACGACTTGCGTGCGATCACGATCGGCGCCGGCGGCGCCTTTTCTGGAATGAAGCATGGAGCGACCTTTGTCGATCACACGACTGCCTCCGCTCAGGTCGCGCGCGAACTCGATGCCGAGGCGACCAGGCGCGGCTTCGGTTTTGTCGACGCTCCGGTCTCGGGAGGACAGGCCGGCGCCGAAAACGGTGTTCTCACGGTGATGTGCGGCGGAACGGAGAATGCTTACGCCGGCGCCAAGCCGATCATCGCGGCCTATGCCAGGATGTGCAAACGGCTTGGTCCGGCGGGCGCAGGTCAGTTGACCAAGATGGTCAATCAGATCTGCATTGCCGGCCTCTTGGAGGGGCTGTCCGAGGGCATCCACTTCGCCAAGAAGGCGGGACTCGACGTCAATTCGGTGGTCGAGGTGATCTCGAAGGGTGCCGCGCAATCGTGGCAGATGGAAAACCGCTACAAAACGATGAACGAAGGCAAGTTCGATTTCGGCTTTGCCGTCGAATGGATGCGCAAGGACCTTTCGATCTGCATTTCCGAGGCCCGCCTGAACGGTGCCAGCCTTCCGGTCACGAGTCTGGTGGATGCCTTTTACGCGGAAGTCGAGACAATGGGTGGCCACCGCTGGGACACGTCCAGTCTTCTGGCGCGGCTCGAGCGTTAACGGCTGCGGGATTCAAAATGGCTGCGGCCCGGCGTTTGCCGGGTCGAAAGTCCTATTTTCAGGAGGATTTAACGGCCTATTAACCGAAATATCCTGCACTTTAAGGCAGCCCTTAAGGATTTGGCGCGAGAAATGGAACAGTAAAAGGTTCGCGCGGCCGCGTGCAGGATTTGTGTCTGGTTGATGAGTACCCCCGCCGATAAACCTGAAGTCGTGCAGCTTCCGGTCGCCCCCGCGATTGTACCGTCCGCACGTCATCGCCGCGCCGCCACGCAGCGGGTTCGCGAAGCGCGGGACCGGTTGACCTCGACAAGCGGAACCCGCCCGGCATTCGATCACGAACTGCTCCGTCAATATGCGCAAACACGGCTGTCGGCGTCGTTCGTGGTGATGCTGCTTGTGGTCGTGGCGGGCGTGCTGTTCGGTTTCTGGATGGAAGCCGCCCCGGCGGCGGCATGGACATTCGGAATGCTCTGCATCCATGCCGTCATCATCTACAACTGCAACAATTATCTCAAGGAGTCGGCGTCCACCAGCACGCGCAAATGGCGCGCACGTTTCATCCTGCTCGATCTTTTGTACGGCCTGTGCTGGACGACGATCCTGGTTCATCCCGCCGGTTCGGATCCGGTCACCAATACCGTGATGATGTTTCTGATGCTGCTGATCGTGGCGGTATCGAGCATGCTCGCCGCCAGTCTGCCTATTGCCGCCTTTGCCGCAACCGCCCCGGTGACATCGGCGATCGCGCTGAAGTTTGCTATCGGCGGCAGCTTCAACAACTACATTCTCGCCGTTCTGGTATTGGCCGCGGAAGGTTACTTCGCATTGCTCGCGCATCGCCTGCATTCCACGACGCTGGCGACGCTGGAAGCGCGCGCGGAAAAAGACGCCCTGATCGGTGAACTTGAACAGGCGAAGGCCATTTCGGATGAAGCGCGACATCGCGCGGAATCGGCCAACGTCGCAAAATCACGATTCCTGGCTCAAATGAGTCACGAACTGCGGACGCCGCTGAACGCCATCCTCGGATTTTCAGAAGTGATGAAGAGCGAGATTTTCGGCGAGCACGCGGTCGCGGTCTACAAAAGCTATTCGGCTGACATTCATAATTCCGGCGTTCACCTGCTGAATCTGATCAACGAAATCCTCGACCTGTCGCGGATCGAGGCCGGCCGTTACGAACTTAACGAAGAAGCGGTGTCCCTGGTCCATGTCGTCGCAGACTGTCATCACCTGCTGAAGCTGCGGGCCTCCAGCCGCGGCATCACAATTCATGAAGTGTTCGAACAAGGTATGCCGCGCATCTGGGGCGACGAACGCGCCACGCGCCAGATCGTGCTCAACCTGTTGTCAAATTCGATCAAATTCACGCCACAAGGCGGCGAGATCTGGCTGAAGGTCGGATGGACGGCTTCAGGCGGGCAATACCTCAGTGTCAAGGACAACGGCTCCGGGATCGCGGAAGACGAAATCCCGATCGTGCTGGCGTCGTTCGGGCAAGGGTCGAATTCGATCAAATCCGCCGAACAAGGCGCAGGTCTCGGATTGCCGATCGCAAAGAGCCTGGTCGACATGCACGGCGGTACGTTCACCCTGCGGTCCAAGCTCCGTATCGGCACCGAGGTCATTGTTACCTTTCCGCCGGAGCGCGTGATGTCCGCTCTGGCCCCGATGGCGGAGGACGCTCCGCCGCTTCAACCCACGCAAACGGCCGATCCGGCAGCAGATGAGCGACGCCGCCTCCGGAACAAGCCGATCATGAATGCCGGAACAGGTCTTTAGAGCATGATCCCGACCCGAAGGGCCGCGCCAGCGCAAAGTGGTAACCGGTTTCCGGACAAGATCATGCTCGATCAAAACGATGAGGCCAGAATCTGATTCAACGCTGTTGAACCAGACTCTGGCTGAGGCTTGCGAGAGCGAACGAATGGTCATTATGGTCTTGAATGAGCATCGAAACGCCATGCACAGGTGTTTGCACGATCGATCCCCAAAGCGGCCTCTGTCATGGCTGCGGTCGCACGCTTGCCGAAATTGCGCGGTGGGGCCAAATCGAAAGCGCGGAGCGGCTCTCGATCATGGCGGGGCTGCCGGCCCGCATGGCGGAAGCAGGTCTGGAAAGAGCCGTTCCGGCGGCACGCACGAAACTCGAACCGTAACCGAAAACCTGGCAGGTGCGTTGTGATCCGTATCCTGCTCGTGATCGCAATGCTGGCGGCGACGGCGGGAGCCGTAGTCGCCTATGGCGATCCCACGCGGATATCAGCTGCAAGAAGCCTAGTCTCGACGGTGCTGCGCGAGGCCGGTGCGGGGGCTCCACGTAGCGTCCAGATTCCCCGCACCCAAAATGGCGATTTTACATTGCACGCCAAGATCAACGGCGTGAAAACTTCGATGATCATCGACACCGGCGCAACCTCCGTCGTCCTCACCTACGAGACCGCGAAAGCAGCGGGGCTGCCGCTGGAATTGCTGAATTACGACGTGGACGTCGAAACGGCCGGTGGACGTGCGCGCGCGGCACGCCTCACGCTCGACCGGCTTGCGGTCGGAAAGCTTGTCGAGCGATCGGTGCCCGCGCTCGTGGTTCCGCGCGGCCAGATGAAAACCAACCTTCTCGGGATGAGTTTCCTCAACCGGCTCGAGAGTTGGGAAGTCCGTGCAGACCGATTGATGCTGCACGGCTATCCCTAGTGTGGTGGTCAGAAGTTCGTTTCATTGCTCCGGCGAGATGATGTTCCGAACGGAGAGCCGCGCCACGGCACCGTTCGTATGACATGAACGGCATTTGTCACAAAAAAGCGGACTTTGATCGACACTCTGTAAGCGTTGATTCGCTGAGTTTCGCTCGTCTCTTATTTTCCCCGTTTCGCCCGGCCATCGGTTCTCTAAAATTGTGTCAGTTAACGTTTTCAAATTCGTTTGACGGAAATTTTTGTGTCGCGTCCCTGAGCGGCGGAGGACATTTTGACGACTTTACGATCATGGATTGAAGGCAATGGTTGGCTTCAGGGCATATTGCTAACGTCGAAGATTGACGCACTCCTCAGCGGACTCGAAGTTGATCCCGGCGTCATTACTGGTCCGGTCGACGGCGCATACAGCGGCACCGCGCAAGTGGGGGGTGCCGCGCATCCGCTGTTCTTCGATCTCTCGCTCGCGCCGCTCGGCCCGCCGCTGCCGTTTCGATTCGCGCTTCGCCCGGACGGCTTCGATCTTGCCTTCGACCTCGGACAGGTACCTCCTGCCACTCGCTTAGCCGATCTGGTGGCCGACAGCGCAGGACGTGCATTCACGCCTGCGATCCACAACGGCGTAGCCGGCGGCGAGGAATGGCTCACCGCGACGGCGGGCCAGGTCAAGGTGATGGGTGCGACGATCGCACTCGTGATCGAGGGCCGGAAGGGTGCGCAGGCGACCATGCGCCTCGGGCCGTCGATCGATCAGCCGGACGGCGTGGTCAAGCTCACTCTCGATCCGCCGACCGTAATGCTGGGATCGAGCGGATTCGGCCTCGAACTGCCGGATGGCTTTTTCATCGACATGAGCACGCAAGCCGCCGCGCCGCCGGCATCCGTCGATGGCCATCCGATCGTGTTGCCCGGCGATACGCCGGCGTGGAAGGGACTGTCGATCCGCAACGCACGCTTCTACCTGCCCGAGAGCGTGCCGCTGTTCGATCGCACCGCCGTCAATGCGCAAATCGAGATCGGACTCGATCCCGTCGGCATCGCTCTGTCGGCGGAGGCCCATGTGCCGCCGCGCGACGGCAAGCCAGCGATGACCGTACGCATCGAATGCGTCGATCCAACGGCGACCGGTCTTGCTTCCTTCCTTCCCACGCTGGTCGAGGTCGCCGTGGAATTGCCGGTCGACCAGTACCATGAGAACGTCGGTGGCGGGACATTGCATGTCCTCGCAAGCCGGCCGCTGATTGCGCGCGCCCGTTTCTCGCGCGAGACCAATGACGCTGCCGCTCCAACGCGGCTTTCGATCGGCATCGAGGCGCAGGGCGAGAATGGCATTCTCGCCGTCAGCGCCGATGGCGGCGGCACCGCCGAGAAAGGCTTCATCGCTGCCGGCGCATTTGCGACCGCGCTGATCGCGGAGAAAAATCTCGGCAGCGCCGGCGCGGGGACACCTGCGGCTGCGCTGCTCACCGCCGGGATGGCGCTCAGCACGCTGCTCAACGACAAGGGCCGCCTCGTGGTCCATGGCGTCGAGCTTGCCACGGAAGGCAAACCGAAGGGCCTCTCGCTCACCGACAAGCAGACCTTCACGCTCGACTACGCGGTCGATGTCGTGATCCACCCAATCGACCTCGGCGTGATGTCGGTTTCGCTCGCGCCCGAGGAGCCGCTGCGCATCCGGTTGCGCGGCGTGGTGCTCTCGCTCGACCATTCCGGAAGCGGCCTCGGCATGATCGGGCTCGACTACCGGCACGCCACCATGGAGGTCGAGGATCCCGGCCACTGGCTCGTCGGAGGCCCCGGCTCGCTTTTCGACGTGCTGGGCTCGCGCAGCGGGCGCGGTTCGATCTGGGTCGAGGTCGATCTGCGTTTCAAGCTCAATCTCGGTCCGGTGCGAGTCTCCGGAGCGACCATCCGTGCGACGCTCGACCCCGAGACTAACAAGATCATCGCCAGCATCCGCGGCCTTGATGCGCAGATCACCATGCCCGGCGTCATCGAAGGCGAAGGCAAGGTCAGCGTCAGCAACGGCGGCTTCGAGGCGATGATCCGCGTGAACGTCGTGCCGGTCGGGTTCAATGCCGAGGCATCGCTGCGGCTTCAGGGCCAGATGGTGCTGCTCGAACTCGCCGCCGACCTGCCGGGACCGTTGCCGCTCGCCAACAGCGGGCTCGGCCTGTTCGGCGTCGGCGGCACGTTCGGCATCGCGACCACGATCGCACCGCCGGCTCCGGGCGAGGACCCGATCGAGCACGCGCTGCTCTGGGACCCGCAGGAGCCGCCGCCGCCCGGCAGCCCCGAGCCGTTCAACGAGTTGCCCGGCAATTTCACGTTCGGGCTGGAAGCCGTGGTCGGGACGCTGCCCGACATGGGGTTCGCCTTCAGCGCCAAAGCCGGTCTGTTCCTGACGGTGCCGGACCTTGTCGTGCTCGGCGCCATCGACGCAACGATACTCTCCGGCCGCATGAGCATCACGCACAAGCCGGACCCCGATCCCACCTTCATCGCGCTACGCGGCGCGATCATTGTCGATCCCGCCGACGCGGTGACGTTCGGCATTTCCGGCACGCTGAATATTCCAGTGCTGCTGACGGCGAAGATTCCGTCCGGCGGACGTTTCCCTGTCACCGGCGACACGTCCGACTGGTACCTCTACATGGGTGCCGACGGCTACAACGGACAAGGGCGCGGCATCGGTCCAGCGACTGTCAGAGTCTTGCCGGACATTTTTAACGTAGGCGCGTACGGCTACTTCATGCTGCGCGGCGACGGCATCGAGAAGTGGCCGCGCGGCGGTCCTACGAGCTTCGACGGCTTCATCCTCGCCTTCGGCTTCGGTCTCGATCTAAGCTTCGGTCCTCGACCGATCGTGTGGGCTGAGGTCCATGCATCGGCCGATATCCTGGTCGCGACGAGTCCGCTGATCCTCGCCGGCTTCGGCCATGTCGACGGCTCCGCGCATATCGGTCCGGTATCCGTTGGCGTTTCGGCCGATCTGCAAGCCTTGATCTCCGAGGGCAACACATCGATCTATGCCAAAGTCTGTGGGCATGTGAACCTGCTATTCACGAAGATCCGCAAATGCGTCGAGCTGAAATTCGGCTCCGAACCGCCGCTTAAAGTGCCGCCTCCGACCTCGCTGCCGCTCGACCGGCTCGAAGGCGGACAGATCGTCGGCCAGAATGCCATGCTGATCGACGACAAGTATCAGCTTCTTTATCAACTGGGGCAGTCACCGGAGGAGGCGCAAACGGTTTGGCCCGACGCGCTCATCGCGCTCAGCTTCGCATTTCCGCCGCATCTTGCCAGTGGCTGCGGCGGCACGCAGTTTCCGACCATCGATCAGTATCCGGAAGGCGACCGTGCTCGCCCGTTCGGAAGCAATCTGCTCGACTATCAATGGGAGCTGCGCAGCCTCCAGCTTTTCGATGTCACCGGCGACGAGCATGGCCCCGGCACGCTGGTATCGGGCGAACTGAGCGCTGCATGGCAAGCAGGCCGCACCGGCAACCCCGGCACATCAGCGGAACCGGCCGAGCTGATCCTGTTCGACATCAAGGGCACGTTCTTCATCGACCGCATGAGCGACCCCGGCCAGTCGCTGCCGGGCGATCCGATCGGCGCGGTCGGCCATATCTGCCGGCCCGACGCACGAGCGCGCATCGGCTGGACGCTGGGCATCGATGCGGTCGCACAAGAAGAACTCTGGCGCTTGCCGCCCGAGATCATCAGCGCCGATCCGACGCAGAGTCGCATCGGCGGGCTGCTGGCACCTGGCTTCACGCTGCTGGATACAGAAACGGTCACGCCGCTGGACGAGGTCGGACGGCAGGCGCTACCTTACATGGTGAACTACCTGAAGCCGCGCACCGCGTCCCTCGCCTCGCCGACCAAGGTCGAACGGGAATTCGCCGGCGTGCTGCTGCTCGAATACGCGATCCCGGCCGATGGCAACGAACTCGCATTCGAACGATTGAACCTGCGCTTCAACGCCACGATCTATCTCGACGAGCCGATCGCGAGCAACGGCTTCCTTTTCCTGTGGGCGCCGTCCGCGAGTCTCAACGGCAAGGGACCGGGCCTCGTGCGCGTGTACGACCCCAAGAGCCCGAGCCAGGCGTGGTATCCGGACACGAAGGACATCGGCAATGGCCAGAGGGTGCTGATCTTCAAGGCGCCAGGTACGGTGACGGCGCTGCGGATTGAGTGGCCGGCGACACAACAGCTCGGCCTGCTCGGGCTGGAAGGCATGACAGCAACGGCGCTCGCGGCTGCACAGGCGCGCAACGATGCACAGGCCGCAGCGGCAGCCACCCAGCAGCAAGCCGCGAACGACGGCCCGCCCACCGATACGGCGCATCAAAGCGGCGCCTCGCGCTGCCTGCTGCAGCCCGGCAAAACCTATCGCATCGATGTAGAACTGGCGTGGACCGGCACGCTCTACAAGCAGATCATGTACGGCATTCGCGTTCCGGCCGCGACCTCGAGTTCAGATGTCGATCCGACGCTGCCTATGAAACGAAGCTATTTCTTCAAGACCACGCCGGTGCCTCCAAGGCCAGCGCCGCTGCCTCATCCGGCGCCCGGCGGAAGCGTCTATTACGGCCAGCCGATCGCCGCCCTGCAGTTCGGTTTACCGGGTCACCTTCAGACGCTCCATCGCGCACAGGATAGATTCGCGCCGGAGCTGCTGGAGCGTCACCTTTCCGGTTACGAGCCCGCGCAAAGCGAGGTGGCGCGCTTCCGCCACGATCCGCTGCGCGCGCATTTCGATGTCGGTCACGTGGAAGCGCTCGCCGGACTATACAATTACACGCTTCAGCTTGGCCTGCGCCGCACCGACACCGCGGATGCTTCGGGCAACCTTTTGCTCATCCTTCCCCACTTCAGCGCGGCGCTCAATCCCGCATTCCTGAGCGGCGCCGACCAGCGGCGCTATCAGGTCGCAACCGGCGTCGGCCTGATCGACGGCGAGGTCGTAGTCGCGGGCACACCGCCCTGCCCGGTGCCCAAGCCCGGTCTCACGCTCGACGCCACCGCAGAGCTTCAGCCCCGCGCCTGGTACGAGTTCTACGTCCACATCAAATCGACCATCGCGGGCGCGCCCGCGGCGCGGCTGCCTGGTGTCAGCTTCCAGACGTCGCGCTGGTTCGCGCCCAATGACATGCTCGTAGCCTTGGGCTTCGGCGCGAGCGCATCCGGAACGCCGACGGGCGATCTCGAAATCCAGGCCGTATCCGGCTTTGCGCGCGGGCCGGTGCTGGGTGACGACGGTGCGTTCGACGATGCGCTCCGTCAGATCGGCCTCGAAGGATGGCCGATCGCGGAGACGCCGCGCACCAGTCTCTTGTGGCTTCCGCGCACCGACGACAGCGGCTGGGATTGCGCCGGCGTTCTCATTGAATCGCCGGAACCAATCCATCGTGACGGCCGCTGCACCGTGGATCGATTGACCGCCGTTCTGTCGCCGAGTCATCCGGCTGTAAACTTCAACAGCCAGTTCCGCGACCGCTCCGGCTCGCGCATTCTGTTCCTGACCGATACGCCGTTCCTGCCGGCGCCGTGGCTCGACCTTGGTCATCTCATTCCCGGCAGCAAAATCCCGAGCGGGATTTTCAAACGGCTTGCGCAACCAACAACGAAGATCGTGACGACGCGGATCGGAGCCGCAAAAACCATCATCGGCAAGACCACACCGCAATCGCCCACGATGCCGGTCACGCCCTCGTCGATTGCCGGTCACGCAAGCCAAAAGATCGTGCCAGGAGGCGTGAAACAGCTACCGATCCCCCTCAGTCACCAACCCATGTTGCGGCTGGAAATGACAGACTACCGACCCGATGGGACGATCGCGGCACTCACAGGACTCCTCGCCCTTTCCAAAGCACCGCTGTTCGCGGGAGAAGCCCGATGATCCGCTTCGCTTCGCCCTCCTGGCTCGCGCTGTTCGCATTGCAAGCGGAGAACGACGCCGACCTGCCGGACGGCGTTCATGTCCGCATCCAGTCATCGCCGCTGCTCGGCCTTCCACTCGCGCCGTGGCTGGTCTGGCAGGTGCCGGTCAGCACCAAAACCGTCACACCGCCGCGCGACCCCAAACTGCTCAAGAGGACGATCCCGATCGAGCCGCCGGAGGCCGAGCGCGACACGACCCGCTACGTCGCTGTCGAAGCCGTTCCTCCGGGCGGCGGCAAGACCGCCATCTCGCTGCTCGATCCCGACACAGACGGGTTGATCGCGCGGCGCTCTAAGCCGGCCGCGATCGTCGGCGGACCGGTGACGCGCCGGGTGCGTCTCAGCGGCGACACCGCAGGAGCGCGTCTTAAGGTCTATGCGATCTATTCGAAGTCGACCGAGCGGATCCGCGAAGAGAAGCCCATCGTCACGCTGCCGCTGCCCATTCCCGGCGACTGCCGCTGGTACTACGGCGGGATCACGCAGAAGGAAGGTCTCAAACGCGTCGCGCGCAGCGCGCCGCTCCGCTATACGGCGCTCGACCAGCCCGACGGACCGTTCGGTCCGCTCGGGCCCGACGACGAAGTGGCCAGGATCGAGGCCCAACGCGCCGAAGTCGATGACGCGCTGGAGGCAGTGGTCCGCGCTCCCGCCGACGCGCCCTGGAACGTGACACTTGCCGTGCCGAACCAGGGCAGCTCGCCGCCGCAAAGCGCCGATGTTCCGCAACTCGACAGCGTGCTGATGCCGATCTGCGATCCGGGCTTCGCGCGCTATCTCGGCTTCGCGGACAACATCGGCAAGGCCATTCGCCCGGATATGGCGCAACCGCTGATCGGGCTCGTCGTCGCCGGCGTGTTCGCAGTCGATCCGCAGCGGGTGATCTCCGAAATAGAGTTCGGGCCGTTCAAGTTCGTCACGCGGCTCGCGGACCAGCTGCCGCCGCTCGACGCGGACGAACAGGAGATGGTCGACCGCGTGCTCGACCTCACCGGCGCCAGTGACGTCGCCAACAAGCTGCGCGACAAGGGTTTTGAGATCCGCTGCTTCACGGCGGCCGCCGGCGCGGTGCCGCTTCCCGATCCGCTGCCGGCGCCCGGCGTCTCGCTCGCAAAGGCAAACTGGATCGCGGCGGCGAGCGGCATCAGCACCTCGTTCCGGCAAGGCTTCACCTTGTCGACCACGCCGTTCGCGCCGCTGCTCGCGATGGCACGGGACGACGGCAAGGGGTTTAAACCGCGAACACGCTGCATCAAGACGAAGACCGCGCGGCGACATGTCGTGTTGCTGCGCGGCGAGGATAATGAAGGACACAGCATTGCATCCGATGCGCCCATCTCATCCGGCGCGAAAAATATCTATCGTTTTTGCTCCGGCGATCTGTTCGGCCGCTTCGGCGATCCCGCTGATATCGACGTGCCCGATCCCGACCGTCCTGCTCCGCCGCCGCCAGTGCTGCGCGCCATGCCGCTGCGCGCGGTGCTCGACGACCAGGCCCCCGGCGCGCTGTCGCCGGGCTCGCTCGACGTGCGCGTGCCCGTTCCCGACAACAATTCGATCGGTATCGGCGGCCGCCCGATCGCAAAACTTGGGCTCGCCTTCGCGGGGCATACGCGCACCATCGCTGCCACACCCGGGACGATGATCGCACAGGTATTTGCACTACCGTCGCTCGCTCAGCAACAGAGCGGCGCGTGGCCTCTCACCGCTTACTTCGTCGATGATGATGGCACCTCGTCGCCGCAGGCCGCGCAGACCATCACCATCACCGACGGCCGACACCCGCGGCCGACGCCTTGCGGTCCCGGCATCATCTGGACCAGCCGGCCCGGTCCTTCGCCGGACGTCGAATTGCGCTTGTCGTGGCCGGCGGCACCGGGGCAGTCCTATCGGGCGTGGATCGCCGATCAGCGCGGCCTTGATCTGCCCGCAGCCGCCACCCGTGCGACTGTGGCGCTCGACGGCTTCACAAAGCAGCAGCAAGGCCAGTTGAACGGTCGTGCCGATCGCTTCCGGCTCATTACTGACGCGCCCATCATCGCCGACAGCGACGGACGCGCTCGCCTCGCAACAACGCTGCCGCGGGCACTGCAGACGGTCGGATTCCTGCGCATCGTGCCGGAGACCGATGCCGGAGCCCAGGCGAACTTCGACGCTTGCGGCCTCGTGCCGGTCGCCGTGCCGAACGACAGGCGCCCGCCAATGCCGCGCCTGACCCTCACCGTGAACGCCGCCGGCAAGCCGGAACTGACGGTGGTGGCGATGGGATTCGACCTTGGTGCAATTGCGGCGGCGGAGCCTGGACTGTTCACGCAGCCGCCAACCGCAGCGAACCCACCTCACTATCGTCTCCGCCGCGCCAGCGGCGCGGTCAATGATCCGCTCTATGCGCGCATGGTCGGCGGTATCCGTCCGCTTTCGCTCGATCGCAGCGGCAGTGCGCCCCGCTTCGCAGCGACATTCGTGGACACGTCGGGACTCCTTCCGTTCGTGCGCTATACGTGGTGGGCGGAAGTTCGCTTGCCGGCGGAGCGACGCCTTCCTCGCGGTGCGACGATGCTTCCGCCGCCGGGAGCGATTACAGCCGAGAACGCCACGCAAGTCGGGGATGCGGCCGCAGCCTTCAGCCTGCTCTCCGCGCCGACCACTGTGGTGAACGCACCGACCAGCGCGCCGGCTGCGCTCGACGCCGCTTCGATCACCGCCACCGTCGTCGCTTCGGGGGGCGGGTTTACGCTTCAAGTCCTCATCGCCGACGTGCCCGTCGCACATCCGCAAGCAATAGGCCCCTACCGCATCCGACTGTGGGCGGAGCAAGACGGCGCAGCGCCGACCCTGCTGGCCGACGGGGTGCCGACCACCAATCCGGCGTTCCAGTGGACAGGAGCAGCCGCATCGAACGGTGCAACCAGTGTCTATGTCACAATCGTGGATCCGCTTGGCCGGGAAAGCCCGCCCACGGTCAAGGCGGTTGCGTCATAACATCAGACTGTGACGGCGCGGGGCACACGCCTGCGTGCCCCGCTTCGAACCGTGAGGCGTTTCAGCGAATGCGGAGCGCGTGCCGAAGCGCGTCGAGATCGATGCAACGGCCGAGATCGTTCAGCTCGACCGGAAGCCGCCGCCGCCAGTTGGGATGCTCATTCATCGTGCCCGGAATGTTCGGCTGATCCTTCAATCCAATCAGATCGTCGAGCGCGATCGCGAGAATGCGCGACGGCGTGCGCGCGAGAAATTCAACGGCCCCGAAAAAATTCTTCGGTCCGATATGTTCTTCGCCGAGCTTCCATTCAAACGCTCGGCGAGCGTGCGCCCGCTCCGCCTCCGACTCGCCTGGATCGAGACCAAGCTCCCGCTTGACCTTGAGATCGGAATGCGATTGCCAGCCTGCGAACGACGCAAGGTCATGCGTGTTGAAGGTAACAAGGGCGTTGGCGGCATAGCCCGACGGCCCGATAAAAGCGCCGTCATGGCCGCGTTCGAACATCATCACCTTGTAGGACCACACGCCCCATGCCGCGAGAATGTCGCGAAAGCCATCCGGCACCGTTCCCAGATCCTCCCCGATCGTGATGCAGCGCTGACTGACGCTCTCCTGCGCGATGACGCCGAGCAGCGCGTCCAACGGCATCTCGACATACACGCCATCCCGCGGCGACGCACCGGAAGGTATCAGATAGAGCCGATTGAGCCCGAGGACATGATCCAGCCGTATCGCTCCCGCAAAACGCATCGAGGCGCGCAGCATTTCCCGAAACGGTGCGAAGCCACTCGCCTCCAGTCCAGCGGCATTGAAACCAGCCAGTCCCCAATCCTGCCCTGCCGTGTTGAGCTGATCGGGCGGCGCACCAACCGAAAGCCCGCGCGAGATGGCATTTTGCTCGTTCCACGCATCGAACCCGCCGGCCTGAACCCCAACAGCGACATCGAGATAAAGCCCGACCGCCATTCCGCGCTCAGCGGCAAGGTCAGCGCATGACTGCAACTGGATTGCCGCGCACCATTGCACGAACTCCACGAATTCGATCTCGGCACATTGCGGACCCTTTCGAAAGCCATGAATTCGCGCATCCTCAGGGCGACGCCACTCCTCCGGCCATTGCCACCACGGCAATGGAGCGAATTGCCGTCGCAACACTTCGAAGCAGGCAAAGCGTTGCAGCAATTCGCCGCGCTCCTGCCTGAACGCCTCGAATTCGACTCGAGCGGTCGCATCTTCAGTGTTGAAGGCCTCGAACGCGTACCGGAGCGCTGCGAATTTCAATTCCGCGACGGCCGCGTAGTCGATCAGTACGCCGTGGCGGGCCTGATCGCGTTGTTCGCGATGCTGCGCCAGCCAAGCGCCCGCAAAATTCGGCAACCGCTCGGGATCGATGTAGAGCGGATTGAGAAACAGCCGGCTGTTCGGTGCATAGGGGCTGCATTCGAGCGGGCGGTCATCGAACAGCGCATGAAGCGGATTGAGTCCGATGCCCGCACAGCCCCACTCCGCAGCCAATTCGATCAGTGCGGCGAGATCCGTGAAATCGCCAATTCCCCAGTTGCGGGATGACGATAGCCCGTAGAGTTGAACCGACAGAACCCATACTCTCTCGAACGAGCCTTGATAGGCCGCCGCAGGCGTCACCAGCAACGGAATCGAATCAATCGTATCGCAGTTCTCATTCTCGAGTTCCAGCCGATAGGGACCGATTGCCATCGAATGCGGCAGATCGATCATCGATCGGGCGACACGTCCTCGCGCGAGCACCGCATTACGTCCAACGAGCCGCCAACCGATTCCATTCACCTCAGAATCCACCGGCACGTGACAATCGCCAGCGTCGACGATAACAACGACTGGTTGCTTCAGATACGGATGTCGTGGAGGGGGCGGCAAACCGTCGAGAATTGCGCGAAGCCGCTCACCATTCACCACATGGCGGTGGCCCTGCCCGTCCACAAATTCCAGATCGATGCCAAGGTCGCGCGCTTTTGAATAAACATCCATCCCCACGCCTCAAACCCAAGCACGACTGTCCAAGATTTCGTCGGTGACGAAGTCTCGCACGAAGAAAGGTAACGCCATAACAAGATCGCGGTTCCATCGGGAACTTTGGGGTGACGCGAGGGTTAAACGGGCGGGTCCTTCAATCACAGACAGGTCGGCGGCGCGTGATGTCCGTATCAACGCAGAAAAACAAGCCTTTGCGGGCGGGCGAACGGGGCGCAACGGCGGGCAGCTTCCACATCGAGGACGTGTATCCCTGCGTCGACGCCGGACGATTTCCGGTCAAACGGCTCGCGGGCGACATCATCGAGGTCTGGGCGGACATATTCCGAAGCGGTCACGACATCATTGCCGCGCAATTGATCTGGCGGCGCGAGGAAGATCGCGACTGGCACAAGTCGCCAATGATCCTGCACGACAACGATCGCTGGTTCGGCAGCTTCGCACCTAGCGAACCGGGGCGCTATGTCTATGCGATCGAAGCCTGGACCGATGAATTCGCAACATGGAAGCACGGCTTCGAACTGAAGCAGAAGGCCGGCCAGGACGTCGCTCTCGATGCGCTGGAGGGCGCCGCATTACTGACGCGCGCGCAGTATGGCGGCATGGAGGCGACAGCGACCATCGTTCGTCAGTGCGAGAATTATCTGAAAGACGGCGATCCAGCGAACCTGCTCGTCCCGGAACTGGCAATTGCCATGGCCGATGGCCGCGAACGCGGCGATCTCACGCGGTCGCAGCTCTACCCGCTGACGATCGACCGCAGCCTGGCCGGAGCGGGAGCATGGTACGAGATGGTGCCCCGCAGCCAGAGCACAATCCCCGGCCAGCACGGCACGTTTCGTGACTGCATCGCCCGCCTCCCCGATATCGCCGCGATGGGATTCGACGTCCTTTACTTCACGCCGATTCATCCGATCGGCAGGATCAATCGCAAGGGGCGCAATAATGCGCTGACTGCCGCCGAAGGCGACCCCGGCAGTCCCTACGCCATTGGCGCCGAGGAAGGCGGGCACGATGCAATCCACCCGGAACTCGGCACCTTCGAGGACTTCCGTGATCTGATCGCCGCCTGCAAGAGCCATAGCATGGAGATCGCCCTCGACATCGCGGTGCAGTGTTCGCCCGATCATCCCTGGCTGACGCAGCATCCCGACTGGTTCAGGCGGCGTCCCGACGGCTCGATGCGCTATGCGGAAAATCCTCCGAAAAAATACGAGGACATCGTCAATCCTGATTTCGGTTGCGACGATGCCGGCTCGTTGTGGAATGCACTCCGCGATACTATCCTGTTCTGGGTCAACCAGGGCGTGCGCATCTTTCGCATCGACAACCCGCACACCAAGCCGCTCAATTTCTGGGAATGGCTGATCCGCGAGGTCCAGACGAAAGACCCCGGCGTCATCTTCCTCGCCGAGGCGTTCACCCGGCCGAAGGTCATGAAGGGCCTGGCGAAGCTGGGATTCACACAGTCCTATACTTATTTCACCTGGCGCACCCGGAAATCGGAGATCGAATCCTACCTCACCGAACTGACGGGATATCCCGAGCGCGACTACTACCGGCCCAATTTTTTCGTCAACACGCCCGACATTCTGCCCTACCACCTGCAGAGTGGTGAATCATGGATGTTCAAGGCGCGTGTGGCGTTGGCGGCGACACTGTCGAGTACTTACGGGATCTACAACGGCTTCGAGCTTCTGGAGCACGATGCCATTCCGGGACGCGAAGAATATCTCAATTCGGAAAAGTACGAGATCAAGGTTCGCGACTGGAATGCACCCGGCAACATCAAGCCGTATATCACGGCGCTCAATCGGGCGCGGCGTACCAATCCGGCGCTCTTGCAAACCCGCAACCTGAAATTCCTTCCTGTCGCCAACGATCAGATCGTTGCGTTCACCAAGCAAAGCACCGACGCCAGCAACACGATTGTCGGCGCCATCGCGCTGTCGCGTGACGCCAGCGAATTCTGGCTTCCGCTGGATTCAATTCAGATCCGGACCGCTAGCGAAACGAGGCCTCCGGTCGCGCTGGAAAATCTGATGACGGGCGAACGTCACGCTATCGAGTGGGGTGGAGCGCGCCTGAGGATTGATCCGCACCGCGACCCCGCACTTTTATTTCGTTGTCTGGCGTGAGGCCCGTCATGAACGAGATGACCCAGATCGATGCTGACAGATATGTCCAGACCGACGATCTCTGGTACAAGGACGCCATCATCTATCAGCTTCACGTCAAGGCCTTCGCCGACAGCAACAACGATGGCATCGGTGACTTTGCCGGTCTGACCAACAAGCTTGATTACCTGCAGGAGCTGGGCGTTAGCACGCTATGGCTGCTGCCGTTCTATCCGTCTCCGGGACGCGATGACGGATATGACATTGCCGATTACGGTTCGATCAATCCCGATTTCGGCACGATGAAGGAGTTTCGCCGCTTCATCTCCGAAGCGCGACGGCGTGGACTTCGCGTGATTACCGAACTCGTCATCAATCACACCTCCGACCAGCACAGATGGTTCAAGCGCGCTCAGCGTAGTCCACCCGGATCGAGTGCGCGTAACTGGTACGTCTGGAGCGACACCGACAAGAAATATCAGGATACGCGGATCATTTTCACCGACACGGAGAAGTCGAACTGGGCCTGGGATGCCGAAGCCAACGCCTATTACTGGCACCGTTTCTTCACGCACCAGCCCGATCTCAATTTCGACAATCCGCGCGTGGTCAGGGCCGTCGTTCAGGTCATGAAGCGGTGGCTCGACGCGGGTGTGGACGGTTTTCGGTTGGATGCGATTCCGTATCTCTGCGAGCGTGACGGCACCAACAACGAAAATCTTCCCGAAACGCATGCGGTAATCAAACACATTCGCGCGGAGCTCGATGCCTACGCCAAAGGCAAAGTACTTCTGGCCGAAGCCAATCAATGGCCAGAGGATGTCCAGTCCTATTTTGGCGATGGCGACGAGTGCCACATGGCCTATCATTTCCCGCTGATGCCGCGCATCTATATGGCGATCGCGCAGGAGGATCGTTTTCCGATCACCGACATCCTGCGGCAGACGCCCGACATTCCCGGCAATTGCCAATGGGCGATGTTCCTGCGCAACCATGACGAGCTGACACTCGAAATGGTGACGGATATCGAACGCGATTATCTGTGGTCGACATATGCCGCTGATCCGCGCGCGCGCATCAATCTCGGCATTCGGCGCCGCCTCGCGCCTTTGATGGACAATGACCGGCGCAAGATCGAGCTGATGAATTCGTTGCTGATGTCGTTTCCCGGCACGCCAATCATCTATTACGGCGACGAGATCGGGATGGGCGACAACATCTATCTTGGCGATCGCAATGGCGTCCGTACCCCGATGCAATGGACGCCGGACCGCAATGGCGGCTTCTCGCGTTGCGACCCCGCTCGGCTCTATGCGCCACCGGTGATGGATGCTGTCTATGGCTACGAATCCGTCAATGTCGAGGCCCAGTCGCGAAGCCTGTCCTCGCTGTTGAGTTGGATGAAGAAGCTGATTTCGGTACGCAAATCGAGCTTCGCCTTCGGCCGCGGCACCATGTCATTCGTGCGCTCCTCGAATCGAAGCGTACTCGCTTATGTGCGGCAATATGGCGACGAGGCCCTGCTCTGCGTCGCCAACCTATCGCGGTCGGCACAGGCTTCTGAACTTGATCTGTCGCAATGGAAGGGTCGGTCACCCCTCGAAATGCTGGGGCGAACGACATTTCCCGATATCGGCGAGCTGGCTTATTTGATCACGCTTGCGCCTTACGGATTCTACTGGTTCCAGCTGACCGAGAAGCCGCCGTCGCCGAACGTCGCGGCAGTGATCGTGCCCGATTATGAGACCCTCGTGGTGCCGCTCGGCGCGACGTGGATGTCGTTGGCTCGGACCCGCTCGATCTTCGAGCGCGACGTCCTGCCCTCACATCTCGCCCGCTCACGGTGGTTTCCGGAGCGGTCGGCCAACGCCATCACTGCGCGTGTTCCGGCGGCGATACCGCTCACGAAAGACCAGATTTCCCGGCCATGGCTGGTGATCTTCGACGTCACTCATCGCGGGCAATCGGGCCGCTACGCGATGCCGATCCGAATCCGATGGGATCGACTGGACCGGCATAATAACAACTATGACGCAAAAACGATCGCCGCAGTCCGGCAGGGCTCGCGCGAGGGAACACTGATCGATGCCGCCTATGAGAACGACCTGATCGCGGGCATTATCGATGATCTGCGCCACCGGGCAATCTTCGAGGAAGGCGAATTGCGGCTTGCTTATCTTCCTACAGAACGGCTGGGCTCGATTGCGGAAGAACCGATTAACAACGTGCGCGCGGTGCAGACCGAACAATCGAACAGCACCGCACTGGTGGACGAGAAGTTCGTCGTTAAGATCTACCGTAAGCTCGAAAACGGCATCAATCCGGAGGTGGAAGTCGGACGCTTTCTGACGGACGTCGCCGGATTCGCCAATACTCCCGCTTTGCTTGGCAGCGCCGAACTGACGGGACCCGATATCCAAGCCACCGTTGCCATCGTTCATGACTTTGTCGGCAACCAGGGTGACGCATGGACAGTCAGCAGCGCCGCATTGGATCGCTTTATCGACGAGCAGCGACTGGTCGGAGCAAGCGATTCGGCTCCGGCGCTTGAAGAGAAGGCGGCGTATCAACGCTACATGATGCAAACCGGCAAGCGCGTCGCTGAAATGCACGTCGCACTGGCGAGCCACGACGACATTGTTGATTTCCGTCCCGAGCCTGTGACTGCTTCCGATGTCGATCACCTCATCGACCGTTTGATGACGCGCACCGAGCAAACGTTTGATCGGCTCGCTCAAGTAAAGCTTTCCGATTCGGACCGGCTTCTTGCTGACGATATTCTGAGCATCCGTCCAGGGCTGCATGGCCGGCTCATCGAGTTATTGCCGCCCACAATTCAAATGCATAACATTCGACATCATGGCGACTTTCATCTCGGACAGATCCTTGTCGTCCGCGACGATGTCTTTATCATCGACTTTGAAGGCGAGCCCCGTCGAAGCCTCTCCGAGCGGCGGATGAAGGCACCAGCGGCCCGCGATGTCGCAGGGCTGATCAGGTCGATCGACTATTCCGTCACCTCAGCGCAAGAGCGCGCCCTCAAGACCGGAACGGACGACGACGGCCGACTGGCTGAAGCTTTATCGGCATGGCGCGACGAGGCGACGCAAACCTTCCTGACGGCCTACCGCGAAGCGATGACCGATCCACGGCTATGGCCGCAGAATGATGGCGACGCCGGCGGAACGCTGCGGTTCTTCCTGCTCGAGAAGGCGTTCTATGAAATCGACTACGAGCTCGCGCATCGTCCCGACTGGCTCCGTGTCGCATTGGGCGGTGCACTTCGCGTGCTGCGTAAATAGGAAGCGATCGCGCATGACCGAACTGTCTTCTGAGGCTCGCGCAATCGTCGAAGGACGGCATTCCGATCCGTTTCACTATCTCGGCCGTCACCGCGAGAACGATCGCCAAGTGGTTCGCGCCTATCTGCCCGAGGCCTCCGAGGTACGTGTCATCGACGAGCACGGCGGAGAGACAACGCTAACGCGGATACATCACGCCGGACTTTTCCTGGGCGACCTGCCGAGCGATGCCCAGCGGTACCGCCTTCGCGCCCGCTTTGGCGCCGACACGGTCGAACTGGAGGACCCCTACCGCTTTCCGCCGATCCTCAGCGATTTGGATCTCTATCTGCTCGGCGAAGGTACGCATCAACGGCTCTATGACAAGCTTGGCGCTCACCCGATAGCGATGGATGGCGTGGGCGGCACTGGATTCGTTGTGCTTGCGCCCAACGCACGGGCCGTCGCTGTCGTTGGCGATTTCAATGGCTGGGACCGGCGCCGGCATCCGATGCGCGTGCGCGGCAAAGGATATTGGGAGCTGTTTATCCCCGGCACGCGGACGGGCGAACGCTACAAATACGCGATCACAGATCGGGGCGGTGGTTTGCTGCCGTTGAAGTCTGATCCGATGGCGTTTGCGGCGGAAGTGCGACCAAACACCGCGTCGATCGTATTCGACGAGGAAGCGCTGCCCCGCCCCACTCCGGCGGCCGCCACGATCAATGCACGTAACGCGCCGATCTCGATCTACGAGGTCCATCTCGGATCGTGGCGGCGTAGCGACGACAATCGCTGGCTGTCCTATCGCGAGCTCGCGGACACCCTGCCGCGCTATGCCCGCGACCTTGGTTTCACCCATATCGAGCTGATGCCGGTGAACGAGCATCCGTTCGACGGCTCCTGGGGCTACCAGCCCACCGGCCTTTACGCACCGACCAGTCGCTTCGGTCCGCCCGAGGATTTTGCGCATCTGGTCGATGCCTGCCACCGCGAAGGACTCGGTGTCTTGCTGGATTGGGTGCCCGGACACTTCCCCGACGATCCTCACGGCCTCGGCCATTTCGATGGCACGGCGCTTTACGAACACGCCAACCCGTTGCAGGGACGCCACCTGGACTGGGATACGCTGATCTACAACTACGGCCGCACCGAAGTGGTCAATTTTCTTGTCGCCAACGCGCTGTTCTGGCTCGATCGCTACGGCGTCGACGGCCTTCGCGTCGATGCCGTCGCGTCCATGCTCTATCTCGATTACAGCCGCCCCGAAGGCGGCTGGATTCCCAACAAACACGGCGGCCGAGAAAATCTTGAAGCCATCGAATTTCTGCGCCGATTCAACAGAGAAGTGTTCGGCAAATTTCCTCACGCCACAACGGCGGCGGAGGAATCAACAGCGTGGCCGCAGGTCTCGCGCCCAATCGAGTTTGGCGGCCTGGGGTTCGGCTACAAATGGAACATGGGCTGGATGCACGACACGTTGGACTACATCGGCAAGGACCCGATCTATCGCAAGCATCACCACGGCCAGATCTTGTTCGGGCTGCACTATGCATTCTCGGAGAACTTCATTCTGCCACTGTCCCACGACGAGGTCGTGCACGGAAAGCGGTCGATCCTTGGGCGCATGCCGGGCGATGACTGGCAGCGGTTTGCAAACCTCCGCGCTTACTACGCATTCATGTTCGGCCATCCCGGCAAGAAGCTGATGTTCATGGGCGCGGAGTTCGGGCAGGAACGCGAATGGAGCCACGACCATTCGCTCGACTGGCATCTTCTCGATCAGGCGCGCCACCGCGGAATCCAGGCCATCATTCGCGATCTCAACGCGCTCTATCGCAACTTGCCGGCACTCCACGAGCTGGATTGCGATCCGGCCGGCTTCGAATGGATCATCGCCAATGACGCAAATAACAGCATCTTCGCATGGATGCGAAAAGGCGAAAGCGGACGGACGCGCTGTCTGGTGATCGCCAATTTCACGCCGACCGTCCATCGCGACTACCGCGTGCGTGTACCCTTCGCCGGCAAGTGGCGCGAAACGCTCAATACCGACTCCGCGCATTATGGCGGAAGCAACGTCGGGAACAACGGCGTGGTCGAGACGCTGGACGGTGTTATCCCCGAACTCAGCCTGACGCTTCCGCCGCTTGCGGTGATCTTTCTGGCGCCGGAACCTGCATGATGAGGATCTCTGAGGGTACACATGTCCGCCTCGGTTCGAACTGGGATGGACGCGGAACGAACTTTGCACTTTTTTCAGCACATGCGGAAAAAGTCGAACTCTGCCTGTTCGATAGTCAAGGGCGACGGGAGATCGAGCGCATCGCCCTGCCCGAGCACAACGAGGACGTCTGGCACGGGTACCTGAGCGACGTCGCGCCTGGTCAGCTGTACGGCTATCGCGTCTACGGACCCTACGATCCGCAGCACGGGCATCGCTTCAACCCCCACAAGCTGCTGCTCGACCCTTACGCGAAAAAAGTCAGCGGACGGCTCGTCTGGAGCGATGCGCACTTCGCCTACCGCACCGGTAGCCCGCGGGAGGATCTGTCTTTCGACCGGCGCGACAACGCGCGCGCCATGCCGAAGGCCACCGTCACCGACGAGACATTTAACTGGGGTCGACGCGAACAGCGGCCCAACATTTCCTGGGAAGATACGATCATCTATGAAGCTCACGTCAAAGGCTTGACCAGGACGCGTCTGGATATTCCTCCCGAACTGCGAGGCACCTACCGCGCGCTCGCGGCACCTGCGATGATCGATCACCTGCGGCGGCTCGGCGTCACCACGATCGAACTTCTGCCGATTCATGGCTTCATCGACGATCGGCAACTAGTCGAGCGCAAGCTGAGTAACTATTGGGGATATAATTCCATTTCGTTCCTCGCGCCGGAGCAGCGTTATGCCAAAAATGCGGAACTGGACGAATTCCGCATGTCCGTCGCCCGCCTTCACGACGCCGGCTTCGAGGTCATGCTCGACGTCGTCTACAATCATACCGCCGAAGGCAATCACCTCGGCCCAACGCTGTCGTTCCGCGGCATCGACAACGCATCCTACTATTGGTTGATGCCTGATAACCCGCGCTACTACGACGACTTCACAGGCACCGGAAACTCGCTGAACCTGACCCATCCACGCGTGCTGCAAATGGTCATGGATTCGCTGCGCTATTGGGTCGAAGTCTGCCACATCGACGGCTTCCGCTTCGACCTCGCCAGCACGCTGGCGCGCGGCCCACATGGATTTGATCGCAACAGCTCTTTTTTCAATGCGATCCGGCAAGATCCCGCTCTCGCTACTGTCAAGCTGGTCGCCGAGCCCTGGGATATCGGCGCCGGCGGCTATCGGGTCGGCGGCTTTCCTTCGCAATGGTCGGAGTGGAACGACCGATACCGAAGCACCCTGCGCCGCTACTGGGCCGGCGACGGAAATCTGATCGGCGATGTCAGTGGCCGAATGATCGGATCGGCAGACCTCTTCAACCATGACGATCGTTCGCCGCGCGCCGGCATCAATCACGTCACCGTCCACGACGGCTTCACGCTTGCCGATCTGTTCTCCTATAACGAGAAGCACAACGAGGCCAACGGCGAGGATAATCGCGACGGCTCCAACGACAATCACAGCAATAACTGCGGCCATGAAGGATCGACGGACGATCCCGCGATCGTTGCGCTCCGCCGTCAGCTTCGCAAGAACCAACTCGCGTGCCTGCTGCTCGCCCAAGGCGTCCCACTTCTCCTTGCCGGCGATGAGGTCGGCAACAGCCAGAACGGAAACAACAACGCCTATTGTCAGGATAACGAGATCGGATGGATCGACTGGAGCCGCCTTGGCCATAACGACGACGACATGACCGACTTTGTCGGACGCCTTACCGCCATCCGAAGACGTTTTGCGCAGATCCGAGCGCGACAATGGGTGAGCGGCAAGAAGGCGGATGGCTCCTATGGCGTGCTGTGGCTGACGCCAGATGGCAACGAAATGACCGATGCCGACTGGAATTTCCCGGAAGGACGGTTTCTCTCCTACGTACTCGGGCCGATGGAGAAGGGCCAGCAGGCGCTCTATGTCGTGCTCAACGCCGCACCGGAGCCGATCGAATTCAGAATTCCGAGCATGAAAGAGTACAAGACATGGTCGATCGTACTTCATACCACGAGCGACGATACAGAAGGCAGCGCGCATGCCCCTAACGCGACGATGCAGGCGCCGCCTCGCAGCGTAATCGCGTTCGCAGGCCAGCCATGAGCGTCGGCCGCTTCGGCCCCATCCTCAGGCCGGACAGCGCAACGTTCCGGCTTTGGGCGCCCGCGGCGAGCGAAGTAGCTGTGGTTACTGACAGCACGCACGAAATGGCGAAGGACGACAATGGCTGGTTCATTGCCGAGGTGGCCGCGGCGCGGCCCGGTACACGCTACCATTATCGCATCGACGGCGGCTTGGACGTTCCAGATCCGGCGTCGTCGTACCAACCTGACGACGTGTCCGGCCCAAGTGAACTTATCGACCACAGCCGTTTTCAGTGGAAGGCGATCGACTGGCGCGGCAGGCCCTGGCACGAGACAGTCATCCTCGAATGCCATGTCGGAACGTTTACGCCTGAGGGCACTTACCGAGCCATGATCGGCAAGCTTGATCATCTCGTTTCAACCGGAATCACCGCTCTCGAGTTGATGCCGCTGGCTGATTTCGCCGGGACATGGAATTGGGGTTATGACGGCGTGCTGTGGTACGCACCCGATCATGTTTACGGTACGCCAGACGATCTCAGGGAGTTGATTGATCAGGCCCATCTGCGCGGGCTGATGGTCTTTCTCGATGTCGTCTATAACCACTTCGGCCCCGAGGGAAATTATCTCGCACGCTATGCACCGCAGTTTTTTTGCGCGGAAACCCCATGGGGATCTGCGATCGACTATCGCGTTCCAGAGGTCCGCGCCTTCGCCGTCGACAATGCACTGCACTGGCTCGACAATTATCGGTTTGACGGCCTTCGTCTCGACGCAGTGCATGCCCTCGCCGAGATGGGTGAGCCGTCGATCCTGAACGAGATCAGCCGCGCCGTCGGGGTTCTGGCGCGGCAAAGCGGACGGCACATCCACCTTGTGCTGGAGAACGATGACAACCGCGCGGTATTGCTCGATCCTTCTTCCAGCATTCCCGACGGAAAGTATCGCGCACAGTGGAATGACGACTACCATCACGTCTGGCATCTCATTCTCACCCAAGAGACGCATGGCTATTACGGCGACTACACCACGCAACCCCGCCATCTGCTCGCACGAACGCTGCGCAGTGGCTTCGCCTACCAGGGCGAACTCTCAGCCCACCGCGGCGGGCGCGCTCGTGGCGAACAGATCGGCGTACTTCCGCCCACCGCCTTCGTGAACTTCCTTCAGAATCACGATCAGATCGGCAACCGCGCGCTTGGCGACCGTCTCGAATGGACCGCTGACGCGCGGGCTATCGAGGCTGCGCTCGCGATTACCCTGCTCGCGCCGATGCCGCCGTTGATGTTCATGGGCGAGGAATGGGGAGCGACCACACCCTTTCCATTTTTCTGCGATTTCACCGGCGACCTTGCCGATGCCGTGCGAGCTGGGCGGCGCAGAGAATTCGCCGAGGCCTATGAAACGTTCGGCAATGATGTTCCCGACCCGCTCGCTTTATCAACGTTCAGGTCGGCCATTCTGGCATGGCCCGACTTCACTCGGAGCCTGCCGCGCCATGCATTCGTCAAGGAATTGTTGCGAACTCGCCGGGACGAACTCACACCCCATCTTGCCAACGCTGCTTTTGCCTCGGCCGAACTGCGTCAAAATGATCGCCTGCTGATCGCATACTGGCGCCTTGGCGACAACGCACTGCTACATCTTCGCGCCAATGTCTCGGATCACAACGTCACTAACGATGCATCCCCAATGCCGGGACGTCCTATCTGGGGCGGTGAGCCGCCGGCGCGCTTGCCTGCGTGGTCGGTCTTCTGGTCCATGGGAGCGATCTGATGGACAACGGCATTCCGCGTGCAACCTATCGCCTGCAATTCACGGCGTACTTCACTTTCGACGATGCCGCAGCCATTGTTCCATATCTCAAGAAGCTGGGTATCACGCATCTCTATGCATCGCCATTCATGAAGGCGCGCCTTGGCAGCACACACGGCTATGACATTGTCGATCACAATGTCATCAACCCTGAACTCGGCGGTGAAGACGGCCTCAATAGGCTGAGCGCAACTTTGACGTCTCACGCGATCGGCCTGATTCTTGATTTCGTTCCAAACCATATGGGCGTGCATCATGCCGACAACATCTGGTGGCTGGACGTACTCGAATGGGGACCGAAGTCGGCGTTCACCGATTCCTTCGATATCGATTGGGACATACTTCCGTTCCGCACGAAACCAGGACTGCTGCTTCCGATTTTGGGATCGGCCTACGGCGTTTCGCTCGCGCAAGGCGAAATCGAGTTAAAGTATGATCCGCGAGACGGAAGTTTCTCAGCCTGGTATTTCGAACATCGGCTGCCGATCGCGCCGGAACGTTACAGCGACATCCTCAAGACAATCACGAGCCAGCTTTCGCCGGGTTCCGCCCGGAACAATCTGCTCGCCGTCGCCGAACACTACGGCGGTCGGGATAATCCCGGACACGATCACGCAGCCGCCCTCAAGCGCGACATCGCGGCTGTCGCCGATGGCGCGGCTGCGATCAATCAAGGCCTTTCGGCCTACCGGGCTGGCCCTGACCGACCCGCGCAGGCCAAGGCTCTTCATCAACTGCTGGAACGGCAGCATTACAGGCTGGCGCACTGGAAGCTAGCAACCAGCGAGATCAACTATCGGCGTTTTTTTGATGTGAACTCGCTGGCGGGACTTCGCGTCGAGGATCGCGATACATTCGACCGCATCCATGGTCTCGTCCGCCGGTTGATCGCCGAAAAACGGATACAAGGCTTGCGGCTCGATCATATCGACGGCTTGTACGATCCTGCGCAGTATTGCAGGCGTCTGGGGCGGCTGATCCGCGAAACGCAGGGTGCAGATCGGCGCCCGTTCTATCTGCTCATCGAGAAAATTCTCGGAGACCAAGAAGCGCTGCCGCAACTCGCCGGCGTCGACGGAACGACGGGCTATGAGTGGTTGAACGCCATTACCCATGTCCTTGCCGACGAGAATGGTCTCAAGAACCTCGACGAGGTCTGGCGTCAGGCGAGCGATATCGCACCGGCCTTCGATCCCGTATTGCGCGCCGCCAAGCGGCGGGTGATCGAGACCTTGCTCGCAAGCGAATTCACCGTCCTCACCCGTTTGCTGACACGCATCGCTGCGGGTCACTATTCTACGCGCGACTATTCTCCGGACAGCCTTCGCCAGGCGTTCGAGTTATTTGTCCTGCATTTTCCGGTTTACCGCACTTACATCACGCAGGCCGGACCGACCGAGGGCGAACGAAAACTCATCGCTGAGACGATTGCGAAAGCGCGGCAGGAGTGGTTTGCCGCCGATGATGGGATTTTTGACTTCCTGCAGGATGCGCTGACGCTCGATCTGCTGGCCTCCGGAAAGCCGGCGCATAGCCGCCAACGGGTCCGCCGGTTTGCGCTCAAGGTCCAGCAGTTCACCGGACCGACGATGGCCAAGTCTCTCGAAGACACCGCCTTTTATCGTTATCACCGCCTTCTAGCTTTCAACGAAGTCGGCGGAGACCCGGCCGCGCCGGCTCTCGACGTCGCCGGTTTTCACCGAAGGATGCTCGAGCGAGCCGGTCGCCAGCCGCACGGACTGACGGCCACGGCGACCCATGACACCAAACGTGGCGAGGACGCACGCACGCGGATTATCGCGCTGACCGAATTGTCGGACGAATGGGCAAGCATGGTCGGACGATGGAAGACGTTCAATGCGGAATTGGTTTCCACGAGCAACGGCGTCCGCAGCCCGTCCGTGGCAGATGAATACATGCTGTACCAGGCGCTGATCGGTGCCCTGCCCCTGCCTCTTGATGATTTCGCGCCTGCGTTTGTGGCGCGAATGCAAGCCTACGCCGAGAAAGCCTGCCGCGAGGCCAAGCTGCAAACAAGCTGGCTCAACCCTGACGCAACCTACGAATCCGGCGTCAGGCAATTTCTGGCCGACATCCTGGACGAACGCCGGTCGCCCGAATTTCTTCAATCCTTGAAAAGTTTCGCGCGTCGGACCTCGCTGATCGGCGCATTGAACTCGCTGAGCCAGATCACACTGAAAGCAACGATCCCCGGCGTCCCGGATTTCTACCAAGGCACTGAACTGTGGGATTTCTCGCTGGTCGATCCGGATAACCGGAGGCCGGTGGATTTTACGGCGCGCGAAGCCATTCTCGACGCCGGAGCCACCGACATGACAGCCCTCACTGAGAGCTGGACCGACGGTCGTCTCAAATTGTTTTGGACGCAACACCTTCTGGACATGCGCGCGCGCCATGCAAAAGCCTTCACCGACGGGGATTATAGGCCGCTTGCCGTCGAAGGCGCGCATCGCTTCCACGTCATCGCATTTGCGCGCACGCATCGCAGCGAGGCCGTCGTTGTCATCGCCTTACGGCACTTTGCGCCATTCACGGACGCCGGCATGATGTGGCCGGCATTTAACCGCTTCGATGCCTGCGTAGATCTCGGCAATCTGGCTCTCATCGATCCGGCCGTGGTGGAACGGAAACTCGACCTCAAGCGACTGCTTGACCGGATTCCGGTGGCTCTATTGTCGGCGCGGATTTCGTCGAGATCCGAGATCGCTCACGGTCGGCGGCCGGAACAAGAGTTCCAAAAACGGCGCAAGCGCGGTACGCTCCAGATCAAGGGCCATTTCGGCAAAACCGCCAATTGATCGCGAACTGCATAAGGCATCACAAGCTTCTAAAGTCACGCGACTTTGCGAGTCGCCACGACATCGGCGGAAACAGATCGGGATTCCAGGATGGTCTTTGAATTCTCCCCAAAGCGATATCGCGTCCTTGAAGGTGACGCATCGACCCGGCTCGTGTCCGAAGACGATGACATCGTCGAGGAGATCAAGAGCGCGATACTGTCTAAGATCGTTTTGGTGGCCGGAAAGGATGTGAAGTGCGCCAACGTCCATGACTGGTATATCGCGGCGGCGCTGACGCTGCGCGACCGTATCGTCTATCAATGGCTTCAATCCGATCGTGCCGCTCAGAGCCGCGGTGACAAGCGCGTCTACTATTTGTCTCTTGAGTTTCTGATCGGACGACTGCTGACCGATGCCCTGACAAACATGTCGTTGATGGGGCCATTTCGCACGGCGATCGAGGATCTTGGCATTGACTTCGACGCATTGCGAGACGTCGAACCCGACGCGGCGCTCGGCAACGGAGGGCTGGGTCGGCTCGCTGCGTGTTTCATGGAAAGCATGGCGACGCTTGCGATTCCGGCGCAAGGCTACGGCATTCGTTATGAACACGGGCTGTTTCGCCAGATCGTTTCAAACGGATGGCAGGAAGAGTTTCCTGAACGGTGGCTGCTTTCCGGAAACCCTTGGGAATTCGAACGCAGCGACGTGGTGTTCGATATCCAGTTTGGCGGACGTGTCGACCGCATCGAGCAGGCCGGCAAGCCATCCCGGACGCTCTGGATACCGGCTGAGACTATTCAGGCGGTTGCCTACGACACGCCGATCATCGGCTGGCGCGGCCGTCACGTCAATGCGCTGCGGCTGTGGTCCGCACGCGCGGTCGATCCTATGCGCCTCGACGCCTTCAACAGCGGTGATCACCTTGGCGCGATGTCGGAGATGGCGCGGGCGCAAGCGATCTCGAAATTTCTTTATCCAAGCGACGAAACGCCGGCCGGCCGCGAATTACGCCTGCGTCAGGAGTATTTTTTCGTTTCCGCCTCCCTGCAGGATATTCTCGACCGCCATCTGCACATCGACGGCGACATCCGGTCGCTATCGTCCCATGCGGCGATTCAGCTCAACGATACCCATCCCAGCCTCGCCGTTCCCGAACTGATGCGGCTGCTGGTGGATAAGTATCAAATCGGCTGGGATGATGCCTGGGACATTACCACCAAGACAATCTCCTACACCAATCACACGCTATTGCCGGAGGCACTCGAGACCTGGCCCGTCGAACTGTTCGAGCGAATGCTGCCGCGCCATCTCGACATCATTTACCGGATCAACGTCGACCATCTTGCCGCGGCGGAAAGGCACTTTGGCGTGGACAGCCGTTCCCGAGCATCGGTATCGCTGATCGACGAAACCGCCGGGCGCCGCGTCCGCATGGGACAGCTCGCCTTCGTGGGCTCCCACCGCATCAATGGCGTTTCCGCCATGCATAGCGAGCTCATGCGCGAGACGGTGTTCGCCGATCTGAACAGCCTTTATCCGGGCCGCATCACCAACAAGACCAACGGCATTACCTTCCGCCGCTGGCTCCATCAATGCAATCCGAAACTCACATCCCTGCTGCAGGGTGCATGCGGCGCTGCGGTTGTCGATGAGCCCGAGCGGCTGCGGGGACTGGAGCGATTGTCGGATGACCGCGCGTTCCAACAGCGCTTCCAGGTGGTAAAGCGGGCGAACAAGGTTGCACTTGCCCAGACCATAGCCAGCCAGCTCGGCATTATCGTCGATCCGTCGGCACTGTTCGACGTCCAGATCAAGCGCATTCATGAATACAAGCGCCAGCTTCTCAATGCGATCGAGACGGTTGCGCTCTATCAGGCCATCCTTGCGAATCCGGAAGGCAATTGGACACCGCGCATCAAGATTTTCGCCGGAAAGGCCGCCGCGAGCTATCGGCAGGCCAAGTTGATCATCAAGTTCATTAACGACATCGGCAACGTGATCAACAACGATCCTGCGATTAGAGATCTTCTCAAGGTCGTCTTCATTCCGAATTATAATGTCAGTGCCGCGGAAATTATCGTCCCGGCGAGCGACCTGTCCGAGCAGATTTCCACCGCCGGCATGGAAGCCTCCGGAACCGGCAACATGAAGCTTGCACTGAATGGCGCAATCACAATGGGAACGCTCGATGGCGCCAACATCGAAATTCTGGAACATGTCGGCGAGGACAATATCTTTATCTTCGGCATGAAGGCCGATGAAGTTGTCCGGCGCCGTGCCATGGGGCTGGATGCTACCGACGTCATCTCATCATCGCCGAAACTAGCTGGTGTAATCGAGGCCATCGAACGCGGCGTGTTTTCGCCCGACGACGTTTCGCGTTTCGTGCCCATCGCTCACGCGCTCCGGTTTCTCGACTACTATTTGGTGTCGGCGGATTTCGAGGACTACTACCGCGCCCAACGCGCCGTCGACATGAAGTGGCATAGTCCCGAGTGGACCCGCTCAAGCATTCTCAACGTCGCGCGCATGGCGTGGTTTTCGTCCGACCGCACTATCCGAGAATACGCCGAGGATATCTGGAATATTCCTCAATAGCGTTTTCGAGCGAAGTGGATACCGGTTCGCGTGAAGAAAACGCGTCAAAACAATAATCTGGAGCTTCGCTTCTGATTCAATCAGAAGCGAAGCTCTTGCCTGATTCCGGTCAGTGCCAGTGATGACAGCGGCCGACGCCGTGGCGCTCCTCTTAAAAAGGGAGGCGCCGGCGGGGTGAGACCGCCGGCGCAGTCGACAACGATCCCTGCGGGAGATCAGTCTTGTCGACAAAGACAGCAGCGGTCGAAGGCGACCGCCGCTGCGGATCAGGCCACCTTCGACTGGATGGCGATCTCCACCTTCCAGACCGAGGGACCCTGTACCAGATATGTCCATGAGAAAGCGCCGGGATGCTCAGCCTGGAGCTGATCGTAAAGCGGCTTGGGATCGTGGTTATTCACCAGGACAAATGACTCGCCTGCCCTCAGATCGCCAACGATCTGAAAAGCCTGGTGCGGCGCTGCGCCTGATTCAGATTACGGAAATCAATCTCGGCGACATCCGTCTCTTCAGTTGTCTGACACATGACCGCTCCTGTCGCCCCAAAAGGGCTGCCGGAAAGAGCTTTCCCTCCGATCCCCGAAATTCAGGGATCCAACGAATCACCATGACATGCAGAAATACTCGCCCTATTAAGATGTAGAGTCAATACATCTTTTAGGGTGCACGTTATATTTGAACAGAAACGAAGCTCCACAACGCGCGGGTTGAACGCGAGCGGTATAGCTCGCCGGAATCAGTTCGCCTGCTGGACGGCGCGCTGGGCCATGACCTTGACGAGATTGGCGCGATAAGCCTCCGACCCGTGAATGTCGGCGATCATGCCCGCATCTGGAAGCTTGATCTGGTCCAGCGCCGACGGAGACCAGTCGGCCTTGAGCACCGCCTCGATCTCAGCAACGCGCATCACACCGCTCTGCGAAGCGCCCGTCGCGGCCACACGCACGTCGCCCGCCTTGGTCTTCGCAACGAACACGCCGGTCAGCGCGAAGCGCGACGCGGGATGGCGCATCTTGGCGTATCCGGCCTTGGCCGGAACGGGGAAAGATACTGCGGTGATGATCTCGCCGTCATCCAGTGCCGTCGTGAACAGTCCCTTGAAGAAATCATCCGCTGCGATCGACCGCTTGTTGGTCTTCACCGTTGCGCCGAGCGCCAGAACGGCGGCCGGATAGTCGGCGGCCGGATCGTTGTTGGCGATCGATCCGCCGATGGTGCCGCGGTAACGAACCGCCGGGTCACCGAGCATCGACGTCAGATGCACCAGCACCGGGATTGCCTTCTTCAGATCGGCATTGGTCATGATGTCGTAATAGGTCGTCGCGGCTCTGATCGTGAGCGTGTCGCCGGACGCCTCAATGCCGAGCAGATCCTTGACCCCGGCGATATCAATCACGTCGGACGGGGCCGCGAGCCGCTGCTTCATCACGAGCAGCAACGTATGGCCGCCGGCGAGATATTTCGCATCGGAGCCCTTGGCAAACAGCGAAACGGCTTCGTCGATGCTGGCGGGGCGATGATAGGTGGTCTGATACATGGCCGTATCTCCTGCCGCCGTTCAGCCGTGGATCGCGTGCCAGACGCGGTCGGGCGATGCCGGCATCGTGAGATCGTTGCTGCCGATGGCGTCGGTGATGGCGTTGATGACGGCCGCAGATGCGCCGATAGCGCCAGCCTCGCCGCAACCTTTCACGCCGAGCGGATTGCCCGGGCACTCCGTCATGGTGTGCTCCAACCGGAAAGACGGCAGGTCCTCGGCGCGCGGCATCGCATAGTCCATGAACGACGCAGTGAGCAACTGACCGTTCTCGTCGTAGACCGCGTGCTCCAGCAGCGCCTGACCGATGCCCTGCGCGAGACCGCCGTGGACCTGCCCTTCCACAATCATCGGGTTGATGAGCCGGCCGAAATCGTCCGCCGCGACAAAATTGACGAACGTCGTCTTGCCGGTGCCTGCATCGACCTCGACCTCGCAGATGTAGGCCCCTGCAGGGAACGTGAAGTTGGACGGATCGTAGAACGCGCTCTCCTTCAGACCCGGCTCCATGCCGTCGGGCAGGTTGTGCGCGGTATAGGCGGCGAGTGCCACCATCGGCAGCGCGATGGCCTTGTCGGTTCCGGCCACCTTGAACTGACCTTCCTCGATGACGATGTCGTTTTCCGACGCCTCGAGCTGATGCGCCACGATCTTCTTTGCCTTGGCTTCCACCTTCTCCATCGCCTTGACGATGGCCGACAGGCCGACAGCGGCCGAGCGTGAGCCGTAGGTGCCCATGCCGAACTGCACCTTGTCGGTGTCGCCGTGCACGATCTGGATCTGATCGATCGAAATTCCGAGGCGGCCGGCAACCACCTGCGCGAACGCCGTCTCGTGACCCTGACCGTGACTGTGCGATCCTGTCAGAACCTCAATGGTACCGACCGGATTGACCCGCACTTCGGCAGACTCCCACAGCCCAACGCCCGCGCCCAGGCTGCCGACGGCCTTCGAAGGCGCGATGCCGCAGGCTTCGATATAGCAGGACACGCCTATCCCGCGCAGCCTGCCCTCACTCTCTGCCTTGGCCTTGCGTGCCGTGAAGCCGGCATAGTCGATCGCCTTCATGGCCGCATCGAGCGACGCATTAAAGTCGCCGATATCGTAAGCCATGATGACCGGCGTCTGATGCGGGAATTGGGTGATGAAGTTCTTGCGCCTCAGTTCGGTCGGATCGACCTTGAGCTGGCGTGCCGCGGTTTCCATCAGCCGCTCGACCACGAAGCTCGCCTCAGGGCGACCCGCGCCGCGATAGGCATCCACTGGCGCCGTATTGGTATAGACGCTGATCACCTCGGCGAAGATGCTGGGAATGTCGTACTGGCCCGATAGCAGCGTAGCGTAGAGATAGGTCGGCACCGACGACGAGAACAGCGACATGTAGGCGCCGAGATTGGCATAGGTCTTGACGCGCAATCCCGTGATCCTGTTGTCCTTGTCGAATGCCATCTCGGCCTTGGTCAAATGATCGCGGCCATGTGCGTCGGTCAGGAACGCCTCGGTACGGTCGGCAGTCCATTTCACCGGGCGACCGGTTTTCTTCGAGGCCCACAGCGCCACCATCTCTTCCGGGTAGATGAAGATCTTCGAACCGAACCCGCCGCCGACATCTGGCGCGATCACGCGCAGCTTGTGCTCCTGCGCGATATTGTAGAATGCCGAGAGCACGAGCCGCGCGACATGCGGGTTTTGCGACGTGGTATAAAGGGTGAAGTGTTCCTCCCCCGGATCGTATTCGGCGATCGCGGCGCGCGGTTCCATCGCATTGGGCACCAGACGATTGTTGGCGATGTCGAGCGAGACCGCATTCGCAGCGGTCTTGAAGGCCGCATCGGTGGCGGCTTCATCGCCCAGGGTCCAGTCGAAGATCACATTGCCCGGCGCCTCCGGATGAAGCTGCGGCGCGCCTCTCGCAACCGCCTCGCGCATATCGACGACGGCGGGAAGCTCCTCGTAAGTCACGGCAACGGCCTCGGCCGCATCGCGCGCCTGGTTACGCGTCTCGGCGATGATGACAGCAACGGCCTGGCCGACAAAGCGCACGGTCTCCGGCGCCATCGCGGGCCATGCCCCCATCTTCATCGGCGATCCGTCCCTGGAGTGGATCATCCAGCCGCAGATCAGATTGCCGATCTTGTCGTCGACCAGTTCCTTGCCGGTCAGAACGGCAACCACCACGGGCAACCCCAGCGCGGGCGCCGATTCCCTCGATTCCCATGATCCGCTCTCGCTACCGGAGTGTTGTCGCGCCGCTTCCATCGAATAGGGTAGACCTGAGCTCTCGCGTGGACTTCTCTGCTGCTATTCCGCGGCCGGCGCCGCCGTCATCCGGCCGGCGGCATCGAGCACCGACTTGATGATGTTGTGATAGCCAGTGCAGCGACAAATATTGCCTTCCAGCTCCTGGCGCAGGGTTTCTTCGGTCAACCCGCTGCCATGCCGGCGCACGATGTCGATCGAGGCCATGATCATGCCGGGTGTGCAGAAGCCGCACTGAAGTCCGTGATTGTCGCGAAACGCCGCCTGCATCGGATGCAGTTCGTCGCCCTTGGCGATGCCTTCGATGGTCGTGATGCTCGAGCCGTTGGCCTGCCCGACCAGAACCGTGCAGGATTTGACCGCACGGCCGTCGATATGAACAATGCACGCACCGCACTGGCTGGTGTCGCAGCCGACATGTGTACCGGTCAGTCCCAGATGGTCGCGCAGCAGGTAAACGAGAAGCGTCCGGTCTTCAACGTTGGCCGAAACCGGCTTGCCATTGACCGTCAATTTGATCGCAGCCACGAGAGCCTCCCGGGCGGTTTAGGTCAAATTGAACCACGGCCGGGGAATGTTGTAACTCCAATTTTCGTCCTACGCCCTTTCGCGCAATATCTGATTGTCCTGTCACTCGTGCGGGGCGCGCGCGCCCTGCACGGGAATGTGATGATCTTGGTGTCTGCGGGCATCCCGACCGGCAACAAAACCGCGGCGCCAACCGGCCGCCAGCGGAGACCGGCTGTCGGCAAGCAGCCGCCCTGAAACAGGGTAGGTCCAAAAATACAAGGGCCCCGAAGGGCCCCTGCATCACACCGCGTCTTTCGCAGCCTTGACCGGCCGCGCCCTGACGATCTTTCGGGCTGGCTTGGCCTTGAACGTCATCGGCTCGCCCGTGAACGGGTTGGTGCCCTTGCGCGCCTTGGTCGCCGGCTTCTTGATAACCACGAACTTCGCGAAACCCGGAAGCATAAAGACACCGGTTTTCTTGAGCTCCTTATAACCTGTTGTCGCAAGCGCCTCGAGAACGCCTTTTACGTCCCTTTTGGATAATCCGGCCTGAGCCGAGACTTTTTCAACGAGCTGCGATTTCGTCATCTGGGTTGCCATCATCGGTCCTGTCTGTTGATTCGGCCCGGAAAACAATATTTCGAAAACCAGCCAAAAAAACACACCTTGTGGGATTTATAACAGCTTACTTCGAGCACCCAGGCCGCGTCCGGTCGGCCGGTCCACCGCAAATCTTGCAGTCGACACCCCAGGATTCGCCCCCCGAAGCATCCTTTGGCAAACGCTTCCAGACCGAATCCGGCGTGTGCCCACAGATGCGAAGTGGTGCACGGCCCGCGGCCACCGCGTAGCGCCAAATCGTGCTATGCGCTGGCGATGAAGATTCTTTTCCGCATGGGCGCGGCCATCCTGATCGCGGCGGTTGTGTTCGCGACGCTCGGGCCACCGCGCTATCGCCCACACTCCCCGCTCGGACAAGATGGCGAACACGCCTTTGCCTTTGTGCTGGTTGGTCTCGCCGTTGGCCTCGCGTTTCCGCAGCGACGCCTGCTCGTCGCAGCTGTATCCGTCATGCTGATCGGCCTGCTCGAAATCATGCAACTGTGGGCGCCCGGCCGCCATGCGCGGCTTGAGGATTTTCTGGTCGATGCCACGGCGGCGTGTATCGGCTTCGCCGTCGCTGCCGCGGTCGGCTGGTTTGCCACGCGATGGAGCGGACCAAGATCCCAATGAGCCTCAGCGGCCCCAACCTGTCGTGCCTTGGCGCATTTTGAAATCGGAACAGTTCGCAACAACGGAGCCAAGCCGCGAATGAGTGGCGATTGCGCAATCGCGCGCGCTTTTATCCTGGGTGGCGGACTGCTAAACCCCCACAGATGCCACATCTCGCTTCCAATTCGAAAACAAGGGTCGCTGCCGTCTCAATGATCGCCAGCGCCAGCATGGCGGCGATCAAATTCGTGGTCGGCGTGGCGATTGGGAGTCTCGCGCTGATTTCCGAGGCGCTGCATAGTTCGGTCGATCTCGTGGCCACGATCATCACCTGGATCGTGGTACGGATTTCCGACCGTCCCGCCGACGACGAACATCACTACGGTCACGGCAAGATCGAAAGTCTCTCGGCCCTTGGTGTCATTGCGATGCTCTACGTCCTTGCGGGCGGCATCGTAGTGCAGGCCTACGCCCACTTGCGCGAAGGCGCAGCGGCTCCGACGCTCTCCGCCATTCCGTTTGTCGTGCTGGTCGTCGACATCGCCGTCAATTTCTGGCGCGCCCGCGCGCTGCACCGGGCCGCGCTCGATACTCGCAGTCAGGCGCTGGAGGCCGACGCCCTGCACTTTGCTTCCGATGTCCTTGGATCGATCGCCGTCATCATCGGGCTGGCGCTGTCCGGACTGGGCTATGCATGGGGCGATGCCGCCGCAGCGATCGGCGTCGCTGTCCTGATCTCCGTTCTGGGCTTGCGGCTCGGACGCGCCACGGTGGAAACCCTGCTGGATCGCGCACCGGAGGGCGCTGCGGAAAGGGCCAAAGCCGCGATCAGGGCGCTGCCGGGCGTCGTCGATATCGAGCGGCTGCGGGTACGGATGGTCGGTCCCCGGCATTTCGTCGACGTGATCGCCGAAGTCCCGCGAACCTATCCGATTGACCGCATCGACGCCATCAAGCAGCAGGCGCAGGCCGCAGTGTCCGCCGCTCTCGGTGATGCCGATTTGACATTCACCGCAATACCCGTCGCGCGCGACAGCGAAAGCATCCGCGAGCGCATCATGGTGATCGCCCGCAATTCAGGCCTCGCGATTCATCACGTCACGGTACATGATCTCGGAGAAAAACTGACGGTCAGCATCGACCTCGAGGTCGACGGCGAAATGGCGCTGGTGGACGCCCATGCGATAGCACATCGACTGGAGCACAACATTCGCCACGAGTTCGGTGCGAACGTCGAGGTAGACACGCACATCGAACCGCTGGAGCCCGAGCTTCCACTCGGGACGGATGCCGTCCCCGCACGGATCCACGCGATCCGGACGGCCCTGTCGGGTTTTGCCGCAGGCGGGGCGATCCATGACATCCACAACGTGCGCGTCAGAGACACGGATGCGGGCGAGATCGTCAACTTCCATTGCCGCGCCGCTTCGTCGATGAGCGTCGCCAAGGTGCATGAACAGGTCGACGAGATCGAACGCGCGTTGCGCCGCGCCTTCCCGAGCGTCAAGCGCGTCATCAGCCACGCGGAGCCGCCGCGCGAAAGCTGACGTCCTTTGCCTTGGCGCTCCGTTTCCGAAGTTCGCATATCCTTGCAGCTTCAGAAGTTAGCCTGACGGACTCGTCGGACAAATGAAGCGAACGTCTGAACCACCGCACTGACGCACGTTCCCGTTTCGGACTCACTTACAGCCGCGGCTTATGATTCTCCGTTGGACAAGATTTTTTCGCGTTAACGAATCGTTGACTCTCGACAGCCCGAGAAAAGTGGATTCAAATCGCTGTGATTCGGAGAGACGGGGCTGTCCTTCCGATCGGACGTACGGAAAATTCTCACGGGGGCCTAAGGCATGGCGCGCGCTCACGCGGCGAGCGCTTGCGCTCAATCCGATTCGATCAAGGGATTGGCGCAATCGATCGCAAAACCAGCCTACCGCAGACTGCTGGTCGCCGAGCCTGTGCTTCGACGCGCTGTCCCCGCCTTGATCATCGCCTTCCTGGTTACGATATGCTGTGGCGCTCTGGTGCAGGTCATTGATCAGACCCGACAAAAGCAGGCGGTGACCAAACACGATCTGCTGGCACTCGCCGATCTGCTAGCTGAACGGCTGGAGCATGTCGGCGTAATTCGTCAGGATCGCCCCGCCTCCATCGAACGTCTACAGAACCTTTTGCCGGAACTCGTTCCATCTTGGGGCATCGCCCCCGGCCGCCATATCATCGTCACCGGCGCCGATCAGCGCGTTCTCGCGCGGGTGCCGATCGAAGCGGCACCCGGCAAGAGCAGCCGGATTCTGGAACTCATCAGCACCGCACAATCGCCCGCCTTGCGTGGCACGTCACCGGCGAGCGTCACCGACATCACCTTGCTGGATGGCGGCAGCGCATACGCGACCCAGCGTGTCGTCCGATCATTGCTGGGCCAGGTTACCGTCATCCAGGAAAAAAACGATTCAGTGTGGCGCCCGGACACCGCGCTGTCGATCACGCTATCGGCCACGACCGGATTCGTGGTCCTGATCCTGGGCTTTGCATTCCACTGGCAATCCACCCGCGCCCGCGAGGGTGATCTCATCAATGACGCGGTCCGCTGCCGTATCGATACCGCGCTCAACCGCGGCCGATGCGGCCTATGGGACTGGGATCTGTCGCGCGGGCGGATTTTCTGGTCGCAATCGATGTTCACCATGCTTGGGCTGGAAAGTCGCAGCGATCTGCTCACCTTCGGCGAGGTCAGCTCGCTGGTCAATTCCGACGACATCGACCTGTTCGAAATCGCGGACCAACTGATCGCGGGAAAAATCGGTCATATCGACCAGAGTTTCCGGATGCAGCACAGCGACGGACACTGGATCTGGTTGCGCGTGCGTTGCGAGCTCAGCCATGGCACGGGCGGCAGAGGCGCTCATCTGATCGGGATCGCCGTCGACATCACCGAACAAAAGAGTCTCGCTGAAAAGACCGTCGAAGCCGATCTACGGCTGCGGGACGCGATCGAAACCATCCCCGAGGCTTTTGTACTGTGGGATGCGGAGGATCGCCTGGTCCTTTGCAATTCTCACTTTCAGCGCTTGCACAAGCTTCCCGACAGCGTGGTCGCGGCGGGAACCTCCTACGAGACCGTGGTCAAGGTCGGCCGCATGCCCGAAGTCAGAACACGGCAGCCAGACACCGGAACGGCGACGCCGGGAGCGCGCACTTTCGATGCGCAGTTGGATAACGGCAACTGGATTCATATCAGTGAACGCCGCACCAAAGACGGCGGCTATGTGTCGGTCGGAACCGACATCACCCGGATCAAGGAGCACGAGCAGAAGCTCGTCGAAAATGACCTCCGGCTGCGGGCGAACGTCGTCGATCTTAAGCGGACGCAGACGACGCTCGAGCAGCAGGCGATCGAACTCGCTGACCTTGCGCAGAAATACGCGGAGGAAAAAGATCGCGCCGAGGATGCCAATCTGGCGAAATCAAAATTCCTCGCCAATATGAGTCACGAACTGCGAACGCCGCTCAATGCCATCATCGGGTTCTCCGAGATCATGAGCAATGGCATGTTCGGAACGCTCGGCTCGACGAAATACAGTGAATACTGCTACGACATCCTGACCAGCGGCCAGTATCTGCTTGAAGTCATCAACGACATCCTGGACATGTCCAAGATCGAAGCCGGCCGCATGAAGCTCGACATGGAGACACTCAATCTCTCCGGAACGCTGGCGGAATCGCTGAGGGTTGTCACTGGTCGCACCAACGACAAGAACCTGACATTCGACGTCAGGACCGACGACGACATTTCGATCATTGCCGACCGTCGCGCGGTCAAGCAAATCATCGTCAACCTGCTGTCCAATGCGGTAAAGTTCACGCCCGACGGCGGGCGAGTCATGTTGCGAAGTCAAGAGCTGGAGAATTCCATCGCCCTGACGATTGCGGACACCGGCATCGGCATCGCATCACACGCGCTGCGAAGGTTGGGCAAACCGTTCGAACAGGTCGAAAGCCAGTTGACCAAAACCCATGCGGGATCGGGACTTGGGCTCGCGATCGCCAAGTCACTGGTCAACCTGCACGGCGGGTCGATGCGGCTTCGCTCGAAGCCCGGAACCGGGACCGTCGTCCGCATCACCCTGCCCCGTCACGGCGGCCAGGAGCAACCGGCGGCCTGTGTTGCCGCTTAAGACTTGCCTTCCATCAGCCTGAGAAATATGCCGCGCACATCTGCCTGGGTATCGCGGACGCGCGCCTCGAGCGCCGAAAAATCCGGGGCATCCCCTGCCCGCGCCATCACCGGCAGCAGATCGTTGCCCGCCGTTTCCGGCTTGAATTTGTCGCTGACACAGAGCCGCAGGATCTGGGTCAGGTCGTGATAGAGCAGCCCAGCTGACCGCAGAATTTCCGCATCCGGCAATGACAGGACACCCAGCCGCTGGGCGTTTTCCAGCGCCTGCTGGGTATTGACGCTAAGAATGTCCGGCTTGTCCGCGGCGTGGACGAGTTGAAGATACTGCGCGACGAAATCGATATCGACCATGCCACCAGCGGCGTGTTTCAGATCCCAGATGTCCTGCTCGCCTTTTTCCAGCGCGATCGCGCGTCGCATTTCCGCGACATCGCTGGCGATGAGGTGGGCATCGCGCCGCCGCGTCAGAATGCTTCGGATGACGCTTTCGATCCGGGCGCGAAACGCCGGCGAGGACGAGATCACCCGCGCGCGCGTGAGCGCCATGTGTTCCCAGGTCCATGCTTCATGCTCCTGGTAGTCGGAAAACGAGTCGATATGCGACGCAACAGGGCCGGCGCGTCCCGAAGGCCGCAGCCGCATATCCACCTCATAGAGAACGCCGTAGTTGGTCCGCGTGGTGAACGCGCTGATGAGCCGCTGGGTGAAGCGCGCAAAATATTGCGCGCCCTGCAGCGGCCGCGCTCCGTCCGAGTCCGGATGCTCGGAATCGAAATCATACAGCAGGATCAGATCAAGGTCGGACGATGCGGTCATCTCCCGACTGCCGAGCTTGCCCATCGCAACGATCGCGGTCTCCTGCCCTGCGATCAGGCCATACTGGTCGGCGAACTGATCCCTCACCAGACCATGCACGGTGTCGACGATGCCCTCGGCCACGTCGGCGAACACCTGTCCCGCCTGCCGCGCCGACACGGTGCCGGACAGGATCCGCGTGCCGATCAGAAACAGGCTTTCCTGGCCGAACAGCCGCAGCCGGTCGAGAAATTCCTCGTAAGAATTCGCGTCCTCGAGCGTGGCCGCCAGCCGCGCCGACAGCTCCTGCCGGTCGGGCATGGCGCCGAAGAAATGGGGATCGATCAATCCATCCATGATCTGGGGCCTGCGCGCCAGCATGTCGGCGAGCCGGGGCGCCGCGCCGAGCACGAGCGCAACCAGCGCGACGAGATCCCCGTTCTGGCTCAGCAGTGAGATCAGCCGGCCGCCGCGCTGGAGCGCCAGCAGGAAACGATCGAACGCCATGACGGCGCTATCCGGCTCCTCGGCGCGCGCCAGACCGTCGATCAACGCCGGCACGAACGCCTCGAAAGCGGCGCGTGTCGCCTCGACCTTGAGGGTTCGATATCCACCCGCCATCCATTGCTGGATCGTATCGGCAACCATTCTCGGCTTCTTGAAGCCGAGCTTCACCAGGTGGTCGAGAAGCCGCGCGTCATCGGGCCCGGCAGCATATTCTACGGCCGGCAGGTTGGCAGCACCGTTGCGGTCGCCCTCGAACAGCCGGCTGTAGTGCCCCTGCACGCAATCCAGATGTGCCAGCAATTCAGCGGCAAAACTCGCTCGATCGTCAAACCCGAGGAAGCGCGCGAACCGTTCCATCGCCTCGGTATCGGCGGGCAGGACGTGGGTCTGCTCATCGGCGACCATCTGGATGCGATGCTCGACCTTTCTCAGAAACAGATATGAGACTGTCAATTCATCTCGAGCCTGATGCGTGATCCAGTTGCTCGAGGCCAGAATATTCAGCGCGTCCAGCGTCGGGCGCACTCGCAACTCGGGATGCCGTCCGCCGGCGATCAGCTGCTGGGTCTGTGCGAAGAACTCGATCTCGCGGATGCCGCCGCGCCCGACCTTGACGTTGTGGCCTTCGACCGCGATTTCGCTTTGCCCGCGAAAGGTCTGCATCTGCCGCTTCATGTCGTGAACGTCGGCAAGGGCCGCGAAATCAAGATGCTTGCGCCAGACGAAGGGCGAAATCTCCGCGATCACGGCCTCGCCCGCCTTCCAATCGCCGGCGCAGGGCCGCGCCTTGATCATGGCGGCACGCTCCCAGGTCCGCCCTTCCCGCTCGTAGTAGTCGAGCGCGGCGGCGGTCGAGACCGCAACCTGCGTCGACGCTGGATCCGGCCGCAAGCGCAAATCGACCCGAAAGACGTAACCGTCGCCGGTCCTTTGTTGCAGCATGCGCGCAAGCCCCTGCGTGAGGCGCACGAAGAACGGCTGTGGCTCGATCCCAGGCGCGAGCGTCGGCGCCGCCAGATCGAAAAACACGATCAGGTCGATGTCGCTGGAATAGTTGAGTTCGCCGGCACCCATCTTGCCCATTGCGAGCACTACGAGGCCGCTGCCATCCTCGGGCCGGTCGATGTCGGGAGGTTGCAACCGACCACGCCCCGTCTCCTGCCGCAACAGGAATCGCAACGCGCTCTGGACCGCAGCAACGGCGATGTCGGTCAACCCCGCCGTGATCTGCATCACCGGCCACACACCGCCGATATCGCACAACGCGATCAAGAGCGCGGCCTCCGCCTTGGCGGTGCGAAGCTGCCGCATGGCCTCGGCTTCGTCACCCGCCTCCGCCGCTTCCGACAGCTCCGCGATCAGTCGCGCGAGATGGCCTTCGGGCTCGCCGCGAAACAGACGCAGCGTCCGGTCCGGATCGGCGCGCATCAGGTCGAAGAGATAGGGAGACGACTCCGCGACACCGAGCAGCATGGCTCGAACGAGCGGAAATTCAGCTGCCAGAGCCCGCATCGCGCCGGATCGCTCCGGCGTCAGATCGGATAGCCAGTCCTCAAGATGACGTCCGGCATCGGCGGGCGCTAGCACCTTTGGTCCGTCCGCAAGACGCGCCGCCAGACAGGCCCGGTCCGCGTCGTCCTTCGCGGATGAAATCATGAGCCGATCTGTTGCACGTCCGGTGTCGGCGCCGCAAGCCCCTCGCCGCTTCGCGCCGGGATCGACAGGGTCGCACGCAAGCCCGGACGCACATCGTCGAGCGTGAGATCGCCGCCGTGCAGCGTGGCCACCGCCGACGCGAGGCTCAGGCCCAGCCCGGACCCCGGCAAGGTTCGGCTGGTCTCAAGCCGCACGAACCGCTCAACGGCGTGCTTGCGGTCGGCTTCGGGAATCCCGCAGCCATGATCGGTCACCGCGAGAATGATGCGGTCACCATCGCGGCGAGATTCGATCAAGATCGTCCTGTCGGCTGCGGCCGCATCCGCACCGAGCGGCTGCGCGACCGGCCTCGGCTGCCCGTATTTGATCGCGTTTTCGACGAGGTTTGCCAGCGCCTGGCTTATCAGTTCGCGATTGCCGTGCAGCGGTGCGGACTCGGTCTGAACGCCAAGCGTCAGCCCGTTGTCTTCGGCCAGCGGCTCGTAGAGTTCATGAATGCCCTGCGCGACGTCCGCGGCGTCGAAATCCGCCATGTTGTCACGCGCCTGTCCCGATTCCGCCCGCGCGATCATCAGGAGCGCGTTGAAGGTGCGGATCAGGCCATCTGACTCCTCGATGGTGTGTTCCAAGGCGGCGCGATAGTCGGCCTCGCTGCCGGATTTGGCGAGCGCTTGCTCGGCGCGATTACGGAGCCGCGTCAGCGGCGTCTTCAGATCGTGGGCGATGTTGTCGGAGACTTCCTTCAGCCCGCTCATCAGCGCTTCGATGCGTTCGAGCATCATATTGAGGTTTTCCGCCAGGCGGTCGATTTCATCGCCGCTGCGGCCGACCGGAAGCCGGCCGCTTAGGTCGCCGGTCATGATACGCTGGGTGGTTCCGGTCATTGCATCGATCCGGCGCAGCACGCGCCGCGCCACGAAGATGCCGCCGCCGAGTCCAAGGACCACGACGATCAAGAGCGACCACTGCGCGGCCGAGGCCACGACGCTAAAAATGCGATGGCGTTCCTCGAGGTCGCGGCCGATCAGCAGCCGAAATCCATTGGACAGCTCCGTCACATTGACCAGCGCGCTATGGTCGGTCTTGTCCTGCTCGTCGAGCCGGCGGTAGGCGGTCTCGGTCCAGCCGGTGGTCGCCATCACACCGGGCTGAAGCGACCCGACATTGCCCGCGACCGCGAGACCTGCCGGCGTCGTCACCAGATAGAGATTGGAACCGGGCCGCAGGGCGCGATTTTCGATGGCGAAGACAAGGCCGCGCAAACCGCGGCGGTTGAAGACGCCCGTGAGCAGGCCGATTTCCTCGCCCACTGTCGCTGCGATCTGATCGGTAATCAGGCGGCGGGTATTCCAGGCGAAATATCCGAGGAGAGAGGCCGCAAACAGCGCGAACAGCAGCAAATAGACCAGCGTCAGCCGGAACGCCGTGGTACGAAACAGCTTACCGAACGCCGTCACCGGCGTTACCGTATGCCATCGCGGATCATGTAACCTGCGCCGCGAATGGTATGAAGGAGCGGCCGCTCGAAGCCCTTGTCGATCTTGGAACGCAGCCGCGAAATATGCACGTCGATGACGTTGGTCTGCGGATCGAAATGATAGTCCCAGACGTTCTCGAGCAGCATGGTTCGGGTCACGACCTGCCCTGCGTGCTTCATGAGGTATTCCAGCAAGCGAAACTCACGCGGCTGCAGCGTCAGTTCCTCCTCGCCCCGCGCGACACGATGCGACAGCCGGTCGAGTTCGAGATCACCGACACGATAGACGGTTTCCTCGCGACCGCCCTGGCGGCGCGACAGAACCTCCACCCTCGCCAGCAATTCGGCGAATGCGTAGGGTTTCGGCAGATAGTCGTCGCCCCCGGCGCGCAAACCCTTGATGCGATCGTCGACCTGGCCGAGCGCGGAGAGGATGAGCACCGGGGTCCGGTTACCCTTGTCGCGGAGGGAGCCGATCACGGAGAGCCCGTCGCGTTTCGGCAGCATCCGGTCGATCACCAGCACGTCATAGTCCCCGCCGTCGGCAAGCGAGAGTCCCTCCTCGCCGTCGCTGGCGAGCTCCGCAACATGACCGACTTCGCGAAACGCCTTCACGAGATAGTCCGCGGACTCGCGATCGTCTTCGATGATCAGCAGGCGCATCTGGTCGCTGGAATTGCCCAAGATATATTATCTTTCCATCACCATGGCGCGCCCATCGCCCGCGCGCAAGGCTGCGAGTAGGCCCCCGCAATCCGCAAAAAGCGGGCGGTGGAGCTTGGGGCGTCTCCACCGCCCTAGTCCTTCCGACGAAGGGGGGCTGTTTCCATCGGAAGGCAACTCAAGGGGACGGGCTTTTGGCCCGCCCCCCGGAAAGTGCCGTCAGCAGGGGCGACTGAAGCCGGCGACGCTTCCCATCTCTTAAAGGTTCGCACCTGTTATTGATCGAGCATGATCTTATCCAGAAGCCGGTTTCCACTTTGCGCTGGCGCGGCCCTTCGGGTCGGGATCATGCTCTAGCTCTTCGCAATCGGAACCGCCACGAAACGCGCTGTGCTGCCGGTGCGAACCCGCATCAGGACACTGTTCTTGTTGTCCGCGCGCGCCGCCTTGATCGCCTCGCGCACGTCGTCCGAACTGGAGACGCCCTTTCCCCCGACCTCGAGGATCACATCACCTTCCTTGAAGCCACGATCCGCGGCCGCGCTCTTCGGATCGACATCGACGACGACGACGCCCGCCGTGCCGGCGCCCGCCACCGAGGCCGCCGGCGCCACAGTCATGCCGAGCTTGGGAACCTCGCTTCCGCGCGACGACTCATGATCGCCGTCGTACAGATCGGCCTTTGCCTCCACGGTGTTAGGCAGGATGCCGAGCGTCAGGTTGACGACCTTGTCCGTACCCTTGTGTAGAATGTTCAGCTTGATCGAGGTCCCCGGCGCAAGTCCGCCGATGGTCCGCGCCAATTCACGCGCATCCTTGACGGTAGAGCCGTTGACTGACGTGATGACGTCACCGGACTCGATGCCGGCCTTGGCCGCCGGGCTGTTGGCCTGCGGCTCAGCCACCAGCGCGCCTTCGGCGTTCTTGAGACCGAGACTATCGGCGATGTCCGAGGTCACCGGCTGGATCTGGACGCCGATCCACCCGCGGCTCACCGAACCCTTGTCCTTGAGCTGTGCGACGACGTTCTTCACGGTGTTGGCGGGAATCGAAAACGCGATGCCAACGCTGCCGCCGGAAGGCGAATAGATCGCAGTGTTCACGCCGATCACATCGCCCTTCATGTTGAAGGCCGGCCCGCCGGAGTTGCCCTTGTTGACGGGCGCGTCAATCTGGATGAAATCGTCATAGGGACCGTTGCCGATGTCGCGGCCGCTGGCCGACACGATGCCGGCGGTCACGGTGCCGCCGAGACCGAACGGGTTGCCGACCGCGAGTACCCAGTCGCCGATCCGCGCCTTGTCATCCGATAGCTTCGCAAACGGGAAATTTGAGCCGCCCTCGACCTTGATCAAGGCAACGTCGGTGCGCGGATCGGTCCCGATCACCTTGGCGGTGTAGGTCTTGCCGTCGTCGGTCGTAACTTCGACCTTGTCGGCGCCGTCGACGACATGGTTGTTGGTCACGGCATAACCATCGGCCGAAATGAAGAAGCCGGAGCCCTGCCCCGTCACGACGCCATGGCCGCGACGGCCGCGCAAGCCCGGCGGCATGCCGTCCGGTCCGCCGAAGCGGCGGAAGAACCGTTCCATCGGCGAACCCGGCTGGAACGGCGAGTCCTCCTCGCCAGCAATCGCCTTGTCCTTCATACGGATCTTGACCGAAATCACCGACGGCTTCACGCGCTCGACGATGTCAGCAAAGCCGATCGGCTGGGCGACCTTGCTCACATCATTGTTGACCTGCGCATGAGCGGGACTGGTGAATAGATCGGCTCTGTCCGGCGGACTGAGCCCGTAAGCTGCCAGGCCGAGGCCGGCGCCGACGGACGCCATCAGCGCGAACTTGCGCGCGGTGACCCCAAAACGGCGGGCGGGTTTGAACGGAGAAGGTGGCGAACGGTCGGTAGGCCTGTCGGTCATGCGTATCTCCAGAACGAGTTCATATAGTGCCGAAGGCAAGCACTTCATGATCTGAAGATGGGGATTCGCGCCTTACAGCGCGCTGACCGGGAAATTAATGTTTCGTAACAATGGCGAACGTCTCGTGCGGCGGTTTGGCGCACGCCAACTAACCGCATTCGCGGAGGAGTTTCGATGAAACGGGATGCGAACGTTAGAACGGGCCGTTAGACCGGCTCACCGGCAGAGGGTTCTGTCGCCACCAGCTTCGCCAGCCGCGCCTCTTCTTCATCTGTCAGTCGCGGCGGTGCATCCGCGGCCGCCTGCATCGCTTTCGACCGTCGCCGGCTGTAGCCCCAAAGCGCCAGTCCGCCGCCCAACAGAACCAGCGGGGTCAGAAGCCAGAGCGGCAGCGTGCTCTTTTCGAAGGGCGGCTTCAGCAGCACGAAGTCGCCGTACCGGGCGACCAGAAAATCCAGCACCTGCTGATCGCTGTCGCCCTCTGTGATGCGTTCGCGCACCAGCAGGCGAAGGTCGCGCGCCAGCGGCGCCGAGGAATCGTCGATCGATTGATTCTGGCACACCATGCAGCGCAATTCGCGCGACAGGTTGCGCGCGCGCGCTTCCTGCGCAGGGTTGGGCATGATCTCGTCGGGCTGCACCGCATAGGCGGGAGACGCCATTGCAAACACAATGCAAAGGAGAGCGCCGAAAACATGCGGAAGCCTGCGCCTCGCACGGAACCATGCCTGCAAAGGCGCGGACGACAATCCTTGCATGAGTTCATGCATGATCGGTCTCACTCCGCTGGCTGGAGTACGTGGCTAGCCTTCGCAGGTTTTGGCGCACCAACTCGCAGACGACGGTCGGACAGCGACAGCACGCCACCAAAGGCCATCAGAACCGGCCCGAACCAGATCAACAGCACCATCGGCTTGTGGTAGATGCGCACTGCGACCGAGCCATTGTCGGCGGTATCGCCGAGCGAGATGTAGAGCTGGCTCACGCCCCGCGTCAGCAGCGCAGCTTCCGTGGTCGACGCCGCGCGCGTGGTAAAGTTGCGCTTCGACGGCGTCATCACCGCGATCGGCTGCCCGTTCCGGCTCACGGCGAAGCGCGCAGTCTGCTCGCGATAGTTGGATTGTTGTCGCTGCGACGTGCCCTCGAAGGTCAGGCTGTAACCACCGACCCGCGCCACGTCGTTCGGCTTCATGGAGGCGATGAATTCGGTATTCCAGGTGGTTTCACAGACGATGCCGATCAGTGCCACGCCGAGACCGGCATGGGCGAAGACCGTGCCCCAGGCCGAGCGCGGCAATCCCTTGGCGCGGCGAAACGACACCGGAAGCGACGCACGAAACAGATTGATGCGTTCGGCGAGATCGCTCAGCGCGCCGAGAATCACGAACGCGGCAAGGCCGATCGCCAGCGGTGCGAAGGTACTGCCGCCGCGCGTCCATGCCCATAGCACGGCCACCGCAATCACGCTGCCGATCCCCGCGGCTATCAACCGTTGCGAGGCGCCGACCAGATCACCGCGCTTCCACGCCAGCAGCGGACCGAACGGCACCGCGATCAGCAGCGGGACAAACAAGGGAGCAAACGTCAGATTGAAGAACGGCGCGCCGACCGAAATCCTGTTGCCGGTGATGACCTCAAGCGCCAGCGGATACAGTGTGCCGACGAAGACGGTGGCGCAGGCCGTGGTCAGGAACAGATTGTTGAGGACGAGCGCACCCTCGCGCGAGATCGGCGCGAACAGTCCGCCCTGCTTCAGAGCGGAGGCACGCCAGATATACAAGGACAGGCTGCCGCCGATGAAGGTGCACAGAATCAGCAGGATGAAGATGCCGCGCGTCGGATCGGTGGCAAAGGCATGGACCGATGTCAGCACGCCGGAGCGTACCAGGAACGTGCCGAGCAGCGACAGCGAGAAGGTCAGGATCGCGAGCAGGATGGTCCATACCCGGAGCGCGTTGCGCTTTTCCATGACCACCGAGGAATGCAGCAGCGCCGTTCCGGCCAACCATGGCATCAGCGATGCGTTCTCGACCGGATCCCAGAACCACCAGCCGCCCCAGCCGAGTTCGTAATAGGCCCAGTACGAACCCATTGCGATTCCGAGCGTCAGGAAGATCCACGCCATCAGCGTCCATGGCCGCACCCAGCGCGCCCAGGCGGCATCAATGCGGCCTTCGATCAAGGCGGCGATGGCGAAGGAGAACGAGATCGAGAATCCGACGTAGCCGAGATACAGCATCGGCGGATGCACCGCGAGCCCGATATCCTGCAGCACCGGGTTGAGATCGCGGCCTTCCAGCGGCGGGCTCGCAATCCGCATGAACGGATTCGATGTCAGCAAGATGAACAGATAGAATGCGGTGGCGATCCACGCCTGTACCGCCAGCACATGAGCGCGCAGCGACAGCGGGAGATTATTGCCGAACGCGGCGACCAGCCCGCCGAACAGCGCGAGGATCGTCACCCACAACAGCATGGAGCCTTCGTGATTGCCCCAGACGCCGGTGATCTTGTAGATCATCGGCTTCAGCGAATGGGAATTCTGGAACACGTTGAGGACCGAGAAGTCGGAAACGACGTGCAGCGTCACCAATGCGAGGAACGAAGCGCCGACGAACAGGAGTTGCGCAAGCGCGGTCGAGCGCGCAACGTTCATCAGCGCGCCGTCGTGCAGTCTCGCGCCGATGATCGGAATCGTGGACTGGATCAGCGCAAGCCCAAGTGCCAGCACCAGCGCATAATGTCCGGCTTCCGCGATCATTGCGACACCCCCTGCTTGCCGGAGGCCTGCTCACCCGGCTTGCCCGAAGCCTGCTCGCCGTAGTCATCCTTCCAGTGGCCCTGCTTCTTCAAGGCGTCCGCGACTTCCTTCGGCATGTAGGTCTCGTCGTGCTTGGCCAGCACAGTGTCGGCCCGGAATACGCCCGAACCGTCGAGCGCGCCCTCGGCGACCACGCCCTGCCCCTCGCGGAACAGATCCGGCAGGATTCCCTTGTAGGCAACCGGAAGCGTCGCGCTTCCGTCGGACACCTTGAACGTGACCGCGAGATTATCGCCTCGAACCAGCGAATCCGTTACCACCAGCCCGCCCAGCCGGAAGCGTTGGCCCGGCTGAATGTGATGTTCCGACACCATCACCGGCGTCGAGAAAAACACGATGGAGTCGCGCAGCGCGTTCAGCACCAGCGCGGCTGCGATTCCGAGCACCACGAGTGATCCACCGATCATCGTCAACCGCCGCTGCTTGCGAGTCATGCTGTTTTACCTGCGCGGAAAGCGAACACCTTCATCATCCATCTATCCCAAGCGCCTTGAGCCCTTCGTTGAGCTGGCGCAAACCTGCTTCATTCTGTCCGAGCGCACGGCGGGCGTCGTCGCGCACGGTACGCGACTTCTCCGGCTCGTTGAGCACCATATAGGCGCGGGCCAGACGCAGCCATCCCTCGACGTCGTTACCATCCCGCTTCAGGCGGGTCGCAAGCCGATCGACCATTTTGTGAATCATCGCGGACTGGTCCGCTTCGTTCATGCCGCTCGCCGCGGCCACCGCGTCCTGCGCCGGACCCGGTGCGCTGCCTTCGACCTGCGCCAGCGCCTCCTGCACCGTGCCGCGCCACTGCGCGTCCGCAGGCGCATCGGCCAGCAGGGCCTGCCATATCTTTAATGCGTCGGCGGTACGGCCGTCCTGTTCCGCAGCCATTCCAAGGAAAAAGCGGGCCTTCGCCTCCTGGGGATTCAAGGCGATCGCCCGTTCGAACTCGTTTTTCGCGTCGGCGGTGACGATGCCATTCGCGGCCGCGGCAATCGCTGCACCGAGTTCGGCACGGCGCTCCGCTGTTTCACCCGCGTAGGCGATCACGTTGCGATAGGCGCGCGCAGCGTCATCGAAGCGACCGAGTTTTGCGAGCACCGGCGCCAGCACGGTCCAGCCACGGCCGTCTGTGGGATTCTTCTCCAGGTGCGATTCGACCTGCGCCACGAGGTGATCGAGCGGTTCCGACGCATCGGCGGATTGAACGCGCTCCGCGAGCGGGAAATCGGGCAACTGCGGCGATCCGAGTGGCAGGTAAATCGCGAGCGCTAGCAGCGGAATCCCAGCTAGCGCGACGACTGCCACCGCGCGTCGCAGCCAGAGTTTAGAGGTTTGCGGCTGATGGCTTTCCGCATCGGCCGCCTCCAGAAGCCGTCGTCCGATCTCGACTCGCGCCGCGGCTGCCTCAGGTGCGCCGATCAGACCGGCGGCGGCATCACGCCCGACTTCGGCAAGTTGATCCCGGTAGACGGTGGTCTCGTTGCCCTCTGGGGTCCGCGACCTGGCCGAACGACCGAGCGGCCACAGCACCGCAAAGGCCGCTCCAGCGGTCATCAGCGCGAACACAAACCACAACGTCATCTCATCAGGGTTCCGATGGCCCGGCGCCGGAAACGGCCGGTCCGATGGCCGGGTTACATCACGACTGGAAAGAGGACGCAATTGACAATTGCGGCACAATTGGCGGAGCGCACCGGCAACCCTCTGATTTTAGTGAAAGTTTGAGTTCGGAAGCCCGCTTGACGCGCTTAACCGGCCCGCGACGACTTGGGTTCGGCAGCGAGCGCGTTCTCGGCCGCCCGGCTCATCAGCGACGAATAATCATGACCGAACAGAACCTCGCAGAAACGGATCGTCGCCTTGACCTGCTGCTGTCGGAACGCGCGGGCACGCTCATCGCCGTTGCGGAGTGATTCCACCAGGGTTTCGGTGGCCCGTTCGACATATTGCTGCAAATCCGAATAGGTGCGCATCGTGACTTCGTTGATGGCCAGTTCGCTCGCGTAGGTCCGACACACCGCGACGAAATCGATCAGCGCGGCGGTTTCCTCGACCTCGGTCGGGTCGATCCTCGCGCCGGGCGGAATATCCTTGTCGGGCCGCTGGCGGAGCAGACGCCGCACCCGGCCGGGGACGCCGTCGATTTCCGATTGCAGGCCATTGGAAATATCGACCCTGATCGACGCTAGCTTGCGGCCCCAGCTTGAATCGGCGCGGATGTCGAGTTCGGTCCGCAGCCCCCGGACGCCATCGTGCACGGTCTTCAAATATTCGGAGACATTTTCGAAACGCCCGCTCCGGATGTCGGCACGGAGAGCGGCCGAAGTCCGCGACAAATCGTCGAGCACCAGCGTGACCGCCACGCCATATGGCGTCGCCGCCACCCGGATCTCGTCATCCAAACTTGCAATCTTGATCGCCAGGCGGATGATCTGCCACGACGCGGATAGCCGCTGCATCACCAGCGTCAGCGCGAACGGCACGGCAAGCGGGGTTTGCAAGGACGGAACATTGAGCGCGGGCATCAGAGCCTTGATCTGCGATTCCCCGAAGACGCGCATAAAACTGGGCAGCCGGCCATTGAGGGTATCGAGGGCCTCGCGGGCGTTCAGAACCGCTCCGATCCCGGCAAAATCTTCAACGACACTGGGGGCGCCGATGCGGCCCAGCGCCCGCTGGCGATCGGTCCCGGAGCTATCGACAGTGATCCGCTGAATGGCGACTGCTGCGGCCGCCTGGAACGTCAGCGCGGCTGCCTCGATCTCCGACGCAGACCCAGTTCCATCGGCGAGCGCGGCCTCGAACGCACGCGCCGCATCCGGCGCGCCGTCCTGCGCCAGCCACTGCCACACCGGCATGAGCGAGGTGCGCCGGATCTGGCCGGGGCGCGGCACAGAGCCGCCCTCGACGAGAAACGGTTCCAGCGGGCGGAACAGATGTCGGACCGGATCCTCGCTCCGCGGCCGCGCACTGTCATCCGATCTGCGAACGATCCTGCGCAACTCCTCAAGTACGAAGTTGGCGACCGCGGCGTCTTCATCGCGCTCGACGGCGCGCTCGAACTCCCGCATCAGCAGCGCCTGCGACTTCGGCGGGAGCTGCGCGAGATAATTTTTCAGCCGTTCGAGCGAGGCCTGGTCCATGCATACAAATCTTGACGCGAACGATCGCGCGGGCACCGGAAGGCCCGTGGCATGTCATAACAGGAGCGGTCTTAAGGATGCGTTGAGGAAGCCCATAGCTTGCTTGAGGCTTCCGGTGCACGTGAAGAAAACACGTCAAATCAAAACTATAGAGCCCCCGCTTCTGATTCCATCAGAAGCGGAAAGGCTCTGGCGACGTACACCAGTCCCTGGCGTAAAAAGAGCGTGCTCAAACATAAGGATAGGGCCGGCTTTTGATACGGCCTCGCCGCTGCCGGATCAGCCCACCGCGGCCCATTTGCCTTCGCCTTTCCGGCAGGCGGTTTTGCGCACGGTTTCGAGTTGACCGCCGATCGTGACGGTGTGGGAGTAGCCGCGGCATGTCGCACCCTTCAGCTCATATTCGGGGCCAGCGACGATATTGCCATGGCGGCCGGAATCCGGGGTGCGCCAGGCAATCGGCGCGCCGGGTGCGCCACGTTCAAGGGCATCCATCTGGGCCTGATAGGCCAGCCGGCGGTCATCATCATCCAGGGCCGAGCCGAGTTTCGGTCCGATCAGTCCGCCGAGCGCCGCCGTGGTCGTCGCCGCTGCACGCTCGCGCGCCGAATCGCCGACCCTTTCCGTCCGACCGGAAAATGCCCCGGTCAGCAGGCCCGGACCGTCGGGGCCGCCGGAACTCGTCACGTCGCAACCGACGAGGGCGAGAGCCACCGCGACAATCAAAAGCATATTCGTCTTGCTCATGAACCCCCTCCGGCGCCCTCCCGCCGGGAAGATTTGCATCCCGTGGCACAGGAGCGGGCAATTCGGGCAGGACTGCGGCGGTGCGGGCAGCCCTGCCGCTACGGGATGCAAACGTTAGAATCGGACCTTTGGGGCGCGCTTCAGGCTGCCGGCAGCACCAGTTCGGCCCGCAGGCCGCCATTTGGTGAGGAACTGAGCGTCAGGCTGCCGCCATAAAGCGCGGCAAGATCGGTGACGATCGACAGCCCTAGTCCTGATCCTGGCTTGGTCTCATCGAGGCGGCGGCCGCGCTGCGAGGCCTGCATCCGCTCGTCGTCCGACAATCCCCGCCCATCGTCGTCAACAATGATGCGCAGCATCGCCGGCTCGGCGGCGGAAGGCGGACGGACGGAGGCCTTGATGAACACCCGCGACCGCGCCCATTTGCAGGCATTGTCGAGAAGATTACCGGCCATTTCCTCGAGATCCTGCTGCTCGCCGCGAAATTTCCCCGCAGCGCTGGCATCAACGTCGATGGCGACGCGGCGGTCGCGGTGAATCTTCTCCATGGTCCGGCGCAGCGCCTCGATGACGGGAGCGACATCGGTCACCGTCGCAATAACGGTGAGCCGCGCCGCGATTCGGGCGCGCTCCAGATGATGGGCGACCTGATTGCGCATCACCTCGGCCTGTTCGAGCACCTTCGCGGCAAACGGGTCGCATTGATGCGCATTGGCTTCGTTGACAATGACCGAGAGCGGCGTCTTGACTGCGTGTGCGAGGTTGCCGACATGGGTGCGCGCGCGCTCGACGATCTCGCGGTTGGCATCGATCAGCGCATTGGTCTCGCGGGCAAGCGGCGCGATCTCGACTGGAAATTCGCCCTGGAGCCGTTCGGCGCGGCCGGACCTGATATCGGCGATGGCGTCTGAAATACGCTTCAGCGGCGCGAGACCGAACCGTACCTGAAAGATCGTGGTCAGCAGCAACCCGATCGTGAGTGCGGCAAATGTGCCGCCGAGGTAATAGTCGAAGCTCCGCGTTTCATCGAAAATCTCGGTGGCGTCTCCGGCCACCGTGACGCGGAATTTCCCGTCGGCGCCGAGATCGACCGGCCGCTCCGCCATGCGCAGGATCTGGCCCTCGGGGCCATCGATATATCCGACGCGGACCCCCGACGAGGAGAGCTCAATGCCTTGATCCTCCAGATTCGGCAGCTTCTTGTCCCACAGCGAGCGAGACGCGCGGATCTCTTTCTTGTCCGGATCGGTGCGGACGATCTCCCAGTACCAGCCCGACAGCGGCAGATCGAACAGCGGCTCGCCGAGCGACTGGAACTGACGATCGGCCGGCTCGTCCGGCGTCGCCACTTCGGCGATCAGGGTTCGAAGATAAAGATTGAGGCGGCGGTCGAAGGCGCGCTCGGACGCCGACCTATAGACCGACGACAGCACAACGCCGGTGATGAGCAGAACGACCACCACCCAGGCGGTCGCGGACAGAAACAGCCGCGTTGCGAGCGAATTCGAGCGCCGGGCCAGAAATTCCCTAGCGCGCATCTGACGGCGGTGTCAGCAGGTAGCCGAGCCCGCGAACTGTCTGGATGATATCGACGTCCAGCTTCTTGCGGATGCGGCCGACAAAGACTTCAATGGTGTTGGAGTCGCGATCGAAATCCTGATCGTAGAGATGCTCGACCAGTTCGGTGCGTGAGACCACACGTCCGGTATGATGCATGAGATAGGCCAGCAGCCGGTATTCATGTGAGGTCATCTTGATCGGGTTGCCGCTGACGCTGACCCGGCCGGTGCGGGTGTCCAGCGTTACCGGCCCGCAGGTCAGTTCGGACTGCGCATGGCCGGTGCTCCGGCGCAGCAGCGCGCGAATCCGCGCCAGGACTTCCTCGAGATGGAAGGGCTTTGCGACATAATCGTCGGCGCCGGCGTCGAATCCCTGCACCTTGTCGCTCCAGCGGTCGCGCGCGGTGAGGATCAGCACCGGCATGGTGCGCCCCTGACGCCGCCATGCCTCCAGCACCGAAATGCCATCCATCTTCGGTAGGCCAATATCCAGCACGACGGCGTCGTAGGGCTCGCTGTCGCCGAGGAAGTGCCCCTCCTCACCATCGAACGCGCGATCGACAACGTAGCCGGCATCGGTCAGCGCCGTCGTGAGCTGTCGGTTGAGATCGGGATCGTCTTCGACGACGAGAAGGCGCAAGGCGGGCTCCGCTGATTCCAGTTCCAGCTTCGGTACCGCCAAGATGAACCGCCGCCGCGTGAATGGCAAATGAACGTGAAATGCCCGCTTATGTCATATTTCCGTGCTGCGGACGCACCGCTTCGGGGCAGTCCCGGCATCTGCCCCTCGCGGCGTCAGGTTGTGGTCGAGCCGTCGTCCGGCGGTAGCGGGCTCAAAAACTCATCGGCCGCCGCGTTGATTTGGGCCAGCACCGCATCGATCTCATCAGACGTGGCGTTGCTGCCGCCGATCAGGCCGGCGATGGCCTGAACGTAGGGGATCGACGAGACCACACCCTGCTCGATCGCGGGCGCGACCTTGACGATGGCGCTGACGATAGCTTCAGCGGCCGCGAGGCCGGCCTCGATTTCTGCTGCGGTAACCATGTGACTATGCTCCGGATGCGAGGATTTGCTGAACGACGATCAGCGCCGACTGCGCCGCCGAGAGCGCGTTGGTGATATCGACGGACGGATAGGTCTTCTGCAGCGCGACCAGATTGTTGACGGCAAGACGCGCCTTGCGCATCGCCGCCTGCAGCCTTTCGATCACCGATCGCCTCGCGCAGATGTTGGCTGCGCCGGGCACTGTGCCGGTCCGGCAAAGCGGCAACGCCTTGTAGGCGTTGGCGGCGTTCACCGCGACACCATAGGCGTTTTCGATGCCGTAGACCGTATTGAGCGCAACGGCCGTGTTCAGATTCAGCGACGGCAACGCGACGGTCTGGCAACCGGCGAGCGCCAGACCGGAGACGACCGCTATCGCGGCGACAAGCTTTCGCATGAGAACTCCTGTTGTTGGTGGAATTACCTGACCGCGCCGGTCGCGGCGCTGATCACGGGCACATCGGTCCGCGCCGCTGTGTCCACGGTTGTCGCGCGCGTGCCGAACTTCACATAGATGCCCCATGCGACGGTGAAGATCGTGCCGATGGCGCCGATGATGCCGGTCACCTGATCGGAGGTGACCCAGCCCTTGCCGGTAGCGAAACTTCCGGCCGCGATCAGCAGGTAGCGCACGACCTGCCACACCGAATCCGATGTCATGTCTTGTCTCCAGTGATGTTGCGATTTGCCTGAGTGCCGTCAGGCGACGGGAAAAACCATGGCCTGCGCTTGCCGCCATTCAGCATCCGTCATGGGATACGGCTTGCCCGCCTCCCATTGTGCTTGCGCTTTCATGAGCGCGAGGCCCTTCGGGGATGCGAGCAGCGCCGGCGTGATTCGGGTTTGCGCCGTCACGCCGACGTGCTCGCCGAGAAAAGCCATGTAGGCGACCGACGAGTTATGTCCCGACCACTTCTTGATCGCGGCCGCCAGCGTCATGTCGCAATAGCCGGCCTTCCACAGCGCGAACTGAGCGGCCGCGCCGTGCACGACATCAGAAAACACCGCGATGTGATTGGCCTGTCCGTCCTTCAGGACGATGTCGTTGACCGCTCCCCATTTATCGGCGTGCTTTCCGCCCCACATCGCGCCCGGATTCTTGTATCGAATCGACGCGGGTTCTCGCGCGGTCGGGACTGCGTTGGGCATTGGAGTGGTCCTTTGGAAATGATTTCTAGTGAACCGTCAAAGACGTGCCGTAAATCGGGATATTCTTGTTCGTCAGCGTCTTGATCCTCGCCGCAAACGATGTACCTGCCGTGCAGGACTGATCGACGGTTTCAGCGACCGCGCGACCGCTCTGACTATGTGCGCTGACGCCCGATAGAGCGGCGGATGTCCAATGCGAGCCGCCATCACAGGTCACCTCAACCGTCAGATCCGTGTTTAGCGTCGGGCTTGCACTGGCGTCATATTCCAGCAGCACGCACCCATTCGAGACCGACGAATCGGCCGTTTGAGCGGTCGTTACAACGGTCATGTTGCTCGATGCATAGAGCGCCCGCAATCCGAGTGTGGTCTGACCGGCGTCTTCAGTCATGGCAACGCTGCTGCTCGTCACATCGCCGCTCACATAGGAGCGAGTTGCGCCATTGGCCGAGCTATCGACACTTCCGGTCGGGGTCCATGCAGCGGCGTAATATGAACCGCTGCCGAGGACGGAATAGGGACTCGAAAGGACGCAATCCGCCCATCCACCGCCCGGATGGCTAAACGACTGGCTCACAACGATGTTGTACGATCCCGCTGATACACGCTGCGCGATTTTTACCGTCACGGTCTTTGCGCTGGTCAGATACAGACCGATTGATTTGACCGTGGCACCGTTGGCGATCGACCATCCGCGATCAATCATCGTCAGCCCGCCGTTTGCCAGGCTCTGGGTTGGGTTCGCAGATGAAGTCGCGTTGGGGATAGTCGGCTTTACGAGACCATTCGTTGTGTCGATGGTGTAGTTCGATGAAGAGCCGGCAGCGATACCATCGCTAGCCTTATAGCCGTCGGCGAAGGCGTTGATGACGCGCCGGTAACCGCCAAACAGCTTCGCCTGATAGATTCGGTTCAGCAGGATATTCTGCCGGGTCACCTCTCCGTCGACGGCGGTCTCGAGCTCCAGCGCGGCACGCGCCGCGGATGCATCGCTCGCACCGAGAATGGCCTTGCCGATCGCCGTTCCGGCGCC